>NZ_JACCQA010000070.1:0-15741 GCF_015712215.1 Burkholderia sp. 9779_493
GCTTTGATCAGAGGGGGCCGGATCAAGGCACGAGGGAGGTGATCCGGCGATTCCATGGGGCGGCGGCGCGAATGCGCCGCCGCACTCGTTTACGTTCCTGCATGCACTTACTTCGCGTTGCGGTTCGCGGCGGGCGCCGCTGACGGATCGCTGACCGGCACCATGTGCGCCTTCGCGTTGTTCGCATCGTTCCCGGTATTCGCGCTTTTCGCATCGTCCTCGGGTTCGAGCACGAACCGGAACGCATCGACGCGCTGCATCACTTTCGCCGCATACGCACTCGATCCGCCGCTGTAGCTCTTCAACCCGGCCTGCACGTTGCCGCCGGCCGCCTTCACGTAGCCCGACAGAATGCGCGAGCCGACCTCGACGTTCGCATTCGGCTCGGTGAGATCCTTCACGTTGCGCAGCATGCCGCGGTGCGCGGACGGTACGACTTGCATCAACCCGGTCGCGCCATGCTGGCCGCGTGCCTTTTCCTGGAAGCGCGATTCGATCGAAATAATCGCGTAAACGAGTGCCGGCGGCAGCGAATATTTCGTCGCAGTGACGCTCACGATATCGGCGAGCTTCGCGGCGCGTTCCTTCGCGACGCCGAATTTCTTCGTCAGGTAGGACGTGATGCGGCGGTTTGCTTCGTTAGGCTGATCGTTGGCGAGCGGTGCGGATGCGTCGCCTGGCGCGGATGCGGCTGCTTCGGGCGCAGAGGCAGGCAAGGCGGGCGCCTGCTGCGCCGCGGCGTGCTGCGCAATGCCGAGCGAAAGCACGATCAGCCAGAAGAACCGTCGTCGCATGGTCGAGTGCGGGGAAATGGGAGGCGCATAGTATATCGACCAATCGCGGCCGGTGGTCGAGGGCCGGTTCGAGTGAAAGCGACGTGTAGGCTTGTCACGTTCGCGATGATCGACGTGCCGATCGTTGCACGGACACGCATCGGAGTCCGGATGAACCGGGCGCTTCCGTCCTTTCCTGCGATTCGCCCCGCGGTATCGCGGCAATGTCGTCGGCTTCCGTGTCCCATGCCGGCGGCAGTTCGGGCCCGATTTGCGAATCGGCGCGAACGAAACGCTAGTTGATGATCTCGCCCATACCGGTTTCGATGCGGGCTCTGAGCTGCTGGATGAACTCGGGATCGTACGGTTCCCAGCGATCGAGTTCGCCGACGATCTTCAAAGGCGACGTGCTTCGATACGAGCGCGTCGGATTGCCGGGGAATTTCTTGTCCGTGACGTTCGGGTCGTTTTCGAATTCGCCGGTGGGCTCGACGATATAGACCCGCGGCCGGCCGTCGCCCTTGGCCATTTCCGCGGCCAGGCCGGCGCCTTTGGGCAGGGCCGTGAAATAAATGTGATTCATCACGACGTCGTCCCGATAATTCGATCGGAAGCCTGCCGTCAGCAAGTCGCCGATCCGCAAATCCGCTTTCGTGCCATGAAAAAACGGGCCGGTGTCGAGGACGGACATGGTTGCTCCTTCGGAAAATTGCGCAACGGCTGCTAGGCGCGCCGCGCGCTCGCTACCCGCGCAATCGCGCCGATCGCATCGCTGACGAGCACCGCAAGCAAGCCGACGATCACGCCGCCTTGCAGCACGAACGCGGTGTTCGATGTCTGCAGGCCCGCGATGATCACGTCGCCGAGCCCGCGCGCGGCGACCGTCGAGCCGATCGTCGCGGTGCCGAGATTGATCACGACCGCGAGGCGGATGCCGTTGACGATCACCGGGAACGCGAGCGGCAGCTCGACGGACACCAGTTGCTGCCACCCGCTCATCCCCATCCCGCGTGCGGCGTCGACGACGTCGCGCGGCACGTCCTCGAGCCCCGCGATCGTGCTTTCGAAAACCGGCAGGAGTCCGTACAACACGAGCGCGATCAGCACGGGTTTCAATCCGAAGCCGACTGCCGGCACCGCGAGCGCGAGCACGGCGACCGGCGGGAAGGTCTGGCCGATATCGACGACGCTGCGCGCGACCGGCAGGAAATCGGCGCCGAACGGACGCGTGACCGCGATGCCCGCCGAGACCGCGACGATCGTGCCGATCAGGCTCGACAGCGCGACCGTGCCGAGATGCGCGAGCGTGAGATCGAGCAGGCTCGCGCGATCGTAGATCACCGGCGCGCCGTTGTCCGCGAACGGCGCGAACAGATCCTGCAGCCAGGCCGGGCGCAACAACAGCACGAGCAGCAGCGCGAGCGCGGCCGCGCGGGCGACGTACGCGGGAAGCGACGGCCGCTTGGGCCCCACGCTGCTGCGCGTCGTCATGCGGGCTGCCTCGCGTGCGAGCGGATCGCGTCGAGCGTGATGCGACGGGGGCCGTGTGCGTGACGGTCGCCGGTGGCCGTATCGTCGACGGGCAGCGCGTCGACACCGCGCCACAACAATTCGGACACCGCATCGCGCAGTGTGCGCGTCGCGGCGATCGGTTCGCCGTCGGCGTGGCCGGCTTCGGCCACGGCGTCGATCGGCGTGAGCGCGAGCAGGCGCAGCGGCCGGTCGACGCCCGCGACCAGTTGTTCGACCACCCCCGCTGCCGGCCGGCCGAGAATCTCGGCGGGCGACGCGACCTGCAGCAGCCGGCCGCCATCCATCACCGCGATCGTGTCGCCGAGCTTCAGCGCTTCCTCGATATCGTGCGTGACGATCACCACGGTGATGCCGAGGCGGCGCTGCAGCGCGAACAGGTCGTCCTGCGCCTTGTTGCGGATGATCGGATCCAGCGCGCCGAACGGTTCGTCCATCAGCAGCATCGCGGGCTCGGCGGCGAGGGCGCGCGCCACCCCGACGCGCTGCTGCTGGCCGCCCGACAGTTCGTGCGGCAGCTTGCCGGCGAATTCGGCCGGCGCGAGGTGGAACAGGTCGAGCAGTTCGTTCACGCGCGCGGCGATGCGCTCGGCCGGCCAGCCGAGCAGGCGCGGCACGGTCGCGATGTTGCGCGCGACGCTCCAGTGCGGAAACAGCCCGTGCCCCTGGATCGCATAGCC
Organism: Burkholderia sp. 9779_493; assembly: GCF_015712215.1. Lineage (NCBI taxonomy): Bacteria > Pseudomonadati > Pseudomonadota > Betaproteobacteria > Burkholderiales > Burkholderiaceae > Burkholderia > Burkholderia sp. 9779_493. The sequence goes on from NZ_JACCQA010000070.1 coordinate 2,984, forward strand.
GATGCCGCGGCGAAGTTGCTCGGGTGCGACCGTCGCCGTATCGACGCCGTCGATGCGGATCGTGCCGCTGGTCGGCGCGATCAGCCGGTTGATCATGCGCAGCAGCGTCGACTTGCCGCTGCCCGATGCGCCGACGAGCGCCGTGATCGTGCCGCGCTGCATCGTCAGCGATACGTCGTCGACGGCGACCACGTCGCCGAAGCGTTTGCCGACTCGTTCGATCTCGATCATCCTGCACGTCCCTTCGCGAGCGACGTCGCGGCTTCGAACACGACGGCGGCCGCCAGTGCGAGCGCGATCGTCGGGATCGCGCCGAGCAGCACGAGATCGGCGGCCGATTGACCGATCCCCTGGAAGATGAAGGTGCCGAATCCGCCGCCGCCGATCAGCGCGGCAACCGCGGTCAGCCCGATGTTCTGCACGAGCACGATGCGCACGCCGCTCAGGATCACCGGCAGCGCGAGCACGAGGTCGACGCGCAGCAGCCGCTGCACGCGCGTCATGCCCATCGCGCGGGCCGCTTCGGTCACGTGCGGCGGCACCTGTTCGAGCCCGACCACGACGCTCGACGCGATCGGCAGCAGCGAGTAGAGGAACAACGCGAGCACGGCCGGCGCGACGCCGATCCCGCGAATGCCGAGCGCGGCCGCGAGCGGTACGTGCGCGGCGAGCAGGCCGAGCGGCGCCATCATCAGCCCGTACATCGCGATGCTGGGGATCGTCTGCACGATATTGAGCACCGGCATCGCGACGGTGCGCACCGCCGCGATGCGCGCACAGGCGATGCCGAGCGGCACGCCGGCCACGAGCGCGGCGGCGACCGAGCCGCCCGCGAGCGACACGTGACGAATCGCTTCGCGCCAGAAATCGTCGCTGCGCACCGCGTATTCGCGCATCACGGAGAGGCCGTCCCACCAGCCGCTCGCGAGCGGCACGGCAACCGCCGCGATCGCGACGGCGAGCGCGGCGAGACGCCGCCACGGGCCGAACGCGAGGCGCGCGAGCGCGTCGGCGATGAGCACGGCCCACGCGAACAGCAGCAACCAGACGCCGGCGTCGGGCGACACGCGGGCCAGCATGTCGTCGGGCGCGACGACGTGCGTCGCGGCCGCGCCGACCGCATACGCGAGCGTCGCGAGCCCCGCGCAGCCGGCCGCGAGCCGCCACGCGGGGCGGCTCGCCGTCATCGCCCACAGCGCGCCGACGGTCCACAGCGCGGCGAGCGCGGCGCCCTGCATCGCCGGCAGCGCGGCGAACACCGACAGCCCGGTACCGGCCGCGATCCGGTTCGGCCGCAGCACCGCGAACGACAGGCCGAACACGGCGACGATCGTCAGGATGCCGATCAGGATGCCGACCTTGTCGAGCGTGACGCGCCGCGCGGACGCGGCCGCGCGCTCCGTCATTTCACGAAACCCTTCGCTTTCAGGTAGCTTTTCGCGACGCCGGCCGCCGGCTCGCCGTTGAGCTGGATGCGGGCGTTCAGCGATTGCAGCGTCTTCAGGTCGAGGCTCGCGAACACGGGCTTGAGCAAGTCGGCAATCTGCGGATGCGCTTTCAGCGCGGCTTCGCGGATCACCGGCGCCGGCGCGTAGACGGGCTGCACGTGCTTGTCGTCGTCGAGCACCGCGAGGCCGCTCGATGCGATGCCGCCGTCGGTGCCGTAGACCATCGCGGCGTTCACGCCGTCGGTCTGGTTCGCGGCGGCCTTGATCGTCGCGGCCGTGTCGCCGCCGGACAGCACGACGAGCTGCTCGGGCTTCAGCTTGAAGCCGTACGCTTTCTCGAACGACGGCAGCGCCGACGCGCTGTTCACGAATTCGGCCGAGGCCGCGAGCTTCACCTTGCCGCCGCCGGCCACCCACTTGCCGAAGTCGGAGAAGGTCTTCAGGTGCTGCGACTGAGCGACGGGCGCAAGCAGCGCGACGCCCCACGTGTTGTTCGCGGGCGCCGGGGCGAGCCACACGAGATGGTTCGCCGCGTAGTCGAGTTTTTTCGCGGTGTCGTAGCCCTGGCTCGCGTTCTTCCACACCGGGTCGTCGGCCTTGTTGAAGAAGAACGCGGCGTTGCCCGTGTATTCGGGGTAGACGTCGATCTCGCCGCTCGTGAGCGCCTTGCGCACGATCGGCGTCGTGCCGAGCGCGATCTTTTCGGTGACGGGAATGCCGTGGGCCTTCAGCACCTGCGAAATGAGGTTGCCGAGCAGGTTGCCTTCGGTGTCGATTTTCGACGACACCACGACGGGCGTGTCGGCGTGCGCGCCGGGCGCCACGATGGCGGCGGCGAACGCGAGGCCCAGGATCCGGGCGGGCAGGGCGAGCTTCATCGGGGCCAATCTCCAGGACGGGGGCGTACGCCGAAAGTTACTTGACTGAGCCGGCTTTGGCAAACCGCGTGCGGCGGCGTGTCCACAGCCGGTGTGGGGATAACCCGCATCCGTCATGCGGGCTTGTTACACTGAAATTCGTTCCCCGCCTGCGGACATTTGCTGACATGAAGCCCGAGCTGCTGGTCCTCATCGCGCTGCGCGGCGACGCGCATCGCGAGATCGCCGCGTCGTTCGACGTGCGTTATGCCCCGACGCCCGATGCGCGCGAACGCGCGATCGCCGAACACGGCAGCACGATTCGTGCGGTGCTGACCAACGGCAGCACCGGGCTGACCGCCGCCGAGATCGACCGGCTGCCGCGGCTCACGTTCGTCAGCGCGCTCGGCGCGGGCTACGAGCACATCGACGTCGCGCATGCGAAGGCGCGCGGCATTGTCGTGGTCACGGGCGCCGGCACCAACGACGATTGCGTCGCCGATCACGCGTTCGCGCTGCTGCTCGCGGCGGTGCGCAACGTCGTGCAGCTCGATGCGAAGACCCGCGCGGGCGTATGGCGCGACGGGCTGTCGATGCCGCCGAACGTGTCGGGCAAGAAGCTCGGCATCGTCGGGCTCGGCAAGATCGGCGAGAAATGCGCGCGCCGCGCGGCCGGCTTCGACATCGAGATCGGTTATCACAACCGGTCGGAGAAGCCCGTGCCGTATCGCTATTTCGACCGGGTCGACGCGCTCGCGCAGTGGGCCGATTTCCTGATCGTCGCGACGCCGGGCGGCGCGGGCACGCGGCATCTGATCGATCGCACCGTGCTCGACGCGCTCGGCCCCGGCGGCTTTCTCGTCAACGTGTCGCGCGGCAGTGTTGTCGATACCGCTGCTTTGGCGGACGCGCTGCGCGAACGGCGCATCGCGGGCGCGGGGCTCGACGTGTACGAGGGCGAACCGGAGCCGCCGCGTGCGCTGACGGATCTCGACAGCGTCGTGCTCACGCCGCACATGGGCGGCTGGTCGCCCGAGGCGCTCGATCGTTCGGTGCGGCAGTTTCTCGACAACGCGGCGCGGCATTTCGCGGGGCAGCCGGTGTTGACGCCGGTGTGAGCGCCGCGTGGCGGCGTCGAATCAGTCCGCCTGCTTGCAGAATGTCCAGTAGAAATCCGGCAGGTTCGCCGGCTTGTCGGCATCGAGATCGATCCAGCCGAACTGGTGGTGCTCGTCGCTCAGCACGATGTCATGGCGATCGACCTCGCACTGGAAGCACACGATCAGTACGCGCTTGCCCGGTACGACCTCGCACGAGCGGCTGCCCACGTAGCGGATCGCCGACGCGACGATTCCGCATTCTTCCTCCACTTCGCGGGTGACCGCGTCTTCGAGCGATTCGCCCGCTTCGGGCCAGCCGCCCGGCAGCTCCCACTCGTCGCGGGGATTGCGCAGGAACAGGACGGAACGGCCATTGCGGACGATGGCTTTGGCGCTGAGAGGAATCATGGGGGCTCACCGTAGGCATTCGATTGCCGCAGCCTAGCGCAGGTGTTCCCTTCTTGCAGCGATGCCCCCGCCCGCATCGACGCGGATGCGGGCGGGGGAGACGGCAGCGTCAGGCTGCCAGCCGGCGCACGGCTACGCGCCCGTCGATGATGACGCGAGCGGCACCGTCACCGACGTGCCGGCCGGATCGAGCGTCAGGCCCGTGCCGGGCGTCGGTCGCAGCGTCGCCTCGTAGTCGCTGGAGAGGACGACGAGCCCCAGCCGGTGGCCGGCTTCCAGCCGGTAGTCGCGCGGCATGAAGGTCAGCTTCAGGTCGTACGGCATGCCGGGCAGCACCGGTTGCGACACCCACTCGGACAGCCGGTTGCGCGGGTCGGTCCATGCGCGCGTGACGATCGTCGCCGTGCCGTCCGGCGCGCGGTCGACCAGCAGCGCCGTCACGTTCGCGACGCCCGTGAAGGTCAGCCTGACGTGCGCGGTCGCGGTGCCGGAGATGCGCGTGGCGGCTGTCAGCGGGGCCGTCTCGAAGCGGCTGCGGTTTTCGCCGGTCGGCGTGTTCGCCAGCGTGAGCGCGGGAATGCGCGCATCGTCGGTGAAGCGCGCGAGCGGGCCGCCGCTCGGCAGCCGCAGCAGCGTGCCGGTACCGGCGCCGTCGCCGCCCGCGAAGTACGTGACCGGCGTGGCGCGCCGCGCGGCCCAGTCGGCTTCCTTCAGCAGCGTGCCGTCCGCCTGCGCGATCACCGCGCGCGGATCCTGCTCGACGCCGTTGTCATAGCCGATCAGGTAGCGCGTGAACCAGCGGTTCACCTCCGCGGTCCACGCGTCGGCCATGCCCGGCACGCGGGTCGGATCGGTGTGCTTCAGGCGATGCAGCCACAGCTGGGTCGGCACGCCCTGGCGTCGCATCGCCAGATACCACGACGTCGACTGGTCGACGCGCACGTTGTCGTCGGTGAGGCCCTGCGCGACGAGCGCCGGCGCGACCGCGAACCCGGTCGGGATGTCGCGTGCGGCCCAGAACGGCGAATAGTCGCCGGTCTTGCGGTCTTCCTGCTGCAGTGCTTCGTCGATCAGGTGCGTGCAGCGCTCCGGATGCGCGTTGGTCAGCAGCGCCTTGATGTAGACGTCGACGTCCTCGCCCTGATAGCCTTCCGGCGCGCGCACGAGGCCGCCCGAGCGGTAGTAGCCGTACATGTTCGACAGCCCGGCGATCGGCACGATCGCGTCGAGCCCGCGCGTGCGCAGGCTGGCGACCATCTTCGGCAGCGTGCCGTCGTACGACACGCCGTACATGCCGACGTGGCCGGTCGACCAGTTCGCGACGACCGTCTTGCCGTTCGCGTCCTTCGCGGTCGCATCGCGGCCGAGCCAGCGGATCACCGACGCCATCGCGACCGATTCGTCGCGCGTCAGGATCGTCGGGCAGCCGTCCGAGCCGGCGGTGCCGAGCGAATCCGCATAGACGATCGTGAAGCCGCGCGGCACGAAATAGCTTTCGATCCACGAGCGGCCGGCGGCAGCCGCCTCGACCTGCTGCAGCATCCGCGATTGCGGCGCCGCGGCCAGGATGCGGGCGGACGCCGATGCCGCGGCACCGGCGGTCGCGGCCGGATGCGGCGTGCCGTCGAGTTCGACGTCGACGTCGTGATTGGGGCTGTCGGCGAGCCCGGCGTAATACGGGCTCGCGAGCACGATGACGGGCGTGCGCGCGCCGTTCGCGGTTTCGGACGGCCGCACGATGCGTACGTGGATGCGGTCGCGCGTGCCGTCGCCGTCGGAATCGACCGGCGTGTCGACCCACGCGTTTTCCTCGATCGTGCCGCCCGACAGCGACGGCTGCACCTGGCCGTTGCTGATCACCGGCTTGTAGCGTCCGCCGCTCGCCGGATTCGCGTACGGCACGCCGGACGGCGAAAAGCGCGACGCGAGCGATGGCGTATTGGCCGTGTCGGCCGCGGCGGAGGCCCCCTCCTGTTGGCCCTGCGCGAGCGCTGACACGCCCGCCACGCTGCCGCCGTCGTCGCCGCCGCACGCGGCGAGCGTCGCGGCCGCCACGAGCGCGGGCAGCCATGCGCGCCGCACTCCGGTTCGATGAATGTTCATTGAATCGACCTCGTCTCTTGTGTTTGTCTGGAACCGGCTGGCTCGCGATACGCCCCCTGCGGCCTGGCCGGGTGCTGCGTCGGATGAAGCGGAACTGCACCATCAAAAAACGGCGGGCGAGATGGATGAGCGTCTCGCCCGGTGCCGGCGCGCGTCAGGCGGCGCGCATCCGGCCGGCGTCGAGGCGAGTGCATCGCCCCGAACGGAAATCGTCAGTGCGGCGGTTCGCTGCGAATGCAGGACTGCGAATCAAATGCGGGCATGCCCGGGATTCCTTCAGGTTTCGAATGAAACGGAACGGCACGATTCAATGAGGCGGGAATGTTGCGAACGGCGGTGCTGCAACGGCAGGAAAGCGCGACGCGAGTCGGCACGCTGGCCGGATTGCTTTCCGGAAGCTTGCGCAAAAGTTATCTCAGCGAAATGCCCGTGTCAAACTTTTTTAGTTCGGGTCAAACAAAGTTTCGACGTGTGTGTTGCATGCACGCTCAACTTCCCGGCCATCCGTCCGTAAACAATGAAAAACGCGCTGAAAACGAGAGAGAGGGCAATGACGATTCCGGTCACGGCGGCGGGCGGCCTTACGCTCGCGCAAATGGCACAGGCGGCGCTCGACGGGCGTCAGACGACGGACGCGACCGCGTCCGGCGCACCGCAAGACGCGCCGATCGGCATCCGGGCAATCGACCCGGAAGCGCAGCAGGCGGCGCTGACGAAACAGTTGTCGATGGTGGGCGACCTGTCGATGAAGCTGCGCGGCGTGACCGACGCGCTCGCGACGAGCCTGCGGGACATCGTCGCGAAGCGGCCGGACCTGGCCGATGCGCCATTCGATTTCATCACCGACGCCGGCCGGATCAAGGTCGTGTCGAAGACGTTGACCGACAGCGATCGCGCATGGATCGAGTCGACGCTGAATTCGAACGCCGGCCTCGTGCTCGCGACGCGCGCGTTTCACGAGCAGGCCGTCGATATCGCCGCTCAGGGTGCGGCCGTGCGAGGCGACACGTTCACGGACAGCGATCGCGCGGCGGCGAGCCAGGGCGCCGACACGCGCTTTCACTTCATGAGCCTGCTCGACCGGTCGGTCGTGGACAACCCGCCGCCCGTGCCGCCCGGCGGGCACTTCACCACGCAGGACGGCACGACGCTGACGATCGCGCCGTCGGCCGGCAGCGCGCGCGGCACGCTCGCGTTGCTGGACGCCGCACGCCAGCTATCGTCGGGCACGGCGATTTTCGTCGACGCGTCCGGCAACAAGTCCTACGGCATGCGCGTGGAACTCGTCAACGTCGGCTTCGACGTGCTCGCCGGCTACACGCCGGACGGCGGCAACAGCGTCGGTTTCCACGAGATCGCGTAACGCCGCGCCAATCGAGCCGGCTGCGTCTACTCGTCGCGCAACGCTTCGGCCGGCCGCACCCGTGCGGCGCGCCAGCTCGGGTACAGCGTCGCGACGCACGACATCAGGAACGCGGCCGACGCGATCTCGGTCACGTCGAGCGCCGACAGCTTCGACGGCAGCGCGCTGAGGAAATACACGGACGGCGTCAGGAAGCGGATGCCGAGCAGTTGCTCGATCGCCGGCAGCACCACCGGGATGCTCACCGCGATCGCGCAGCCGAGCGCGACGCCTGCCAGCGTGCCGGCGAGGCCGATCGTCATTCCCTGGATCGCGAAGATCTTCATGATCGAGCGGGGCGGCGCGCCGAGCGTGCGCAGGATCGCGATGTCGCCCTGCTTCTGCGTGACCGTCATCACGAGCGACGACACGAGGTTGAACGCGGCGACCGCGACGATCAGCATCAGGATCAGCGACAGCATGCGTTTCTGCAGCCGCTCGGCCTCGAACCACGTGCGGTTCTGCCGCGTCCAGTCGCGGATATACAGGTCGCCCGACAGCGTACGCGACAGCGCCAGCGCGATCTCCGGCGCACGCTGCAGATCGTCGATGCGCAGCCGGATGCCGGTCGGCGCGGGCACGTTGAACAGTTGCTGCGCATCGCGGATGTGGATGTACGCGAGCGCGCTGTCGTACTGGTAGTGGCCCGACTCGAACGTGCCGACCACGTTGAACTGGTGGAACCGCGGCAGCGCGTCGCCCAGGCGCGCACGGTTGCCGGGCGCGAAGAACGTGATGCGGTCGCCGATCTTCACGTGCAGTGCATCGGCGAGCGCGGCGCCGAGGACGATACCCATCTCGCCCGGCGCGAGCGCGTCGAGGCGCCCGGTCTTCAGCTTGCGCGCGATCTCGGACACGCGCGGCTCGAGCACGGGATCGATGCCGCGCAGCGCGACGCCCGTCACGTTGCCGGCGTTCGTCAGCAGCGCCTGCGCGTCGACGTAGGGTGCGACGGCACGCACCGCCGCATTCTGTAACGATTCGTGCGCGGTCAGTCGCCAGTCGGGCATCGCGCCGGACGGCGAGAAGATTTCCACGTGCGCGAGCACCGACAGCATCCGGTCGCGCACCTCGGTGCGAAAGCCGTTCATCACCGACAGCACGACGATCAGCGCGGCCACGCCGAGCGCGATGCCGGCCATCGCGGCGCCGGCGATGAACGACACGAAGCCGTCGCCGGCCGAGCGCCGGCCGCCCCGCGCGTAGCGCAGCCCGATCTGCCATTCGAACGGGAGTTTCAAGCGGTTTCCTTTCATTTCGATTCGATCCTGCCGAGCCGCGCATTCTAGCGAACGTGGCGCGACCGCGTGCAACCGTCGAGTAGCGACGGTCCGCGACCAGCCGATACCCGACCGCCTGCCGGTTCGGCGACGTATCGTGGACGGCGCCCGCGTGGGCCGCAACTCGTCGAAGCCGTGATGCTGCACGAGGACCGCAGGTTCCGGTGGCATCCGGGTTTCAATCCGTACGGGCTCGCGTGCGACGCATGGATCACCTACGTGCGCGGCGGGCAGGACGCGATCGACCGTGCGCTGGCCGCGTCGCGTAACCGGCTGTATGCGCGCTGGCTGACGACGCATCCGGGCGATGCGTCGCTCAAGCCGCTGTCCGCGTTGCCGTTCGACGCGCCGCATGCGGTCGACCAGACGCTCGCTGCGCGCAACGATACGTGCGACATGGGCGTGAAGGCGAGGGTCGGCCCCGCGAACTTCTTCGATCGCTCGATCGACGGGCAGGTGAACGGCCCGCTCGCGCGGCGCTCGCCGGGCTCCACGCTCAAGCCGTTCGTCTATGCGCCCGGCTTCGACCGGGGCGTGCTGCATCCGGATTGCCGCGATGCCGGGCAGGTCGAAGGCGACCCGCCGCGCGTCACGTCGCCGCTACACGGCAGTCCGTATGCGAAGCGCGTGAAGACCACCGACGAAACGCGCATCGCGTTCAACGCGACCGCCGATGCGAGCGCGCATGGGCTGTACGGGTTCGTCAACGATGCGTATGTCGGCCGCAGCGCACCGGCGACGCGCTGCTCTGGCAGCCGCGCACGGCCGGCAGCTATACGGTGCGGGTGGTCGACGATCACGGGCGCAGCGATCAGCGGCCGCCGGGAGTGGGGCTGGAGCAGTAAGCAGGCGCGGCCCGCTCGCGCCGGTTCAGACGCTGTAGCCGATTCTCAGCACGCCCCACGGCCGTCCGCCGACGACGATCGGCGCGGACACGTCCTTCATCAGCGCGAACTGGCCGTTGCCCATGTCGCGCCGATAGGTCTGCAACAGGAACGGCTTGTCATGCGCCACGGACATGCGCGCCGTGCGGTCCGTGTAGATCCGGCGGTTCCGGCAATTCGCCGCGTTCCACGCGGCGTCCGAGCGCTGAGGCAGCGAGAACTTCCGGTTGTGGGTCGGCAGGTAGCACTGCCGGTCGAAGCTCGCGCAATAGACGATGCGTTCGTCGAGATCGAGCACCGGCTCCTGGACGGCCGGCAGCACGCGATCGGTGAACGCCGTGAAGCGCGTCATGAACTGCTGCGGGTCGGTGCCGGGAATCGGTTCGTAGTGCGCGTCGAAGAGCGCGTCGAGTGCGATGTCGCCGCGCCCGACCGCCTCCTCGAAGAGTTTGCCGATCGCGGCGGCCGTGCTGCGCGCGGCGTCGATCAGGCGCGTGTCGGGCGATTCGATACCGGTCGCGGCGGTGAGCTCGATCAGCGTCTCGGAGACGGAGAGCAGATTGCCGAGCCGGTCCTTGGCCTGCGAGAAGTTCTCGGCCGAGTTCTCGACGCCGGACGCCATCTCGCCCACCTGTTCGTCGAGACGATGGCACTGCGTCTCGATCTCGTCCGTCAGCGACGCGATCTGTTCGGCCTCGCCGGCGAGTTCGGTGATCGCGTGACCGGTCGCGTGCACGACCTCGCCGATCGTGCGCGTGCCCTCGCGCACGCGATGCGCGCGGGCGGCGTTATCGGTGCCTTCCGCGAGCAGGTGTTCGGTCTGCTCGGCGAGCCGCGCGAGGGTCGTCTCGATCTGGGCCGTCGCCTGCCCGGTCTTCGCGGACAGGTTCTTGACCTCGGCCGCGACGACCGCGAAGCTGCGGCCCGACTCGCCGGCGCGCGCGGCCTCGATCGCGGCGTTCAGCGCGAGCAGGTGGGTCTGGCGCGCGATGACGGAGATTTCCTCGGACACGGCCCGCACGTGATCGAGTGCGTCACGCAGCGCGCCCATCTGGTCGCTGATCGTGGTGACGCCCTCGACGAGGCCGTGAATGTCGGCGAGCGAGGCCTCGATCGTCTGCTGTGACTGCCGGACCGCATTCGACGCATTGGCGCTGACGTCGCGCACCTGCTGCGCGGCCTCGGCGATCCGGTGGTTGCCGCGCAGCGTGAGGGCGGCCGATTCGCGCAGCGTGTGGCACACCTCCGCCTGCCGGGCGACGCGGGCCGCGACTTCCTCGACGTGACCCGACACGTCGCAGATCTCGATGCCCAGCCTGCCGGCCTGTTCGGCGATGTCGCCGACGAGCGCGCGCGACGAACGGCGGCCGCGGCCGATTCCGAAGAAGTTCACGTTGGTGGGTCTCCTTGAGGACATGCGCACCGGGTTCCCGGCGGATGGTGGGCGTGCGTTCCTGACTTGACGGCTGCACGGCCGCGGACTTGAGGTCGGGTAAACATCGAGATCGGCACCCCCGACGGCCGGACCGGCGCCGGGCGGGGCGCGTTTGCACCACGTTTGCGCCACGTTTGCCGTGGCGGCCGCGCGGCGGCGTGACGAGGGACGGGCGGCGCGTGGCGGCCGCCCGTCCACAGGCGCTGCGTCAGAACACGTGGTGAATGCCGGCGTTGACGCCGACCGTCGTGCCCGGCAGCCCGTACAGCGCGCCGCCCGTGATGCCGAGGCCGGTATTCATCGCGCCGTGGTTGTTGACGACGCCGACCTGCGCATACAGGCCGGTTCGCTTCGACAGGCTGTAGTCGGCGCCGATCGCGGCCAGCAGCGAATGATTGTGCGAGTCGTTGCGGTCGGTCGTGTACCACGCGCCGGTGTTCAGGTCGAGGGCCGGCGTGACGCGGTAGTCGAGGCCGGCGCTATACACGTTGTTGCTGAACGAGCCGGCGACCTTGTAGCTCGTGAACGACGCCTTGCCGGTCACCGGCCCGAACGTGTAGGCGGCACCGATCGTGCGGCCGACGAACGCGACCGTGCTCGGCACCGGCGTCGGGGACGTGCCGCCGTTGCCGTCGTAGAGCGCCGCGTTGAGCATGAAACCGCCGTTCGTATAGGTGAGGCTGCCGGAATACTGGCGTCCCGCCTGGAAGTCGCCGGCCTTGCCGCCGAAGCCGAACATCGCGCTGGCCGTCAGCCCGGCGATGGTCGGGCTCGTGTACGAAATCGCGTTCGGGTTGAAGAGGCCCGTGACGAGCACGTTGTCGACGTACGGAACCAGCGCGGCGCCGAAGTGCGAGACGTTGCGCGGATCCGATCCGAGGATCGCGAGCACGAACGGCGAGAACTGCAGGCCGACCTTCGTTTCGCCGAAGCCGCCGTCGATTCCGACCCATGCCTGGCGGCCGAAGAAGTTGCCGTTCGAGTGGCCGAACGCGCCGTCCGTGATGTTGAAGCCGCTTTCCAGCTTGAATCGCGCGTGCAGCCCGCCGCCGAGATCCTCGGTGCCCGTGATGCCGAAGTTGGTCGGCGTCATGCCCGTGTCGGTCAGCGCGAACTGGCGTCCGGCGTTGCCGCCGGTCGCCGAGTCCAGCGAGCGGCTCGTATAGAGCAACGCGGCGTCGAGGTCGCCGTACAGCGTGACGCTGCTCTGCGCGAAACTGCTCGTGCTTGCCGCCGCGCCGAGCAGCGCCGCGCAAATCGTCCATGTCCTGCTCTTCATCGTCTGTCTCCGTTTTGTGAATGTTGTAATACGTATAACTGATTAAACCTTCGTTGGCGGAAGCGCTGCGAGCCGCCTGCATGCCGTGCCGTCGGGGAACGCACGGCGATGCTTCTCGCCGGCGCGAACGCGGCCGCGAGCCCGGCGTGGGAAACGGGCCAGCGGCCGTGCTGCGACGCCGCGGTGAAGCGATGCGCCCGCCGTGGCGGGCGGCGTTACATCGAACGGTTCAACTGCTCGAGGATGGCCGGGTTCTCGAGCGTGGACGTGTCCTGCGTGATCGCCTCGCCCTTCGCGAGCGAGCGCAGCAGGCGTCGCATGATCTTGCCCGAGCGCGTCTTCGGCAGGTTGTCGCCGAAGCGGATGTCCTTCGGCTTCGCGATCGGCCCGATCTGCTTGCCGACCCAGTCGCGCAGCGTCTTCGCGAGCGCCGCCGCTTCGTCGCCTTCCGGGCGCGAACGCTTCAGCACCACGAACGCCACGACCGCCTCGCCCGTCGTGTCGTCCGGACGGCCGACCACCGCCGCCTCGGCCACGAGTTCATGCGACACCAGCGCCGACT
>NZ_JACCQA010000071.1:0-13828 GCF_015712215.1 Burkholderia sp. 9779_493
CCTTTCCGACCGCCGCCCCCGCCGTCGACGCATCGCGATTCCGCGCGATTCCGCACAGGACCTTTCCTGTGCAACGCCTTAATCGACCGCCGCACGATCTCCAATAATGGCCGCTCGATCCATCGGCCGCCAGGCCGGACCCACAACAAGAAAACTCCTATGCATTCCTGCCAAATGAACCCGCAGGCCGGCGCACGCGTCGCGGGGACCGTCATTGCCGCCTGCCTGAGCAGCTTCGTGCCGAATGTCGCGCATGCGCAGAGCAGCGTGACGCTGTACGGCCTGATCGACACGTCGATCACCTACTCGACCAACCAGCGCACGCGCGGCGCCGGCTCGCCCGGCGGCGGCAGCGTCGCGATGACGAGCGGCGCGCTGAATGCGTCGCGCTGGGGGCTGCGCGGCCGCGAGGATCTCGGCGGCGGGATGGCCGCGGTCTTCGCGCTCGAAAACGGCTTCTCGGGCACCACCGGCAAGCTGTCGCAGAAAGGCGTCGACCTGTTCGGCCGCCAGGCGTGGATCGGCGTGAGCTCGAAGACGGCCGGCACGCTTTCCTTCGGCCGCCAGTACGACCTGATCCTCGATTTCGTGACGCCGCTCGGCGCGTCCGGCCCCGGCTGGGGCGGCAACCTCGCCGTCCACCCGTACGACAACGACGATTCGAACCGCAACCTGCGCATCAACAACGCGGTGAAATATACGAGCCCGACGGTTCGCGGGCTGACGTTCGGCGCGATGGTCGGCTTCTCGAACACGGCCGGCCAGTTCTCCAACAATGCCGTGTGGAGCACGGGCGTGTCGTATGCGAACGGGCCGCTGAAGCTCGGCGCCGGCTACCTGAAGATCAGCCGCGACCGCAACGCGCCGAACCCGGACGGCGCGCTGAGCACGGTCGACGGCTCCGCGACGATCACGGGCGGCAACCAGCAGATCTGGGCCCTGGCCGGCCGGTATGCGTTCGGGCCGCACTCGGTCGGCGCCGCGTGGTCGCATTCGGCCACCGACGGCGTGACGGGCGTGCTCCAGGGCGGCAACATCGCGCCGCTGAAGGGCGAATCGCTGGTGTTCGACAACTTCTCGATCGACGGACGCTACTTCGTCACGCGCGCGTTGAGCGTCGCCGCCGCATACACGTACACGATGGGCCGCTTCGACACCCACACGGGCCAGACGCGTCCGAAATGGAACCAGGTCGTCGCGCAGGCCGACTACGCGCTGTCGAAGCGCACGGATGCGTATCTCGAAGGCACTTACCAGAGCGTGAGCGGCGGCAACGGCAATCCGGCGTTCAACGCGACCGTCTGGACCTTGACGCCTTCGGCGAACAGCAACCAGGTCGTCGTCGCGCTCGGGCTGCGGCACAAGTTCTGACGAATGCGGCGTCCCGCGGCCGCCCGGCTGCATCCGACGAGCACGTCACCCGTCACCCGATCGCCGTGATCGACACGAGAAAGGCCGCGCTCCGTGCGCGGCCTTTTCGCTGTGGCGGGCGTCGGGTATCGCGTACGGGCGCGCGGAAGCAAGAATGCCTCCCGACTGTCGCATTTGCGCAAAAAATGCGAAGAAACTGGTCACGTTGTGACATTTTTCCTAATCTGTTTGCAGCGACGCCGCGATTCGGCGTTCCGGTCGCAACATTCTTTCATCTGGCGCACCATCGGCTTACGAGCCTGCATCACGGCAACGGAGCCGGACCTTTCGCGCCATGGCGGCCGGACAGCTGCGTGCGGACGGCACGCAGCCACGCTTTCAACGCAGTCAACCGCTGGAGACGAACGATGAGCAAAATGAACCGAATTGCGGTCCTGGCAACTTTCGTACTGCTGGCCGGTTGTCACAACGCGGCGAAAACGCCCGAGAATGCCGGCGCGGCACCGGAGCCCTCGAGCGAAACCGTCGCGACGGTGACGGCCGACGATCTGAACAATCCGAACAGCCCGCTCGCCAAGCGCAGCATCTACTTCGATTTCGACCAGTACTCCGTGAAGCCCGAATTCCAGTCGCTGCTGCAGGCGCACGCCGACTACCTGCGCAGCCACCCGGCGCGGCACGTGCTGATCCAGGGCAACACCGACGAGCGCGGCACGTCCGAATACAACCTCGCGCTCGGCCAGCGCCGCTCGCAGGCCGTGGCGAGCGCGCTTCAGACGCTCGGCGTGCCGGCCACGCAACTCGAGGCCGTCAGCCTCGGCAAGGAAAAGCCGGTCGCGCTCGGCCACGACGAGGAAGCGTGGGCGCAGAACCGCCGCGCCGATCTCGTCTATCGTTGATCCGGCGTCGCCGCGGCGGCGGCGATACGCAAAAAGCATGGAATAAACGCGCCGCCGAAACGTCTTCTCATCGCGCAGACGCGCGGTTCACGCGAACCGCCTTTCCCGTGGCCTGCGCGCTGCAAGGAGATTGCAATGAAATCGGCAACGTTGGCCGCGGCGCTCGTCGCGGCGCTGGTGCTCGTGCTGTCGGCGGGCTGTACGTCGTCGGGCAGCGGCGTGTCGCAAGGACCCGGCATGAGCCGGTATGGCGGCTCGGGAGGTAGCGGAGGCGGCGGCGGCTACTGACGCGCCGCCGTCAGGAAAACGGGGCGGCGCATCGCGCACGGGCACCGGAAACCGGCCGCCTCGTGCGCGACGCCCCGCCCCGGGGCGCGATTCAACGCATCGCCTTCACGTCGGCCGGCGTGACGTTCGCCGGCTGGCCGCCCCACGTCGCGCGCAGGTAGTTCGCGAGCTGCGCGAGTTCGTCGTCGCTCAACGTTTTCGCGAAACCCGGCATCGGCTGCAGGTTTTCGAAACCGGCGAACTTCTGCTCGTCGATGCCGTCGAGCATCGCGACCAGCAGGTTGCGCGGATCGCCCTGGCGCACCGTCGAGTTGCCGTTCATCGGCACCGCCACGTGCGGCTTGCCTTCGCCGTTGAAACCGTGACAGCCCGCGCAGACCGCGAGATACACCGAGCGGCCGGCGGCCAGTTGCGCGGCATCGGCCGATACCGGCTTCACCGGTTGCGGCGCGGGCGGCGTATCGCCGAGCAGGTACACCGACAGTCCGCGCAGGTCGTCCTTCGTCAGGTACTGCGTGCTCAGGTGCACGACCGGATACATCTCGCCGAACGCCGAGCCTTGCGGCGCGATGCCGACGCCGAAGAACGTCTGCAGGTCGGTGCCCGTCCAGCCGCGCGCGGCGAGGCCGGCCGGCGTGATGTCGGGCGCGGCCACGCGGCCGAGCGCGGCCCCCGCGAACGGCTTCGCGCCGTCGAGCTGGCCCGTGAAGGCGCGCGGCGTGTGGCATTCCGCGCAGTGGCCGAGCGCGCCCGCGAGATAGCGGCCGCGCTGCCAGTCGGCGGATTGCCCGGTCGACGCATCCGGCAGGCTGTCCTTCAGGAACAGCATGTCCCAGAAGACCATGCCGAAGCGCAGGTTGTACGGGAACTTGAGTTCATGCGCGCGGTTTTCCTGCGCGACCGGCTTGACCGTCTTCAGGTACGCGAACATCGCGTCGGCATCGGCGCGCGTGAGCTGCCGGTACGACGTGTACGGCATCGACGGATACAGGCGCTTGCCCGGCGCCTTGCCGTCGTGCAGCGCGGCATAGAAGTCGTCCGCGCTCCAGTTGCCGATCCCGTGATCCTTGTCGGGCGTGATGTTCGAGCCGTAGAACGTGCCGAACGGCGATTCGAGCGCCGCGCCGCCGGCGAACGGCGCGCCGTCCTTCGCGGTGTGGCACGCCGCGCAGTCGGCGGCCTTCACGAGATAGCGGCCGCGCGCGACCGGGTCGGCGCCGGGCGCGCCGGACGCCGCGTTCGAGGCCGGCGCGTCGTGGCCGCCGCACGCGGCGAGCAGCAGCGCGCAGGCCGCTGCGAGCGCGGGCAGGCGCGCGGCCCGCGCGACACGATGAGCGAGTGTGCGGTTCATGCGGCGTCCTTCACGAGTCCCGGCGTCGTCAGCACCACGTCCTTGACGGCTTCGTAGTAGCGGACATAGCCCGTGCAACGGCAGAGATGCGCGTCGAGCGCGTCGGTGATCGTGCGTTCCACGTCGGCCTTCGCGATCGGCTCGCGCTTCAGGCGTTCGATCAGCACGGTCGCCGCGTTGACGAAACCCGGCGTGCAGTAGCCGCACTGGAAGCTGAAGTGCTCGAGGAACTTCTGCTGGATCGGCGACAGCTCGACCACTTCGCCGGCTTCGTTGCGCTTCGCGTGGCCTTCGATCGTGCGGATCGAACGGCCGTGGAAGAAGTGCGCGCCGGTAATGCAGGTGCGCATTTCCTCGCTCGTGCCGTCCGGCTGGTCGACGATCACGACGCACGCATGGCAGATGCCCTGCCCGCAGCCGAGCCGCGACCCGGTGAGGCCCGCGTACTCGTGCAGGAACTCGATCATCATCAGCCCTTCCGGCACCTGCATCGGGCCGACGGTCTTGCCGTTGATCCTGACCGACAGCGGTTTCTGCTGGAACCGGACGAGCGGACGCTCGACGGCGGCCGCGGCCGATGCCGGCGCAGCCGGGGCGGCGGGAACGGACGCCGATGCGGCCGAAGTTGCCGCCGGTGCGGAAGCGCCAGTCGCAGCCACGCTGGCGCTCGCGGCCGAAGCCGCGGTTTGGGCGGTCGTCATGCGAGCACCTCCTGAATCTTTTGCGGGGTCACCGGCAGATCGGTGAAACGATGGCCGATCGCGTGCGCGATGCCGTTCACGATCGCGCCGACGACGGGGATCATCACCACTTCGGCGACACCCTTCGGCGGATCGGTCTCGGACAGCGGCGGCAGCACGTCGCCCGTCTGCGTCCAGACGGCGACGTCGGACGCGCGCGGCAGCTGGTAACGGTTGAAGTTCCACGTCCCGTTGCCCGGGCCGTCCTCGTAAAGCGGCAGGTACTCGTGCAGCGCATGGCCGATGCCCATCGCGAGACCACCCTGCAACTGGCCCGACACGAGCTGCGGCGAAATCTGGTTGCCGCATTCCATGATCGAATGGTGCGTGAGCAGTTCGACCTTGCCGGTCGCTCCGTGCACGGCCAGCTCGACGAGCGTGCCGACCGCCGTGTAATACGTGACGGCCGCGTTGTTGCGGCTCGTCGGCGGGATGAACACGCGCTTGCGGTCCAGCACGCGGTAGCCGTTCGCGGTCGGCGGCAGCGTGCCGCGCAGCGCGGTCGCGCCGGCCGGCGCGGCGGTGCCCGGGATCGGACCATCATCGCCCGTCTTCGGCGCGCCGACCCGCAGCGACAACCCGTCGATCGGCAGACGCTCGACCGCGCCACCTACCTCGAATTCCGCATCGGTCCACTGCCAGCGGTTGAACACGTGCACGACGGCGCCGGTCGGCAGGCCGAGCGCATGCGCCTGCTTCGCGAGCTGTTCGAACGTCAGCGGCTCGAGGCCGTCGGCGGTCAGCTTGCCGTCGACCCAGCGTGCATCCTCGATGCGGATCGTGTACGGCGCGGCCTGGCCGCCGCCGAGGCCGCGCGTCCAGATCGACATCGCGGCCGGCCACAGCCCGTAGCGGAACACGGCGCGCGCGGCTTCGCGCGTGCTGTGCGTGAAGTAGTACGCGGAGTTCGTCGCGCTCGACGGCGACGCATAGCCCGGCGACCAGCGCGGGTTCGCGCTCAGGCGGTCCTGGTCGGCCTGCGACATCAGGTACGGGTCGCCGCTCGTCTCGACCGGCAGGTCCGGCCATTCGGTCACGGCCACGCGCACGTCGGTCGCCGGACGGCCGAGCCATTTCGCGACCGCGACGGCCTGCGACGTCGACATCCCGGTGCCGATCTCGGCCGCGGTGTGCTGCAGCGACACCTTGCCGTGCTCGTCGAATTCGACCTTCGCGAACGACGCTTCCGCGCCCGTGCCGAAATCCTTCTGCACGCACGCGAAGCCGACGCCGTAGCGCTTGCCCGGATGCGCGGCCTCGAATTCGGCCTTGCGCGCGGCGCGACGCGTCCACAGCGGATGCTGCTTCGCGCGCTCCAGCACTTCGTCGACGCGCAGCGCGCCGGCGGGAATCGCGCCCTGCGTGTTCTTCATCCCCGAACGCAGCGCGTTGCGCAGACGGAAGTCGATCGGGTCGATGTTCAATTGCGCGGCGATCTCGTCGACCGCCATCTCGGTGGCGGCCATGCTCTGCAGCGTGCCGTAGCCGCGTGCGGAGCCGGCGTCGATCGCGCGCGACGCGATCGCGACGGCCGCCAGGTCGCTCTTCGGGAAGTAGTAGATCGATTGCGCGGCGGTGGCGCCGACCATCGCGACCGACGGCGAGAAGTTCGAGCGACCGCCGCCGTTCGCCTCGAAGTCGCCCTTGAACGACTGCAGCAGGCCCGTGTTGCGGTCGACCGCGATCCGGTAACGCATCTTGAACGCGTGACGCTTCAGCGACGTCTGGAACTGCTCGTAGCGGTCGTTCGCGAAACGCACCGGGCGGCCGTCCGCGTACAGCGCGCAGACGAGGCCGTAGAACGGCACGTTGAAGTGGTCTTTCGAGCCGTAGCCGACCGTGTAGCACGGGTGCACGAACAGCTTCTTCACCGGGAAGCGGCATTTCGCGACCATCGCGGCCGCGTTCTCCGACACTTCGAGCGGCGACTGGGTCGGCACGACGAGGTGCAGCGATTGCGTCGCGGCGTCGTACCAGCAGTTCGCGTTGTCGGGTTCGAGCGCGGCCGTATCGACCGACTGCGTGTTGTATTCGCGGTCGAACACGAGCCAGTCGGCCGACGGATGGTCGAGCTCGCTGGCGATCTGCCCGGCGAGGAACATGCCCTGCTCGTCGAGCTTGCCATGCTCCTTGCCGTCCGGCCAGACCGGCAGGTGCTTGCGCATCATGCTCGGGAAGATCGGCGCGTCCTTCAGGCTCGAATAGACGTCGTCGTCATAGGCCGTCTTGCCGCCCACGCGCACGTAGCGGAAGGTGCCCCACGGATCGCGCTCGAGCGGGCCCGTGACCGCGCCGTAGCGGATCACGTCGTCGCGGAACTTCAGCGCGTTCTTCGCGAAGCGGAAGCGCGCGAAGTCGTGATAGATCAGGATCGCGACCGCATGGCCGAGATACGCGGGCGTCTTGCCGGCCGGCAACAGCATGTCGTCGCCGTAGAACGGCGGGAACGCGACGCCGTCGCGCGCGAGATCGTCGGCCGTGACCACGCGGTCCGGCTTCAGCTCGTCGCCGAGCAGCGACAGGTCGAAACCTTCGTACGTGCGGTCGGCCTGCGTGACGCGCAGGATCAGCGCGTGCGACTGCTGCTGCGGCCAGTGCGGCATGTCGGCGGCGCGCACGTCGCGGGCGAACACTTTCGAGCCCGTGACCTTCGCGATGCCGTCGATGCGGAATTGGGGGATGCCGGTGACGCTATCCCACTTGACGGGGGTGAGGAGTTTTTCTTCGAAGAGCGCCGCGAACGCGCGGCTGCCGATGGGCGCGACATACACCGCGACGCCCGCCAGCACGCTGGCTTTCAGAAAACCCCGCCGTGACAGGCCGTGGTTTTTCATTGGGGGGAACCTCCTGATGCGGCTCGGACGGCGATCGGGTGTCGCGGCGTTCGGAGCGGCGCGCATTCTGGCATTGTTTTTGATATATCGCCTATAGTATTTCTCGCATGAAATACTTATTGGATTTCTTATAACGGGATTCAGCCGGGCTGCGGCGGGCGGTCGCGGGCGCGAATCGCCGGCCGTGCGCGTGCGGCCGGCGGCCGCCACGCAGGCTGCCCCCGTCTCCTGCCGGTCGCCGCACATCGTTCCGTTCGCAACGATGCTGCCTTCGCGCCGCCGAATCCGCAAGCCTCTCGCAACCGTGGTTTACGACTACCGCGCGAAGCGGTGCGCGGCGCCGTCGGGCGGCCCGCGCCGCCGGTTTTTCATGGTAATGTCGTGCGCATCCGGCTCGGCCGGGCGTCCGCCACGTGCCGTGCGGGCGTCGCCAGCCATCCCGACATCGTGTCGAGGTCAACGACCATGGCAGTCAGGGCGTCTCTCCTGAACTCCGTTCTCGCCACTCCCCCCTCCGGCAACCACCGCGTGACGGCCGCGCTGCGTCCGTCGATGCTCGTCACGCTGTTCGAGGACGTGCGCCCGATGGCGCTGTCCGGGCTCGCGAGCGGCTTCGTCGCGGCCGTCGCGCTGATCCGGCTGCAGCAGCTGTGGTGCCTCGCGTGGCTCGTCGTCGACGTCGGCCTGCTCATCGCGCGCCTGTCGATCGCACGGGCCTACACGGTGCGGCGCAACGCCGGCGACGATCGCGCCGAATACTGGGCGAGGCGCTATGCGCCGGTGTCGCTCGTCGCGTGCTTCGTGCTCGGCCTCGGCGTGATGGGCTGCGTGCAGGCGGCCGACGTCGAGCTGGGCACGCTGTCGGTGATGGTCGCGGGCGGCGTGTTCGGCGGGATCGCGTCGCGCAATTCGGCGCTGCCGCGGCTCGCGATGACGCAGGTCCTGCTCGGCGTGCTGCCGATCGGCGTCGGTGCGCTGCTGGCCCCGCGGGCGGGCGCATGGCTGCTGGTGCCGCCGCTCGCGATCTATCTCGCGGCGATGCGCACGGTCGTGCAGCGCCACTACCGCGTGCTCGTCGCGCTGATCGCCGCGCGCCAGCGCAACGCCGAACTGGTCGCGCGCTTCGACGCCGCCCTCACCTACATGCCGCACGGCCTGTGCATGATCGATGGCGACAGCCGCGTGATCGTCGCGAACCGGCGCACCGCGCAACTGTTCGGCTCGCCGCGCGAGATCATGCTCGATACGCCGCTGCCGGCCGTGGTCGCCGCACTCGGCGCGAACGCCGCGACCGATCCCGGCGGCATCGGCCTCGCCGCGCAATGCGACAGCTGGCTGAGCCGCAACGAGCCCGCGCCGTTGGACATCGCGCTCGCCGACGGCCGCCAGCTCGAACTGACGCGCCACCGCGTGCCGGACGGCAACGCGGTGATCATCGTCGAGGACGTCACCGCGCGCCGCCAGACCGAGCAGCACATTCGGCACCTCGCGCGGCACGACGCGCTGACCGGTTTGCCGAATCGCCACGAGCTGCACGCGGCGCTCAAGCGGATGCTCGCGCGCCGGCCGCGGCTGCCGAGCCCGGCGTTCGCCATCATGTATCTCGACCTCGACGGCTTCAAGTCGATCAACGACCGCTTCGGCCACCAGGCCGGCGACGAAGTGCTCACGCAGGTCGCCGAACGGCTCGGCAAGACGCTGCCGCCGGGCGAGCTCGCGGCTCGCATCGGCGGCGACGAATTCGTCGTCGCGATCGACGACACGACGATGCACGCGTGCTCGATCCTCGCCGCGCGGATCATCCGGCAGATTTCGGCGCCGTATGGGTTGTCGAACGGCGAGACCGTCTGCATCGGCATCAGCATCGGCATCGCGCTCGACGACGGGCACGGCTCGCCCGACGAACTGATCCGGCAAGCCGACAGCGCGCTGTACGACGCGAAGTCGGCCGGCAAGGGCATCTACTGTTTCTATTCGAGCGGCAGCCGCCGCATGGCGCCGGCCACCGCAAGCTGAGCCCGTGACGCGCACGCCGCGCATCAACTTTCCGTGCCCGCTGCGTTCTCCCGACGATTCAATTCCGAAACGCTTTGCCGGTCCGCACATGACGCCGTGCGTTCGCGTGTCACGTGACGTGTTCCGTAACATCGCCATCCGACGCGCCGCAAGATGACTGCAGAAGCCCGCACGATCGAGGCCGGGCACGGCATTTCGCGGCTGGCACTCTTATTGCTCCTTGATGGGGAAAGAACGTTTCAGGGAGCCCAACATGAATACCGTCGACGTGCTCGCACGAACCGAAATCATCGACGAACAGGCCGTGATCGACGGCGCATCGCTGATCCGCCGGCTCGTGTCCGAGCGCCGGATGCCGGCCGCGCGCGAAGCCGCCTGCATCGACAATCCGCCGCTCACGCTGTACGGCGCGTTTCGTCAGGGCGTCGCCGATCACGCCGCGCGACGCGCGAATCCGTATCGCGCCGGCAGCCGTTTCTGGGCACTGTGGGAAGAAGGACGTCTCGAAGCTGAAACATCCGGCCGGTAAGCGCGTCGCGCGCGCCGGCCCTGTCACGACACGGGCTGGCGCGAGAGCCGGCACGTCAATGCAGCCGGCCGGCGCGCCGGCATGGCTTCATCGCTGCAACATCGCGCGCGCCCGCGTATGGTCCCGGCAAGACACGGCCGTGCGCCCGTCCGCGGTCACGCGCTGCCTGGCCGATCCCGCCCGCCGCGCCGCGCGGCGCCGGTTTCCCCTATAAGATGGCAGATTCCGTTCATCGAACGACGCTGCCATGACTTCCTCCCCTGCTCGAAACCCCATTCACTGCGAAATCGATCTCGACGCGCAAGGCAAGCACGCGGGCTACCTGCGGCTGCCGCACTCCGTGCACCGTTCCGCATACGGCTGGCTGCCGATCCCGATCGCGTCGATCCGCAACGGCGACGGCCCGGTCGCGCTCGTGATGGCCGGCAACCACGGCGACGAGTACGAAGGCCAGATCATCGTGTCGCAACTGATGCGCGAGATCGAACCCGACATGGTCCGCGGGCAGTTGATCCTGCTGCCGATGGCGAATTTCCCGGCGGCGGATGCGGGCCTGCGCGTGTCGCCGCTCGACGAAGGCAACCTGAACCGCAGCTTTCCCGGCGACCCGACCGGCACGCCGACGCAGATGATCGCCCACTACATCGAGCACGCGCTGCTGTCGCGCGCGCAGTATCTGGTCGACCTGCATTCGGGCGGCAGCTCGCTGCTGTACCAGGGCGGCAACATGCTCGCGATCGATCCGCTCGACGCCGACGAAGCCGAGAAGCTCAACGGGCTGCTGGTCGCGTTCGGATTGCACAATGCATTGCTGCACGCGCCGAATCCCGTGCATTCGGCGTCGGCCGCGCGCCGGCAAGGCGCGATCTCGATCGTCACCGAACTCGGCGGCGCCGGGATGGCCGATCCGTCGCTGATCCGGCTCGGTCGCCACGGACTGCTGCATTACCTCGGCTATATCGGGTTGCTGCACGGCGCGCTCGTGCCCGACGCGCCGCCGACCGTCACGCGCTTCATGCGCGTCGACGGCGATCGCCATTTCGTCTATGCGTACGAGCGTGGGCTGTACGAGCCGCTCGTCGAGCTCGGCGACCAGGTGAAGGCCGGGCAGCCGGCCGCGTGGGTGCATTTCCCCGATACGCCGTTGCGCGAACCGGTGCTGCACCGGTTCAACGGCGACGGCGAGGTGGTGTGCAAGCGCGTGCCGGCGCAGGTGCGGCGCGGGGATTGCCTGTTTCAGCTCGCGGAGTCGTCGACGCCGCCGCGCGTCATCGCGTGAGGCACCCGACTGACGCGTTCACGACCGCCGTACGCTGCCAGTGCGGACACGCCGACCGTCAGTCGAACGACACCGGCGATTCGTTTCCCTGCGCAACACCGCATTGATGGCAATGCGGAAAGAAGAAGAAATTCCGGCCACCGCATTCGCACACATTGAAAAGCCTCAAGCCGCAATGGACGCAGAACGTGGAGTCGTTGCCACCGAGACTCCATTGTTTGTCGCATGACGGGCAGCGCTTTTTTTCGAGCGACCGGACGGCTTTTTCGTATCCGATCGTGCGCGCGCGTTCGCCCTGATCCTGCTGCAATTCGAGCCGTTTGCGCTCGGCATAGCGCTGAAACGCCTTCATCATGTAAAGACCGGCGAATACCGTGAGCACGATGCCGACGAGGACCCGGACATAGCCGCCGAAATTCGGCAGGTACGGCACCAGTTCAATGAAAAACGCGCTCAGCGCAAACAGGCCGAAACCGTACACGAACGGCCAGTAGCGCGCGTTGCGGTAGCGGATGAACAGCCAGGTCGCGATCAGCAGTATCGGCAACGTCAGCGCCAGCCGCAGCCCGAACACCTGCATCTCGTAGCGCCGGGTCGCGTCGTCGAAGCGCCGTTCGGCTGCTGTGTCCGCTTCGGCGATTTGCGTGTCGACTTGCGTCTGCTGCGATGCCAGCGCCCGTTGCTGGTCGCCGATCGCATCGATCTGATGCTGCCAGTTGACGACCACTGCCTGCAGCGTATCCAGCTTGCGCGTTCTCGCCACGATGTCCGAGTCCCTCGCACCGTCTCCCGTCACCGCGCGAGTGGCCAGCCAGTTGCGGAAACTTTCCTTTTCGGCCGCGTACGCCTTCGCGGCACGGCCGCGCGCCACTTCCATCGTGTCGACCTTCTCGGCGAGCGCATCGCGCTGCGCCCGCAACTGACGCCGCGCCGCGTCCAGCCGCGCTTTTAACGGAGCGTCGGCGAATTGCTCGATGACCGGCGGACCACCCCGAGGCGCGAACGCCATGTCGCGAATCACGAGACTGCCGAGCATGTTCAGAAAGACGGCGAAGATGATCGCGATCACCCATGACGCGAGTCGCAGGAGCCGCGCAGGGCTGGTCAGGCCGTCGCCGGAAGTCATCATGGTTTTTCCTTCCTTGTTGTTGGAATGGTTTCCATTGGTATCAATCTTGATGCAACCGTCGATGCTCTCTTTGTCGTCGGTTGCCGTGCGGCGCCGCGCTGATGCCGAATGCCGAATGCCGAATGCCGATCCTAAACGGTCGGCCCCCATTCGCGCTAGCGGACAAGTCCCCTCGACATTGACGTCGAATCTCCGCCACTGACCGGCAATCGCCCCCGTCAGATAGAATGACGCGCTTTGCCCGTACGCCTATGTGGTTCAAGAATCTCCAGCTTCACCGTCTTCCCGCGCCCTGGGCCGTTACTGCCGACCAGATGGAAAAATGGCTCGCGCCTCACGCATTCCAGCCGGGCAGCAGCGTCGAAATGCAGCGCGTTGGCTGGGCGTCGCCGCGTGACGACGGCGCGCTCGTGTATTCGATCAACCGGCAGATGCTGCTGGTGTTTCGTGCCGAAAAGAAACTGCTGCCGGCGTCGGTCGTCAATCAGGTCACCAAGGCCCGTGCGCTCGAACTCGAAGAGCAACAGGGCTTCAAGGTCGGCCGGAAACAACTGCGCGAACTCAAGGAACAGGTGACCGACGAACTGCTGCCGCGCGCGTTCAGCATTCGCCGCGATACCCGCGTGTGGATCGATACGGCGAACGGCTGGCTCGTCATCGATGCGGCGGCCCAGGCGCTCGCCGACGACGTTCGCAGCCTGCTCGTCAAATCGATCGACGGATTGCCGCTCGCCGGCGTTCAGGTGGCGCGCTCGCCGGTCGCCGCGATGACGGACTGGCTGCTGTCCGGCGACGCGCCGGGCGGATTCACCGTCGACCAGGACGCCGAGTTGCGCTCGAGCGGCGAAGGCGGCGCCACCGTACGCTACGTCGGCCACGCGCTGGAAGCGAACGACATGCGCCGGCACATCGAAGCCGGCAAACAATGCATGCGCCTCGCGATGACCTGGGACGACCGGATCTCGTTCGTGCTGACTCCGTCGCTGACGATCAAGCGGGTCACGCCGCTCGACGTGATCAAGGAGGCGGCGGACCCCACCGCGCAGAACGACGACGAGCGCTTCGACTCCGACTTCACGCTGATGACGGGTGAATTGGCGCGGATGCTGACCAGTCTCGTCGATATCCTGGGCGGGGATCGGCAGGACTCGGTTCCTCAGCCGGCAGCAGCCTGAACAGCGTCGTCGA
This sequence comes from Burkholderia sp. 9779_493, assembly GCF_015712215.1. Classification (NCBI taxonomy): domain Bacteria; kingdom Pseudomonadati; phylum Pseudomonadota; class Betaproteobacteria; order Burkholderiales; family Burkholderiaceae; genus Burkholderia; species Burkholderia sp. 9779_493. The sequence goes on from NZ_JACCQA010000071.1 coordinate 13,625, forward strand.
GGGTCGTCGCCGCGCGACGACGCGACAATTCAAGGGGGACCGTCGCCATCATGGCGGCGGATCGCGGCCGGGGGCGCGGCCGTGAAAAGCCTACCCCCATCGGCATCAGGCATGACCGGCAGGCGATCGAAACGACGACACCCCGCCAATCCACGGCGGCCCTTCCCCGTCGTCCACACCGCAAACGGGCACGGCTCTCCCACC
>NZ_JACCQA010000072.1:0-13174 GCF_015712215.1 Burkholderia sp. 9779_493
GTATCGGGGCGGGTGTAAAAAACGCGTAAACGCGCGGGGCGGGACGGATGCGAATCGAGGCGGGACGGACGGCGCCGGGGCGCCGCCCGCAACAGGCGCATGCCGGCGTCGCGCCGGCATGCGGGGACGGGTCAGGGAACGAGGATCGTCGAGCCGGTGGTCTTGCGTGCTTCCAGATCGGCATGCGCGCGGCCGACTTCGGCGAGCGGGTAGCGCTGGTTGATGCTCGTCTTCACCTTCCCCGACAGGATCACGTCGAACAGCTCGGCGGCCGCGGCCTCGAGATCGGCGCGCTTCGCGATGTACGAGAACAGCGTCGGCCGCGTGAAGAACAGCGAGCCGCGCGACGAGAATTCCTTCGAGTCGATCGGCGGCAGCGGGCCCGACGCATTGCCGAAGCTGACGAAGTAGCCGAGCGGCGCAAGGCAGTCGAGCGAGCCGATGTAGGTGTCCTTGCCGATCGAATCGTAGACGACCGGCACGCCCGCGCCGTTCGTGATTGCCTTCACGCGCTGCGTGAAATTCTCGCGCGTGTAGACGATCGGGTGGTCGCAGCCGTGCGCCTTCGCGAGTTCGGCCTTTTCGTCGGAGCCGACCGTGCCGATCACGGTCGCGCCGAGCGCCTTCGCCCACTGGCATACGAGCAAGCCGACGCCGCCGGCCGCCGCATGGATCAGGATCGTGTCGCCGGCCTTCACCGGGTACGTGCGGCGTAGCAGGTAATGGGCGGTCAGGCCCTGCAGCATCACCGACGCCGCGTCGTCGTAGCCGATGCCGTCCGGCAGCTTCACGATGCGCTCGGCCGGCATCACGCGCTCCTGCGCATACGCGCCGGGCGGCTGGCCGACATAGGCGACACGGTCGCCGGCCTTGAACGCGGTCACGCCGTCGCCGACGGCCGTCACCTCGCCCGCCGCCTCCATCCCGAGGCCGCCGGGCAGCGGCTGCGGATACAGGCCCGTGCGGAAATACACGTCGATGTAGTTGAGCCCAATGGCGTGTTGCCGGATGCGGACTTCGCCCGCCTTCGGCGCGCCGACCTCGACATCGACCCACTTCATCACGTCCGGGCCGCCCGGCTGGTCGTATCGGATTGCTTTCGGCATCGTTTTGCTCCTCTTCTGTCTGTCAGTCAGGAAAACCCGGGGCGCCGATGCGCGCGTCGCACCGATTCGTGCAGGAGCCGGCAGGCGCGCGTGGCGACGCACGATTCTCGCGCGTCGCCGCCGTCCGTGCATGGCCCTGCCACCGGCAGGGACAATCGGACGCGGCCCGCGCCTAGCAAACGTCCTGCATGTTCCGCGCCAGATCGTCGAGCAGCATCCGCGCGGTCGCGACGTTGGTCGCCACCGGCACGTCGTGCACGTCGCACGCGCGCACCAGCGCGGTGATGTCGGGATCGTGCGGCTGCGCGGTCATCGGGTCGCGCAGGAACACGACGATGTCGACGCGGCCGTCGGCGAGCTCCGCGCCGATCTGCAGGTCGCCGCCGAGCGGCCCCGACAGCTTGCGCTCGACCTCGAGCCCGTGCGCGGCGGCGATACGGCCGCCCGTCGTGCCGGTCGCGACCAGCCGGCATTGCGCGAGCGTCTCGCGATACTGGCCCGCGAGCGCGACGATCTCGTCCTTCTTCGCGTCGTGCGCAATCAGTGCGATGCGGGGTTTGCTCATCTCCAGTTCCTTCGTCGTTCGGTTGTTGTCGTCGTGAATCGAAAAGCGCGGGTCAGAACGTACCCGGATACGCGCCGCCGTCGAGCAGCCAGTTCTGCCCGGTGATGTAGCCGGCGTGCACGCTGCACAGGAACGCGCAGGCCGCGCCGAACTCGGCGCGGGTGCCGAGGCGCCCGGCCGGAATGTCCCTGGTGCGACGCGCACGCATCTCGTCGACCGTCACGCCCTGCGCCTGCGCCGACGCGGCGAGCGTCGTCGCGATCCGGTCGGTGTCGAACAGCCCCGGCAGCAGGTTGTTGATCGTCACGCCCTGCCCCGCGACCTTGCGCGACAGCCCCGCGACGAAGCCGGTCAGCCCCGAGCGCGCACCGTTCGACAGCGCCAGCACGTCGATCGGCGCCTTCACGGCCGAACTCGTGATGTTGACGATCCGGCCGAAGCCGCGGCCGATCATCCCGTCGACGGTCGCGCGGATCAGCTCGATCGGCGTCAGCATGTTCGACTCGAGCGCACGGATCCAGTCGTCGTGCGAGAAGTCGCGGAAGTCGCCGGGCGGCGGGCCGCCGGCATTCGTCACCAGAATGTCCGGCTGCGGGCACGCGGCGAGCGCGGCCGCGCGGCCGTCCGGCGTCGTGATGTCGCAGGCGACCGCCGTGACCAACACGTTCGCGCCGGCCCGGATCTCTTCCGCGGTTTCCTCCAGCGTGTCGCGCGTACGCGCGACGATCACGAGGTTCACGCCCTCCGCGGCCAGCGCTTCCGCGCAGCCGCGCCCGAGGCCCTTGCTGGCCGCGCATACGAGCGCGGTCTTTCCTTCAATGCCGAGATCCATCGTCGCTTCCCTGGTGGCGCGCGTGCCGGCGCGGCCCCGTGTGGCCGCCGACGGGCGGGCGAACGGGCGTGCGCGGCACGCGGATTGTCGTGAGACGTCGATAATATCCGGATCGCGCGGCGCGCCTTGGTAAAATTGCGGCCATAAGCGACGGCCGGCCCGTGCCCGCCGCCGCCCCCGATCCCCTTTTGCCGCCAAGGCACCCCGTCATGAAACAGGACAGCCGTTTCCCGAACCTCTTCATCACCGATCACCCGCTGATCCAGCACAAGCTCACGCACATGCGCGACAAGGACACGTCCACGCGCACGTTCCGCGAACTGCTGCGCGAGATCACGCTGCTGATGGGCTACGAGATCACCCGCAACCTGCCGATCACGACCAAGCGGGTCGAAACCCCGCTGGTGGCGGTCGACGCGCCGGTGATCGCGGGCAAGAAGCTCGCGATCGTGCCCGTGCTGCGCGCGGGCATCGGGATGTCGGACGGCCTGCTCGACCTGGTGCCGTCCGCGCGCGTCGGCCACATCGGCGTGTACCGCGCCGACGACCACCGCCCGGTCGAATACCTGGTGCGCCTGCCTGACCTGGAAGACCGCATCTTCATCCTGTGCGACCCGATGGTCGCGACCGGCTATTCGGCCGTGCACGCGGTCGACGTGCTCAAGCGCCGCAACGTGCCGGCCGCGAACATCATGTTCGTCGCGCTGGTCGCCGCGCCCGAGGGCGTGCAGGTGTTCCAGGACGCGCACCCGGACGTGAAGCTGTTCGTCGCGTCGCTCGACTCGCACCTGAACGAGCACGCGTACATCGTGCCGGGCCTGGGCGACGCGGGCGACCGCCTGTTCGGCACCAAGAACTGACTCGCCGGCGCCGCCTGCCGCGCGGCCCGGCGCGCCGCGACGGCCGCCCCGGCCGTTCGGCCATGCGCGGCGGCCCCGAACCGGCGGTTCGCCGCGTGATAAAATCACGATCCACTCGACACGCGCGGCCCCGCGGCTTCATGCCCGCCGAAACGGCCGCCGATTCAACGACACACTGAAACAATCGCCCGCGCTGCGCGCCCGGGCACGGAGAAAGGTATGGCTGGTCATTCGAAATGGGCCAACATCAAGCATAAGAAGGCTGCGGCCGACGCGAAGCGCGGCAAGATCTGGACCCGCCTGATCAAGGAAATCCAGGTCGCGGCGCGCCTCGGCGGCGGCGACGTCAACTCGAACCCGCGCCTGCGTCTCGCGGTCGACAAGGCAGCCGACGCGAACATGCCGAAGGACAACGTCAAGCGCGCGATCGATCGCGGCGTCGGCGGCGCGGACGGCGCGAACTACGAAGAAATCCGGTACGAAGGCTACGGCATCAGCGGCGCGGCGATCATCGTCGACACGCTGACCGACAACCGCACCCGCACGGTCGCGGAAGTGCGCCACGCATTCTCGAAGTTCGGCGGCAACATGGGCACCGACGGCTCGGTCGCGTTCATGTTCGATCACGTCGGCCAGTTCCTGTTCGCGCCCGGCACGTCGGAAGACGCGCTGATGGAAGCCGCGCTCGAAGCCGGTGCGAACGACGTGAACACGAACGACGACGGTTCGATCGAGGTGCTGTGCGACTGGCAGGCATTCTCGGCGGTGAAGGACGCGCTCGAAGCCGCCGGCTTCAAGGCCGAACTCGCCGAAGTGACGATGAAGCCGCAGAACGAAGTCGAATTCACCGGCGACGACGCGGCGAAGATGCAGAAGCTCCTGGACGCGCTCGAGAACCTCGACGACGTGCAGGACGTGTATACGAACGCCGTCATCGTCGAGGAATGAGATGCCGGCCGCCGCGCACCTGTCGCGGCGGCGGCCCGACCGATTCCGCGGCCGGCGCGCCTGAGCGTGCCGGCCGCCCTGTTTTCTAGTCTGCGGGGAATCCCATGAAACTACTCGTCGTCGGTTCCGGCGGCCGCGAACATGCACTGGCGTGGAAGCTCGCGCAGTCGCCACGCGTCCAGATGGTCTACGTCGCGCCCGGCAATGGCGGCACGGCGCAGGACGAGCGTCTGAAGAACGTCGACATCACGTCGCTCGACGAACTCGCCGATTTCGCGGAACGCGAAGGCGTCGCGTTCACGCTCGTCGGGCCGGAAGCGCCGCTCGCGGCCGGCATCGTCAACCTGTTCCGCGCACGCGGCCTGAAGGTGTTCGGCCCGACCCGCGAAGCCGCGCAGCTCGAAAGCTCGAAGGATTTCGCGAAGGCGTTCATGAAGCGCCACAACATTCCGACCGCCGACTACGAAACCTTCTCCGATGCGGCCGCCGCCCACGCGTATCTCGACGCGAAGGGCGCGCCGATCGTCGTGAAGGCCGACGGCCTCGCGGCCGGCAAGGGCGTCGTCGTCGCGATGACGCTCGAAGAGGCGCATGCGGCCGTCGACATGATGCTGTCGGGCAACAAGCTCGGCGATGCCGGCGCGCGCGTCGTGATCGAGGAATTCCTCGATGGCGAGGAAGCCAGCTTCATCGTGATGGTCGACGGCAAGCACGCGCTGGCACTGGCTTCCAGCCAGGACCACAAGCGCCTGCTCGACGAGGATCGCGGCCCGAACACCGGCGGCATGGGCGCGTATTCGCCCGCGCCGATCGTCACGCCGCAGATGCACGCACGCGTGATGCGCGAGATCATCATGCCGACCGTGCGCGGGATGGAGAAGGACGGCATCCGCTTCACCGGCTTCCTGTACGCGGGCCTGATGATCGACAAGGACGGCAATCCGCGCACGCTCGAGTTCAACTGCCGGATGGGCGACCCGGAAACGCAGCCGATCATGGCGCGCCTGAAGAGCGATTTCTCGAAGGTCGTCGAACAGGCGATCGCGGGCACGCTCGACACGGTCGAGCTCGACTGGGATCGCCGCACCGCGCTCGGCGTCGTGCTGGCCGCGCACGGGTACCCGGACGCGCCGCGCAAGGGCGACCGCATCAACGGGATCCCGGCCGAAACCGAACAGGCCGTGACGTTCCATGCGGGCACGACGCTCGCCGACGGCGACAAGCTCGTGACGTCCGGCGGCCGCGTGCTGTGCGTGGTCGGCCTCGCCGATTCGGTGCGCGAAGCGCAGCAGCATGCGTACGACACGATCAACCAGATCAACTTCGAAGGCATGCAGTACCGCCGCGACATCGGCTTCCGCGCGCTCAACCGCAAGAGCGCGTGACGTCGCCATCGCCGCCCCGCGCCCGCGCGGCGGCGGCCCCTCTGCCGGGGTTCGATAGAATGCCCGGCAGACGCTTTTTTTACGGCCCCCGCGTCAGGCGGGGGCAGCCAGTCCAGACATGACCGATTCGACCTACGACGTGGCGCGTGTGCGCACGTACCTCCAGGGCCTGCAGACACGGATCGCCGACGCGCTCGGCGCGCTCGACGGCACGCCGCTCGCGACCGACACGTGGCAGCGCGGGCCGGCCGAACGCCTGCGCGGCGGCGGCTGCACGCGGATTCTCGAAGGCGGCCGCGTGTTCGAACGCGCGGGAATCGGCTTTTCCGACGTGGCGGGCGACGCGCTGCCGCCGTCGGCGAGCGCGGCGCGCCCGCAGCTCGCGGGCCGCGGCTTCGAGGCGCTCGGCGTGTCGCTCGTTTTGCACCCGCGCAATCCGTACTGCCCGACCGTGCACATGAACGTGCGGATGCTGATCGCGACGAAACCCGGCGAAGCGCCGGTGTTCTGGTTCGGCGGCGGCATGGACCTGACCCCGGTTTACGGTTTCGAGGACGACGCGCGGCATTTCCACCAGACCTGCAAGGATGCGCTCGACCCGTTCGGCATCGAGCTCTACCCGCGCTTCAAGCAGTGGTGCGACGAATACTTCTTCCTGAAGCACCGCAACGAGACGCGCGGCATCGGCGGGATCTTCTTCGACGATTTCTCGGAGCCCGGTTTCGAACGCTCGTTTGACCTGATGCAAAGCGTCGGCGATGCGTTCCTGCACGCTTACCTGCCGATCGTCGAGCGCCGCGCCGGGCTGCCGTACGGCGAGCGCGAGCGCGACTTCCAGGCCTACCGCCGCGGCCGCTACGTCGAATTCAACCTGGTGTTCGACCGCGGTACGCTGTTCGGCCTGCAAAGCGGCGGCCGGACCGAGTCGATCCTGATGTCGATGCCGCCGGTCGCGAACTGGCGCTACAACTGGCAACCCGAGCCGGGTTCGGCGGAAGCGCGGCTGTATAGCGACTTCCTCGTGCCGCGCGACTGGGTCTGAGCCCGCGCCCCCCGCTGCCCCAACGAAAGGACGCGTTTCTGGACACCACCGCCCGCCCCGCCCCGCTGCCGCGCCGTATCGGCTTGCTGGGCGGCACCTTCGACCCGATCCACGATGGCCATCTCGCGCTCGCGCGCCGGTTCGCCGAGCTGCTCGACCTGACCGAACTCGTATTGCTGCCCGCCGGGCAGCCGTACCAGAAGCGCGACGTGTCGGCCGCCGAGCACCGGCTCGCGATGACGCGCGCGGCCGCCGGCACGCTGTCCGTGCCGGGCGTGACCGTAACGGTCGCTACCGACGAGATCGAGCACACCGGCCCGACCTACACGGTCGAGACGCTCGCGCGCTGGCGCGAGCGGATCGGCCCGGATGCGTCGCTGTCGCTGCTGATCGGCGCGGACCAGCTCGTGCGCCTCGATACGTGGCGCGACTGGCGCACGCTGTTCGACTACGCGCACATCGGCGTGTCGACGCGCCCGGGCTTCGAGCTCGGCGCGGCGCCGCCGGACGTCGCGCGGGAAATCACCGCGCGGCAGGCCGGCGCCGACGTGCTGAAGGCCACGCCGGCAGGCCGCCTGCTGATCGATACGACCCTTTCGTTCGACATCGCCGCGACCGACATCCGCGCGCACCTGCGCGAATGCATCGCACGCCATGCGCAAATGCCCGACGCGTCGGCCGAACATGTGCCGGCCGCCGTATGGGCCTATATTCTTCAACATCGCCTCTACCATTCCTGAATCCATGGATATTCGCAAACTGCAGCGCGTGATCGTCGACGCCCTCGAAGACGTCAAGGCGCAAGACATCAAGGTGTTCAACACCAGCCACCTGACCGAACTGTTCGACCGCGTGGTCGTCGCATCGGGCACCTCCAACCGCCAGACCAAGGCGCTCGCGTCGAACGTGCGCGACAAGGTCAAGGAAGCCGGCGGCGACGTCGTCAGCTCCGAAGGCGAGGACACCGGCGAATGGGTGCTGGTCGACTGCGGCGACGCGGTCGTGCACATCCTGCAACCGGCGCTGCGCCAGTACTACAACCTCGAGGAAATCTGGGGCGACAAGCCCGTGCGGATGAAGCTCGGCGGCGGCAAGGGCAACGGCTTCGCGACGGCGAGCGAAGACGACGAGGAAGAGGAAGAAGCGCCCGCACGCCCGGCGCGCAAGACGGCCGCCCGCCGCCGTTAAGCCGCCACGCGTGTCCCGATGAAGCTTTTCATCCTCGCGGTCGGCCACAAGATGCCGGGCTGGATCGCCTCCGGCTTCGACGAATACACGAAGCGGATGCCGCCCGAGCTGCGCATCGAGTTGCGCGAAATCAAGCCCGAACTGCGTTCGGGCGGTCGCAGCGCCGAAAGCGTGATGGCGGCCGAGCGGCAGAAGATCGAGGCCGCGCTGCCGAAGGGCGCGCGCCTCGTCGCGCTCGACGAGCGCGGCCGCGACTGGACCACGATGCAGCTCGCGCAGGCGCTGCCCGGCTGGCAGCAGGACGGCCGCGACGTCGCGTTCGTGATCGGCGGCGCCGACGGGCTCGATCCGGAACTGAAAGCGCGCGCCGACGTGCTGCTGCGCATCTCGAGCATGACGCTGCCGCATGGCATGGTGCGCGTGCTGCTCGCTGAACAGCTTTACCGGGCGTGGAGCATCACGCAGAATCACCCCTACCACCGCGCATGACGTGTCGTCCTCGAGACGCGCGCCGCGCGCGCTCAACGAGATAACGACACCATGCCGTCCAGCACGTCCCCCGCGCTTTTCCCGACCCCGCTTTTCCAGACGCTTTACCTCGCTTCGCAAAGCCCGCGCCGCCAGGAGCTGCTGCAGCAGATCGGCGTACGCTTCGAGCTGCTGCTGCCGCGCCCCGACGAGGACGCCGAGGCGCTCGAGGCCGAACTGCCCGGCGAAGCCGCCGACGCGTACGTGCGGCGCGTGACCGTCGCGAAGGCCGAGGCCGCGCGTGCCCGCCTCGTCGCGAGCGGCAAGCCGGCCGCGCCGGTGCTGGTGGCCGATACGACCGTGACGATCGACGGCGCGATCCTCGGCAAGCCGGCCGACGCCGACGATGCGCTCGCGATGCTCACTCGCCTCGCCGGCCGCGAACACGCGGTGCTGACCGCCGTCGCCGTGATCGACGCCAGCGGCGAGCTGCTGCCGCCCGCGCTGTCGCGCTCGTCGGTGCGCTTCGCGGCCGCGTCGCGCGACGCATACGTGCGCTACGTCGAAACCGGCGAGCCGTTCGGCAAGGCCGGCGCGTACGCGATCCAGGGCCGCGCGGCCGAATTCATCGAGCGAATCGACGGATCCCATTCAGGTATCATGGGTCTGCCCCTTTTTGAGACTGCCGCGCTGCTGCGTACCGCACGCGTCGCCTTCTGAACCGCACCATGAACGAAGAAATCCTGATCAACCTCACGCCGCAGGAAACGCGCGTCGCACTCGTCCAGCAAGGCGCGGTGCAGGAGCTTCACGTCGAGCGCACGCTGTCGCGCGGGCGGGTCGGCAACATCTATCTCGGCAAGGTCGTGCGCGTGCTGCCCGGCATGCAGTCGGCGTTCATCGACATCGGCCTCGAGCGCGCGGCGTTCCTGCACGTCGCCGACATCTGGCATCCGCGCCTCGCGGGCGAGCCGCAGTCGGGCGCGCCGCACCAGCCGATCGAGAAGATCGTGTTCGAAGGCCAGACGCTGATGGTCCAGGTGATCAAGGATCCGATCGGCACGAAAGGCGCGCGGCTGTCGACGCAGGTCAGTATCGCGGGCCGCACGCTCGTCTACCTGCCGCAGGAACCGCATATCGGCATCTCGCAGAAGATCGAAAGCGAGGCCGAGCGCGAGGCCGTGCGCGCGCGGCTGACCGCCGTGATCCCGCCGGACGAGAAAGGCGGCTACATCGTGCGGACGATCGCCGAGGACGCCACCTCCGACGAGTTGGCCGGCGACGTCACGTACCTGCGCAAGACGTGGGCGACGATCGTCGCGCAGGCGCAGCGGCTGCCGGCGACAAGCCTGCTGTACCAGGATCTCGATCTCGCGCAGCGCGTGCTGCGCGATTTCGCGAACGACGACACGACGCGCATCCAGGTCGATTCGCGCGAGACGTACACACGTCTCGCGGAGTTCGCGGGCGAGTTCACGCCGGCCGTGAGCCCGAAGCTGCATCACTACACGGGCGAGCGGCCGCTGTTCGACCTGTACAACATCGAGACGGAGATCCAGCGCGCGCTGTCGCGCCGCGTCGACCTCAAATCGGGCGGTTACCTGATGATCGACCAGACCGAGGCGATGACGACGATCGACGTGAACACGGGCGGCTATGTCGGTGCGCGCAACTTCGACGACACGATCTTCAAGACCAACCTCGAGGCCGCGCACACGATCGCGCGGCAACTGCGGCTGCGCAACCTCGGCGGGATCATCATCATCGACTTCATCGACATGGAGAACGCCGAGCATCGCGACGCGGTGCTGTCCGAGCTGAAGAAGGCGCTCTCGCGCGACCGCACGCGCGTGACGGTGAACGGCTTCTCGCAACTCGGGCTCGTCGAGATGACGCGCAAGCGCACGCGCGAATCGCTCGCGCACGTGCTGTGCGAACCGTGCCCGACCTGCCAGGGCAAGGGCCAGGTGAAAACGTCGCGCACCGTGTGCTACGACATCCTGCGCGAGATCCTGCGCGAATCGCGGCAGTTCAACCCGCGCGAGTTCCGCGTGATCGCCGCGCAGCAGGTGATCGACCTGTTCCTCGATGAAGAGTCGCAGCATCTGGCGATGCTGATCGACTTCATCGGCAAGCCGGTGTCGCTGCAGGTCGAGTCGAATCTGAGCCAGGAGCAGTACGATATCGTGCTGATGTAACCTTCCGCCCATCCGCCGCCGGCAGCACCGCGCGGCGCCCCGCTGCGGTGGCCGGGCTGTTCGCGCATGCCGCGCCGGCACCTGCCGCCGCCCTTTCATTGACCCTTTTCGCATTCACCCCACACCATGAGCCAAGGCCACAACCGCCGCCAGCGCAAGAAACTCCACATCGGCGAATTCCAGGAACTCGCGTTCAACGCCACCGCGCACTACCGCAACGACATGACCGACCTCGAGCGCGGCCAGTTGATCGATGCGTTCATCGACTTCGTCGAAGCGAACGGGCTGCTGACCGTCGCGTCCGCGGACGAAGGCATCGGCGCGTACGTGATCTCCGGCGCGCCGCGCGGCACGACGACCGACGCGGACCGCGAACTCGTGCGCGGATGGCTGGCCGCCCGTCCGGAACTGACGGACGTCAAGGTCAGCGAATTCACCGACGCGTGGTATCCGGACGCCTGATTGCCCGGCTTCACGCTGCTTCAAACGGCGCCCGCGCCTGCCCGCCATCACGGCGGGCCAGGCCGGCGTCGCGTGTTTCCCCTTCCGCCGCCCCTCTCCTCCCCGGCACCGGCTCACACGATTCGCGCCGCGTCGACCGTGATTACCCCGATTTCCGCAGTGAATCGGACGCTTACTTCAATTTAACGATCGTTAAAAGACGGCTCGTGTCGACGGACCTACTCTGATCGCACGAATCCGGTGGTTTTCGGCACGATCGGCAAGCAAGACGAAAGAATTCAAACGATTCGTCCTGCAGGCGCTCCGGGTTCCGACTCAGGCGAAGACGCGACACGGCGACAGGTCAATCAGGGAGACAACAACGATGCGCCCGACGCCTTGCTTCCGTCGCGACGATACGTCGACGCACACGAAGGCTGCCTGAGATCCATTTCCATAATCGAGACGAGGACGACATGAACACGCCCACCCTTCATCAAGCAGGACTCCGAATGATCATGATCGCGGCCGGCGCCGCGGCGCTGATGTCGCTGTCCGCGTGCGGCGGCTCCGGCTCGCTGAGCCAGGGCGCCGGCGGCAGCGGGTCGGGATCGGGCGACACGACGGCCACGACCGGCGGCACGGGCAACGGCTCCGGCGGCGCGTCCGCCAACGGCGTCGGCCAGACGACCGCGGCGTCGAGCAACATCGTGACCGCCGCGGGCGGCACCGTGTCGGGCGGCGGCGCGGTGATCGCGAGCCAGTCGGTGCCCGGCACCAACGCGGCGACCATGCAGGGGCTCGGCACCGTCGTGCAGGACGCCGGCGCGGCCGTCACCACGCTCGGCACCGGTCTCGGCGCCGGGCTCGGCCAGCTCGGCGCGTCGTCGAATCCGGTCGGCACGACGGTCGCGAGCACGGGCGGCGTGGTCACGAACCTCGGCGACGCGGTCGCGGCGACCGGCGGCGTGGTGTCCAGCCTCGGCGCCAGCGGGTCGGCGCTGGCGCCCCTCGCGCCGGTCACGTCGCCCGTCGGCGGCGCGATCACGACGCTCGGCAACACGATCGCCGGCGGCGGCGCCACGCTCGGCACGCAGTTGTCGACCGGCCCCGTCGCGCAGGTCACGGGCGCCGCCAGTTCGGCGATCACGCCGATCACGACGCAGGTCGGCTCGATCACGCAGACGGTCGCGTCGAGCACGCCGCTCGGCGCGCCGCTCACGAACCTCGTGACGACGGTCGGCAACGGGGTCGCGAACGCCGGCACGACGATCGCGAAAACCGGCGGCAACCCGGTGACGACCGGCGTCGGCAACGTGGTGACGGCAACCGGCAACACGGTCGCCACCGCCGGCACGGCGCTGCTCGGCGGCGCCGCTACGAGCCCGCTCGCACCGGTGACGGGGTTGCTGTCGACGGGTGCACTCGGCGGTGCAACGGGCGGCGGCAACCCGGCAGGCGCGCTCACGTCGGCGGCCGGCACCGTGACGGCCGCCGTGTCGGGCGCGACCGGCGGCGCGCCGGTCGCGGGGCTGACGGGCGGCAGCGGCACCGGCGCGCTGTCGAAGACGGGTGGCGTGCTCGCCCCGGTGACGACGACGCTCGGCTCGCTGGTCAAATAAGCAACACGCCATGCGGCGCCCGTCGCGTCGTCGACGCTCGGGCGCCGCAACCGCATCTCCGACGGTTTCCGCGGTCGTCCGCCCGCGTCCGATCCCTTCCTTTTCCCGACGGTCCGCCTGCAACAGGCCATCGAAATCGGTCCTGAAAGCAAGACACGTTAAACTCTCACCTCGCGTGGTGCGCCGCCCGCACCCGCCATCCATCGCCAGCCGCGTGCCCTCGGGCCGCCCCCGACCCATGGAGTGAGTGTCAATGAGCGGCGGACTCCCGTTTCCCGCATCCCGCAAGTCGTTGCCGTCGTCGACGGTCTTCCTGATTCTCGCCGCCGCCGCGCTGCTGTCCGGCTGCGGGCTGCTGCCGGTCCAGAACCCGCCCGCCCCGATCAGCGAGGCGCTCGTCGAGCCGGTCGAGGAGACCGCCGGCGAGCCGCTGACGATGCCGCCCGTGCCGGCGCCGACGCAACCGGAAACGCCGGAAGCGCCGAAGAAGCCGCACCGCGAGGTGACGCGGCCGAAAAC
>NZ_JACCQA010000073.1:0-12612 GCF_015712215.1 Burkholderia sp. 9779_493
GGGGAGCAGGGGCGCGGGTTTGCAGTCGTCGCTTCGGAGGTGCGGAATCTGGCGCAGCGTAGCGCGCAGGCGGCGAAGGAGATTAAATCGCTGATCGAGCATAGCGCGGGGACGGTGGGTGCCGGGTCGCGGCTCGTTAGTGAGGCGGGGAAGGTGATGAGCGATGTTGTGTCGCAGGTTCAAGGCGTTAGCGCGATGATGAGCGAGATTGCCGAGGCTAGCCTGGAGCAAAGTGCCGGGATTGATCAGATTGGGGATGCGGTGCAGTCTTTGGATCAAATGACGCAGCAGAATGCGGCTTTGGTCGAGGAAAGCGCGGCGGCGGCGGAGAGTTTGAAACAGCAGGCGGCGGAATTGACCAAGCTGGTTTCGGCTTTTAAGGTGGATGAGTAAGGGGTGGTTTGCAGTTTGGGATTGAGATGTTACTGCGGTGCGGTTGCCGCGGGGGCACTGCGGCCGTTTTCGTTTGTCGGCGTGGAGTTGGTTACCTTCGGTAACGATGAGCCGTATTTCAGATCGAAGATCGGGGGAGATTGTCGGGGCGCCGGCGGATTCGTATCGTGAATAATATCGTTCAATAGGAGCCCACTTTTTTGTTACCGGGTCGTCGGACTAATGTCCGTGTTCGGACCAAAGGCTGCCGTGTCGACCGACCAAGGAGCGTCCGATCCCGAGTGGACACCAGCCGCTCGACCTCTATCCGACGACGACGAACGGTGACTCGCGCTTAACGAATCCGGTGGAGTTATTGCAGTTTCGGCCGTCGGCGTTGATTCCCATGTTGGCAAACCCGCTAGTCTTCAATGGTCGCGATCGCGCATACGCCATTTGCGCCTGCTTCTCAGAATCATCTCCAGCCCCTTATCTTTTTTTGAGCAACTGTTGCAGGTACTGAGATTGGCCCGAGGACGCTGCCGAGATAGCCGTTGTCTTCGCCTGCTTTTGCCGTTGCCAGCTGGTTGCCGATGCCGTAACCTTGAAAATTAGCTATCGAGCACGGAATAGCGACCGACTACCGCTGCGCTCGGCAAAACGTATCGTACGATTCCGGGGGATACTTGGAGCTTATTAACCAACATAAAATATGGTCATTCCATGGCGACTCTCCATGGGCAGAAGTCGTGAGAGGACAGGATTTTCGAAAGGCTGAGGCGCATGGTGTTGTTTCATATTTTGATCTCGCGACCAAAGTGGCGGAGCTCCAATTCAGGAATAGCAACCACATCTTGTTGTTCCGAGGACAATCTTGCGACTATAGAAATAAAAATAATTACACGTCACTGAAGCCAAGTCTTCTACGTGGTAACGATGGGAAAAATCCTGGGATATCCGAGCTGCAGAGACGGTTTGCAGTTCTAGAAAAGGCTGAAAGAATATTAATTGAAGAGTGCGAGTCCGCTCGACTTCTCGGTGTAAATAAAGTCCAGCGACTTCGTATCGTGAGATGGTCCATTTTGCAACACTATGAGGTATGCGGAACGCCCTTGCTTGATGTTACCCACTCGCTCCGAGTCGCTGCGTCCTTTGCAAGCCACGGGGCGGGGGATGAGGCTTACGTCTTTGTCCTGGGCGTGCCCAATCTCGGTGGCGGCATTACTGCGAGTGCAGAAGCTGGACTGCAAGCGGTTCGCTTGTCGAGTATATGTCCGCCATCAGCCGTGCGGCCACACATACAAGAGGGCTACTTGCTTGGAGAGTATCCGGATATGTCTGATTTTAGTCAAAAATCTCAATATTTGCACTATGAAACAGATTTTGGGCGACGACTCATCGCAAAGTTTAAATTTAATCCGGAGGTTTTCTGGAGGGATAATGGATTTCCTATCGTCGGCAAAGATGCACTTTATCCGGAGGAGAGAAATGATCCATTGCTGGCGCTGGCGCTGCGCGTAAAAAAGAGAATTCTCGAACGGGAAGTTTAAATTCGGAGTGCGGCTACTTAAATAGTCTATAGACTATTGGGGGTAAATTTTTATCAGAGAATTTGTTGCACAAGTAGCCAATATTGGCGAGAGAGTTTATATTGGTGAGTTCCGAGCTGGAAGGCAGGCGGATCAGCTATTCGACAGCATGTCATCTAGTGTCGCTGTCAAGAGGGGCGGCGGGGGCATGCAACAGCCACTAACCTAGATGAGGCGCTAAAGTACGTTGAGGCGGTCATATCTGTTGTCCCGCTCACTTGAAAGGTGCTGGCTCATCTAACGGAACTATGAGGAGCAGGAGAGCGACTCTAGTTCGAGGGCGTCGCAGTGCCGTCTGTCCGTAGCGTGAACGCCAAAAAAGTTGAATGCCATTCAATGCCATAATGTTGATTCGACAGAGGAAATTAAGAATATGTCCGCTTCACGCCATCGTCCGCCAGTCCAGGCAAGGCCAAGAGCCCTAACGGACCGAGAAATTATCGCGAAGGCACGAGGCCGTGCGCCGACGAAATATAGTGCTCTTGTTCTTGCGAAGCACGAGTTAAGCGGCCAACGGCTTTTTTCTCTATTTCCACAAATATTTCGAAACAAAGCTGACCTCGAATCCTTACACGGCATACCGTTTCCAGCTGCGCTGGAGATCCTGTTGACCGAGCCGCGACTTACTACGCCAGGATCACTCGTCAGTGAGCTTATATGGGCTATCTCAAGTGCTATTCAATTTTCTGACGAGCTAAGGGAGTTTGTCCATCAGCGCCGCAAATTTGAACGAGCCTTGCTTGCACAGGACAGAGAGACAGTTGATTTGGTGCTGGACGACGTGCAAAGGGCGTTTGGGTGGTCGTTATGGTTGATCCAGAATCGTCTTACTGTAACCCAGCTATGGGACGGTATAGATCAGCGGCGAGCGCAGTCACGGCAATACGACGAACAAATTAACGACAACAATTTTCTCGCCTTGCTTATTCGCTTCATCTCCCAGCGATGTGAGGGAACGACTGTCCCAGGTTATCTCCAGGGCGAGTTGACCAGAGCCTTTGGCGAAGACGCCGCTGCATCGGATTATTTCGTCTACGCACGTGTGAAGCTGTTTGAATTAGGCTCAACTCCGATTGACAGTATGCCTGCAACTCTGTCTATCGAATCCCAAGCTTGTGCTATCGATTATTATGAAACGTTAATAGCGTTTTTGCAGACTATTGCAGCCGATCCATCCGTCCCACTTACATTTGCCGATCAGCTGGATCGACCCGTCTCGCTTCTCTATCGCCGTATACGAGATCCTAGGCTTGCTCCCGTAGTAATCGCGCTTTGTAGCAAGCAGGAAGAAGTTGCTATTGATTCCAAGCGAGCATGGATAATAGAAAAATACAGCGCTGGTCAGTATGCGGAAATGTTAGAGCCGGCCTACGGTTACATTGCAAACCATCCCGATGATGTCTCTATGCTGGCCCTGATCATTAAGGTTTCAATTAAGATCGGTAAAGAAATAAAACCACTTTCAGGGTTGCTTGGGGAGGTTTCAGAAAATTTAGAGAAGGTTTTTCGGTTTTCTGCCGATGCGTATGCTGCAGCATATTCTATATTACGGCTGAACGATCGATTCTTCGGGCAGTCTTGGATAGGCTATGCCAGAGCACTAGTCGTCAGCGAGTTGGCTCAAGAGCAAGAGCACTATCCGACGGCGACTCTCAGACGTGTATACGCACTGGATCAGTACGTTACTCCCTTTACACAAGTTCTACGCCGTCTCGAAGCATCGGATTCGTTTCCGGCCTTTATAAGAGAGGCATTTCCGACGACTTCTTCTGTTTATTTGCTTGTAAGTAAAGGTGTCGCAAATGACAAGGGAGGGGAGGTCGATGCATTCCGCGAGAAAAAATATTTGGGTCGCTATTATCTACACACTGGCGACTACGAATTGGCGCTCGAGACATTTGAGTGGCTTGCAGACACCGCCGTGACTGAAGAAGAGAAGGCGCGCGCAGGGGCTTGTCTAGCGCTCGCTCAGGCGGGTGCTGGCGATCTTCGTTCGTCAACCGAAACTTTGGTGTCAACCTACCTTGGTTGGCCAGACGTTCCAACCATTCTTCCAATACCGCAGCTTACAGAAATGCTTGGTAAGCCGCAGGGGTGGCCTAATACCATTTCGGTCCCTCTATTGTTTGAGCTTTACGCAAATTACTTCAAAGACGATAGGCTTCCTCACCTTAGGTACGCGTTTGAAAAATTTCAAATTGATAATGATATTAATCAACCTGAAGATTTTAAACTTCGCGTAGCGGAGTATGGGATCGAAAAGGTTGTGATGTATTTAGATAAGGTCTGGCGGCCGGAAGTTATGCGCCAAACGCTCCTATATGAGGGAACCCGTGAGATCGAGGAAGCGCGCGTCCGGGTTTGTCGCGTCCTTGCTGACATCGATTCGAAGAATAGTAGCGTTTACTTGAATGAGATTCGTGAGCGAGTGAAGCAGCAGGAAATAGCAAAAGCCACAAACCTTGTGGAGCAAAGTAAAGTTTATGTTGATATTTCTGCAATAAAGAAGGCATTGCAAATTAAACTTGGCGATGCTTATGCTAAGTATAAAGGTGCGATGCAGGCTTTGCCGGTGCAGAGTGATAATTTTGTCGAAGTAATTGCGGATTTGCTCGCGGAGATTCGAGGGAAGAACGAGTCGATTGCAAAGGCGCTTTCCCACTCACATATACTGGCGGGCTCTGCGACAAACGAACTTGATGTTCAGTTTGCTTCAATGTTCTCTGAGGTAACTAATGAGTTTCTAAACGGAGACCATGGGCTAAATGCTTATCTGAGTACGCGTGTTCGTCATGGTACGTTGAGTAATATTCTTCGAAAGTCTGTTGCGGATCAAAGGCTTATTACGGAGAGGCAGGAGGGGAAGACTTCCTATTTGCCCAATGAATATTGGAATGGAGAGCTTTCGGAGTTGCGTGAGGCGCAGCGTGTTAAGCTCTTGCAGGCGCTTGATCATTTTAGTGAAAATTTCGATTCTATCATTGATCATGTTCGGGATGATTTAATTCAAATCGCAGTGATTCACGAATTGATTGATCAAGGGCGGCATCCAAGTGCGCTTTTTGTATATAGCTCATCCAATCTCGAGCGCAGATACATGCAGGAGTATGATAAGGGTTTGCGCAATCTGGGTGAATTCATAAATCGATGCGTTGAAACGCTTTGGGAAAAAACGGACGAAAATCTAGCGCACGTTCAGCAGGTTCTGTCTACGACTATACGAACCAGATTTATGAATGCATTTGACCGTCTTTCGGATGAGATTGGTGCGGTGGGTGTTGATCACCTAATCGGCGCTCTGCACGATAGCATTGCACGTGCGCGGACCGATTTGCAAATCAAGTTGGCGGTAGTGGTTTCCTGGTTTAGGCGTAGCGAAGTATATGATCGACAGGATTATTCACCTGATTTTGCTGTCTTTGTCGCAACGAACATGATTACCAATACGATGTCCGCTGCTAGTGGCTGGCAAGGCGTTGAAGTTAAATGTGATGCTGGATCGGTATCAATGCCGGGTCGTACTCTGGATGGGATGGTGGATATTTCATGTGCACTGATTGAAAATGCTATCACTCATTCAGATCTTCCGATTTCCGAGCTCCATGTGAAGTTTGATATCCGGACAAAGGACGGTCGAGTTTCTGTTATTGTTGAGAACAATAGTAATCAAAATTTGGCAATCGCGGCAAATATGGAGCGGCTGGCGGCGCTGCGAATGGACATCGTCCAAAATCAGTCGAGACGCAAGGCTCAAATCGAGGGGAAGAGTGGATTTAGAAAAATTTGGGCGACGATAAATGCTCCACAGTATCGCGATCCACATTTAGATTTCGGATTCTCAGACAAGGATCATTTTCGTGTAGAGCTGGATTTCGGATTGGAAAAAATTGATGAAGAAGATACTTTTAATTGAAGATGATGAAGAGAAGAGTAGCGTCATTTCCGATCTGTTGCGCACTGATTATAGTGAATATGAAATTGATATTGCGCGGTCGCTGAATGGCGGATTGAGGTCTATTGTAAAAGGACAAGGCATATATAAGCTCATCCTGCTGGACATGAGTATGCCTAATTACGACGTATCATTCGAGGAGCCTGGCGGTGGAAAGCCTGAGAGCTTTGCGGGTGAAGATATATTGGCGCAGATGAAGTTGAGAGGTATCGAGATTCCAACAATAGTGGTCACAATGTTTGGATCATTTGGGGAAGGGCCTAGTAGTATGTCAATCGAAGGACTTACGGAGCGGCTTGAGCAAGGATTCTCGCCGACTTATAGAGGTCTCGTTTACTATAATGTCGCGCAGGAAGGATGGCGTTCCTCGTTGCGCGAAATCATCAGTACTATTCTTTGAGAACACAATGCGATTTCTAATCGTCGACGACGAATATCAAAAGGCAGGGGAGATCACGCGAGCGATTTCGTCCATTTCTCTCGCAGTCGAAGCGGAGCATGTAACAACTGCGTCCGCCGCGCGACGTGCCATGCGGGCTACAAAGTTCGATTTGCTTATCATCGATTTGCAACTTCCGGATGCGGTAGGGGCGCCACCGTCTCCGAGAGGTGGTCTAGATCTATTTGATCTGCTGTTAAATGACGATAAGGCAATGCTGCCATCTGATGTCGTTTTTGTTACTGCTCGCGAGGAGAATCTCGATGAGATGAAAACCGAGGTCGAAAATCGCGGCGCCGCCCTTTGCGGATTCTCTGATAAGAAAAATGACTGGAAGCCTGTCATTCTGGGCCGTATTGGTCTCGCTGCCGAACGAGTTCGCCGGGAGAGACTGGCAACCCCGGAAGTAGATGTCGCCATTGTGACTGCTCTACTGCAACCAGAGCTTTCGGAGGTGCTGCGACTTGACTATGGTTGGAAAGACCGTAGATTTGCTGATGATCCGACCGCTTATCATTTTGGTGTTATCCCTCGTGCGGACAGACCGTTGGCTGTAGTTGCCGCAACCGCGCAACGGAAGGGTATGCCGTCTTCCGCTGCACTCGCGGCGAAGATGGTGGAGCGATTTCGACCGAAGTACCTCGTCATGTTGGGGATATGCGCGGGAGTCAAAGGAAAAACGAATCTAGGAGATGTTATCGTTGCCGACCCATCATGGGACTGCGGGAGCGGCAAACATGCGGAGTCGGCAGACGGGTCAGCCGTGTTTCTCGCTGCACCGTACCAACATCCACTTGAACCGCAGATTTCTCAACTCGCGAATGAACTTGGCAACAAGGCTGAGACAAAGCAAGTAATCGCCAATGCATGGGGAGACAGACCCGCGCCGGCGAATTTGAATATCAGAATAGGCCCAATGGCCTCGGGTGCGGCTGTACTTGCAACGAGTCGCGCCATCTTTCCTATCGCCAATCAGAATCGGGAGCTTATTGCGGTTGAGATGGAAGCATACGCCGTGATGGCTGCTGCTGACTATGGGCGAAAGCCTTCTCCGGTTCCAATCGTCATCAAATCCGTTTGCGACTTCGCGGATGCCGAGAAAAGCGACGATTGGCAAGATTACGCATCTTTCACGAGCGCAAGGTTCTTTGACGTGTTGGTACGAAGCGACGATTTTCCAATTTCAGACTAAAGCTTGGGCGATTTGATCTTTATTCCGCAGTTCGAAATTGGCGAATTTGTGAATCGCATGAGGGCGGGCGAGCAGTGCTGCAATAGAGAATTTGATTTTCAATGGAGCGGTACTCAAATGTATTGATTATTGACGTCCGGCAAAAAACGTCACCGTGATGAAGCAACTTGATCGAAATTTAATCGATTGATTCACGGGAATCCGATGCTCTCGTCAAGAGAGATTGGTGGGCGTCGACCCTACGCTTGGCTATTATGATGGCGGTACCCGACATCTTAGGCGCGATCGACTATACCCACGGGGGCCTCGTTAGAGGCACCCCTTCCAACCTCGACGATAGTACATCGAGCGCGCGATCGCCAAATTGTTTTCGTCTTGAGCGAGCGATCTGCATCGCTACTCACGATAGTCCTTTAAGGAGAAAGTTGAGAAGCTCTTGTGGTCAGCAACGAGCAAGCGTAGCGAATCCAACCGATTAGTTTTTGGTGATTCAGCGAACGTTCAGGAATATGGCGTAATCGATTCGCAGCATCCGTCATGCGTTGCGAATGTCCTCTACCTAACGGCCAATCCCCCTCAATTCCCCATTTCTGAGATGACAGCTCGACTACACTGATCGTGAAGCCTTGCTTCTCGCCATCGGAGGCTGAACGCAGCCCCCTCCGCCCCGATGGTTGAAAAAGTCTTGCCCAACAAGACCCAGCGAAGAGGGGAGAAAGAAGGGGAAACTCGAGGGACCAAAAAAGCGCGGGCCGCATGGGCGGCAACCCATACGACCCGCTGACCACCACCAACTCAGTACAGGAGTCGGAAATGGCTGACGCCAATACTAAGCCACGTCGTAGAAAGAACAAACCCGTCAACATGCAGAAGAGGTTTGAGCTGGTCCTGCGCAACTACCCGGACCTTCCCAAACGAGGCTGGCCGTACCTGCCGTGGATGCAGGCGATCGACATTGATTTCAAGATCTTCGGATTCAAGCCGGGCGACCGCATATATCTGAACGCCAACTACGTGACCCGGCAGATCACGATCACTCCGGACTACGGCCAGTTGGCGCTGCGAGAGCAGCCGTACCACGATCCTGATTGGGTACCGCCGCCGCTGTAACGTCTGCAAGGGCCGCTTGATGCGGCTCTAGCGAGTGGAACGCAGGCGTTTCCCGAATGCGCTTGACCGCCGGGGCGACACCGCCCCGGCCATTGCCGCGAACGCCTCGAATCACACCTGTAGCCACCGTCAACAACTGTCACGACCGCAAGGCCCGTGAGGCCGCACCGCGCCTGCTGAAATAGCCGAATGGCGTCAAATCACTGCCCGCCAACCCGCCGCTTCACAACCGCCCCCCGCTGCAACACATACTCGACCCGCGCGCCTTCATCGGCCACGACACCGATATCCTCAAGCGGATTTCCATCCAGCACGACGAGGTCGGCGATCGCTCCCGCCGCAACCACCCCAAGCTCCCCCGTCATATTCACAATCTCCGCCGCCACCGTCGTCGCCGACCTAAGCGCCTCCAGATTCCCAAGCACCTCCGCTCGAATCCGAAACTCCCCAGACTGAAACGCATGCATCTCCCCGAGCAGATCCGACCCGAACCCCATCTTCACGCCGGCTTTCGCATAGATCTCAAGCGACTCGCGTCCTTTCTGCTGCACGGAGGCCACCTTCGCGATGGAGTCCGCCGGCATCCCAAACTCCGCCCCGTGTTTCGCCAGCGCGTCATAAGTCACCAGTGTCGGCACCACAAACGCCCCCCGCTCATGCATCAGCGCCGCAGCCGCTTCATCCACAAGATTCCCATGCTCGATCGTCCGCACGCCGCACCTCACAGCCCGCGCAATCGCCCGCCCCGTATACGCATGCGCCATCACATAAGTATTCGCAGCCTCGGCCTCATCAACAATCGCCCGAATCTCATCCTCCGAATACTGGGTGTTCGCAATCGGGTCGGTCGGCGAAGCCACGCCGCCTGACGCCATGATCTTGATCTGCGTCGCGCCTTTCTGAATCTCTTCACGCACGGCGAGCCGCACCCCTTCGACGCCATCGACGACCCGCGCAATCGCCCCCGTCCTGAAACAGCAGGAGCAGGGCTCCAGCACATCACCACGCGGCCGAAAATCCCCATGCCCGCCGGTCTGCGACAACGCCTTCCCCGACGGAAAAATCCGCGGCCCCGGAATCAGCCCCGTCTCAACGGCCTGCATCAAGCTCCAATCCGCGCCCCCTGCATCCCGCACACTGGTAAACCCACGCGACAACATCGCATCGAGAATCGGCAACGACCGAATCGCCGCGAGAATATTCGGCTGCGTCGCATTCGCACCGAGGTTCGCATTCGACGCCAGCACATGCACATGGCAATCGATGAACCCCGGCATCACGGTCTTGCCGCGCGCATCGATCACCTGCGCATTCGGCAAATCCACCGGCCGATCGGTGACTTCGACGATCCGCTCGCCTTCGATCACGACATGATGATGTTCGAGCAACACGCCTCGTTCGAGGTCGAGCACGTTGCCGCCTTGAAGCACGGTAATGGTCATGAGCAAAAATCCTTATCGAGTCGTGGCGGCCGCACGCTTCGCATCCTTCACGAAGCGCGTGCCGACGAAACTGACGGCCGCCGCGAGCATCACGTAGAACGCGGGCGCCATGTTGCTGCCGGTGCGGGCGATGAGCCACGTGATCAGGAACGGCGCGAACCCGCCGAAGATCGTCACGGCGAAGTTGTACGCAACGGATAACCCGGTCGACAGCACCTTGGTCGGAAACAGCTCCGCGAACGCCGCGAGAATCGGCCCGGTGTAAGTGGCGATCAGCACGCCGAACACGGCCTGGAACACGATCAGCGACGCGAACCCGGGCGCATGGTTGATCCACGAGAACATCGGCCACGCGAGCACGAGGATCGCGAGCGCGGAGCCGGACAGGAACACGCGCCGTCCCCACGCGTCGGCGAGTCGCCCGACGATCGGCGAGCAGCACATGATCATCAGCCCGCCGACCATGCCGGCAGTGAAGCCGGTCGATTGCGGCAGATGTAGCGTGCGCACGGAATAGGTCGGCATGTAGAACAGCAGCACGTAGGTGCAGACGGTCCACAGGATGACCATCGAGAAACTCGCGAACGTCTCGCGCGGATACGTGTGCAGCACTTCCTTCAACGGCGAGCTTTCCTTCGCCTGCGATTCGACGGCGCTGAACGCGGGCGTCTCGTCGATATGGCTGCGAATGAAGTAGCCGACCGGCCCGACGATGATCCCGAGCAGGAACGGCAGCCGCCAGCCCCAGCTATGCAGCGCCTGCGTGTCGAGCGACGTCGTGACGAACGTGCCGGTCGCCGCACCGAGCAGCACCGCGAAGCCGATACTCGACTGGATCCAGCTCGAGTAATACGCGCGCTTTTCCGGCGGCGCGTATTCGGTGAGGAACGCGGTGGCGCCGCCCATCTCGCCGCCGGCCGAGAAGCCTTGCAGCAGCCGCGCGACGACGATCAGGAGCGGCGCGGCGATGCCGGCCTGTTCGTAGGTCGGCGCGATCCCGATCAGCGCGGTGCCGGCCGCCATCAGCAGGATCGTGAGCGACAGCGCGGCCTTGCGTCCGACCTTGTCGGCATAGACGCCGAGCACGATGCCGCCCACCGGCCGCATGAAGAAGCCCACGCCGAACGTCGCGACGGTGAGCAGCACGGACGTCAGTTCGTTGCCGGTCGGGAAGAACAGCTTCGCGATGATCACCGCGAAGAAGCTGTAGACGGTGAAGTCGAACCATTCGAGACCGTTGCCGATCACGGTCGCGACGATGGCGCGGCGGCGCTGTTGCACCGCTGCATCGACGGCAGGCGCGGCGCGCGGGGAGAGCGTTCCTTGCATGGTCTCTTCCTTGGTCAGAAGACGGGGCGGCTGCCCCGCGTGAATCCCATGCTAAGGACAGCCGCAATTTTTTCTGAAACGAAAGATTCGCATGCCTGCATGCGCTGCGCGCATGCATCCCGCGCAGGGCAATCAGGCCCCGGTTTGCTGCTCCGCCTGTTCGAACAGCCAGCGGGTGAACAGGCGGGCGGCCTGGTTCTGCGCGCGGTCGTTCGGCGAGATCACGTAATAGCCGCCGCCGTGGCTCGCGGACGCTTCCGTCACGCGCACGAGCAGGCCGGCTTCGATGCAGGCGTCGATCATGTAGCGCCAGCCGAGCGACACGCCCTGACCGAGTATCGTCATCTGCACGATCTGCGGATAGGAGTTGATCGTGATGTCCTGCGGCTGCGCCTTCTGCCGGTCGACGTCGTTCAGGTCGAACCATTCGGACCACGACATCCATTGGCGCTGGCCGTCTTCGAGGCGCAGCAGCGTTTCGTTCGCGAGATCGGCCGCGTCGAGCGTGCGGTCGGCCAGATAGCCGGGCGCGCAGACGGGGAACACCTCCTCGTCGAACAGCCGGCGCGCGGTGTATTCGGCCGGCGCCTGCTGGCGCACGTAGTAGACGCCGACGTCGAATTCCGCGGGCGACATCGATGTCAGGCCGTCGCGCACGATCAGGCGCAGCTTGATGTTGGGATAGGTGGCGCGAAAGTTCGGCAGCCGCGGCGTGAGCCACAGCAGCGCGACGCCGGACGAGCACGCGATCGTCAGTTCGAGATCGCCGTACGGTTTCATGACGTCGTGTGTGGCTTCCGCGCATTGCACGAGCAGACGGTGGACTTGCGCCGCGTATTGCTCGCCGGCGATCGTCAGCCGCAGCGAACGGTGTTCGCGCACGAACAGCGAGCGGCCGAGGAATTCCTCCAGCTGCTGGATCTGGCGGCTGATCGCGCTTTGGGTCAGGTGCAGTTCGGCGGCGGCTTTCGTGAAACTCGCGTGCCGCACGGCGGCTTCGAACGCGATGAGGCACTGAAGGGGCGGCAGGGGCGTGATGCGCATGGCGGGCAGGGGAGTCAGGGGAGGCGCTGCCTCCATGATACGGGCGGACCTGACGAAAATCGCCACTCGTGACGGGGCTGTGGATTCGCCCTATTCGTGCGAAGATTGCGCGAAACAACACCAACACCGACACGTTCCCGAGA
>NZ_JACCQA010000074.1:0-11226 GCF_015712215.1 Burkholderia sp. 9779_493
CTGCTGGCACCACCCGACGCCACGCGAGTGTTGCTGGTCGACGAACGCCTGCGATCCGCTTGCACGGACGAATCGCCCAAAAAGCGTCGACAGGCGTTCGAACAAATGATCGAAAACGCGCTCGCCTCGCATCCTAACGCTCAGTTCTGGCTGGCGCGCAGCGGTGACCATGGTACCGGTCACTGGCTATCGTCGCTGGTCCGCGCCTTGCCGCCCGGTACACAACATATCGGCGACGAATATTCGACCTGCGCCGCGCTTCGCCACGTCGATCATGTCTATACGGTAGCGGCACCGGAGGGTATGTATGCATTGCTGGCCGGCGTCCCGGTCCACACATTCGGCGCGCCCTACTACTCGGGCTGGGGGCTGACAAACGATCACGGCGTGACGGGCGGCCGCGCAACGCGGCCAACCTTGGCAGCATTTTTCGATGTCGTGTTCCTGCGTCTGGCGAATTACCTGGACCCGGCGACGCACGCGCCGGGCAGCCTTGATGCGTTGCTCGACAGCATCGAATTACAGCGCTCAGTTTCAACCCGGTTCGCAGATCTGCGTGAGGTGGTCGGTGTGCGTTTTCAGTGGTGGAAGCGCCCGTTCGCCACACCATTCCTCACGGCCGGCGGTGGTACGTTGCGCTGGACACGTGAGCCAGGCTCGCTGCGCCGTGGCGAATACGCGGCACTTTGGGGTGCACGCAGTTCGGACGGTGTGCCCGAAGGCGTGCGTCACGTGAGAATCGAGGACGGATTTCTCCACTCGACCGGACTCGGGTCGGACATGATTGCCCCCTACAGCCAAGTGGTGGACATGAGCGGCCTGTATTTCGACGCAAGCCGCCCGAACGACCTCACGACCCTGCTGAATGGAACGATATTCAGCGAAATGGAACTGGCACGAGCCGCCAAGCTGCGTGCGCGGATCGTTCAATTCGGTTTGACAAAATACAATCTGGGTCGGCGCAAACCGACATGGCTGGCACCGCACGGAAAACCAGTTTTGCTGGTCCCGGGACAGGTGGCCGATGACGCTTCCATCCGCCTGGGAACGCGTGCAATTTCCACCGCAGACGCGCTGCTACGTGAAGTGCGTGCACGCCGTCCCGAGGCTTTTATCGTTTACAAGCCCCATCCCGATGTCCTTTCCGGCAACCGGAACGGCCTCGTCAATGCCGAGCGGCTAGCCGACGTTGTCGACGTCGACTCGGATCTCGTCTCACTGATCGACGCCGCGGACGAAGTACATACGCTGTCGTCACTCGCCGGCTTTGACGCGTTGCTGCGCGGCAAGGCCGTATTCACGTACGGACTGCCCTTTTACGCAGGCTGGGGCCTCACACACGATGCACTTGCCCCCTTGCCCTGGAGAAACCGCAGTCTGTCGCTCGACATGCTCACGGCGGGTGTAATGCTACGCTATCCTGTCTACTGGGACTGGCGCCTGCAGCTATTCACGACACCAGAAGCCGTGATTCAACGGCTTGCACCGCTCGCAGCGCGCCCGCTTGGCCGAATAAACGCCGATCATGCGCGAACCTTCCTGAAGATCATGCGCTGGATTCGCAATGCAACGCATCACCTGGCTTGGCGCTGGCAACAAATCATGAAGAAACAGGCTCGCGAAGCATCGTGAACCAGTCACAAAATTGGAAACTTGACTCGGGGATTGCAACCATGAACATCTATCCGGTAATTCTGTGCGGCGGCAGCGGCACCCGACTTTGGCCTATGTCGCGCGGCGGCTATCCAAAACAATATCTGAAGTTGACGGGCGATCAAACGCTCGTCCAGCAGACGGCGGCTCGCCTTCAGCATATTCCGGGCGCCACGGCCCCCATCGTCGTCACCAATAACGAACAGCGCTTCCTGGTCGCGGAACAACTCCGTCAGGTCAACATCACGCCGTCGTCGATCGTGCTCGAGCCGGTAGGCCGCAACACCGCGCCCGCGATCGCGATCGCCGCGCTGCTCGCCCTGCACGAATCGCCTGACGCACTGCTGCTGGTGCTGCCGTCGGATCACGTCATCCTCAACGAGCCCGCATTCATCGCTGCGGCCACTGAGGCAGCCGCCATCGCAGCAGACCAGCATCTCGTCACGTTCGGCATCACGCCGACGGAAGCGCATACCGGTTTCGGCTATATCCGTCGCGGCCCGGCCGTCGCGGACGGCAAGCAGGTCTACAAGGTCGACGCGTTTGTCGAAAAACCCGACACACCTACAGCCGAGCGCTTCCTCAGCGACGGCAATTACTACTGGAACAGCGGCATGTTCATGCTGAAGGCGTCCACGTACATGGAAGAGCTGCATCGCCATGCACCGGAAATCGCCCGCCAGGCAGAACTCGCGTTCGAATCCGCCAAGCGCGACAACGACTTTCTCCGTCTCGACGCCGAAGCGTTCGCCGCCTGCCCGAACGTCTCGATCGACTACGCAGTGATGGAGAAGACCGAGCGCGCAGCCGTCGTCGCGGCAGCAGACCTCGGCTGGAATGACATTGGGTCGTGGAGCGCACTCGCAGACATTGCGGAAGCCGACGACCAAGGCAACGCACTCATCGGCGACATCTTCACCGACGCGGTGAAGAACTCGTATATCCGCGCCGAACACCGGATGGTCGCCGCCCTGGGCCTCGACAACATCGTGATCGTGGAAACCGCCGACGCCGTGCTGGTGGCGCATCGCGACAAGGCCCAGGACGTCAAGAAAATCGTCGAATGGCTGAACGCGTCCGGCCGCCACGAATCGGTCACGCACCGCCGTGTCGTCCGCCCGTGGGGTTCGTACGAAGGCATCGACCAGGGCGACCGCTTCCAAGTCAAGCGTATCATCGTGAACCCGGGCGCACAGTTGAGCCTGCAGATGCACCATCACCGTGCCGAGCACTGGATCGTCGTAAAGGGCACGGCAACGGTCACGAACGGCGACAAGGAAATCATGCTGACCGAGAACCAGTCGACCTACATCCCGCTCGGCGCGACACACCGCTTGAGCAATCCCGGCAAGATCCCGCTCGAGTTGATCGAGGTGCAATCAGGCGCATACCTTGGAGAAGACGATATCGTCCGCTTTCAGGATACGTATGGCCGGGAGTCCGCACGGTGAAAGCGCGACGGTAGCCGAGATCGAAGCGTCCGTACCCAGGGGGCACGCGAAAAGTCGCGCGCCCGCTGGCCTCCTGTCGCCACTATCGTCCAGCCGCAGGATAACCAGCCAAATCCGCAAGCTACGCCGAAATCAATTTACAACAAATCATCAATAACAATACTAGCAAGATGCCAACAGTCGCGCACCGCAATAGCATCAAGCAACCCAAGAGGACGCCGTGAGAAAAACCCTTTACATTGCCAGCGAAGTTCGCTCCGGATCAACATTTATTGCAGAATCCATCTCGTACTACCTTAACGAGCGATTTGGATATGAATTCTGGGATTTGGCGCAGGAGAAATTCTCCGGCTTGCATGCGGAATCGACCGCAGACGAAATAATCGGGATTCAGAGCAATCTATATCTAAACCCTGAAGGATGGGCCTCATCGAAAATCATGTGCAAAGCCCTTTCCATCATAAAACGAGAGTCTGCAAAGTCCGAGACCGTAAAAGACGCCTTCTTTGGCGAGAACGCCTATTGGATTGTAATAAGAAGGAAAAACAAAATACAACAAGCAATTAGCCTTGCAATGGCGAGAAAATCCGGACTCTATCATTATTACGACGACCCCAATAACGCCCCGGACAATAACATCAGCCCAGACTCGGTAGAAATCGAGGAAGCACTTAAATCAATCTTGCTATCCGACACCTACCTCGAATCTTTTGCCAGCGCTCTCCCGCAGGATCGCCACATTGAGATAGGCTACGAGGAATTTCTCAACCACAAAATTGAAAACATAAACAAGATAAATACGCTATGCGGTCTCCCGATCGACCAAGAAATAACAAATGAAATCAATCTCGCAAAGATAAAGCAAACATCGCAAAGCGGAAAACAGGCTGCGCGCATCAAATTCGTCGACTGGTTCCTGGAAAATTATTACTAAACACCCCTACCGCCAGCCGATTTTATGGGGGTTCGAATTATATAGCATACAAAATTCAATGAACTCGCACCGCTCCGCATTTTCAGACGATGCTCCACCACTAAACCAACATAGGACGCAACATCGACGACCGAAAACGGGAACTCGGACAGTGAAGTCAGTGGCCGCCCAATCGCTACGCCACCTCATATATCGCCGATCACTTTACTTCTGATCGGCACTAAAACTGTGCTGTTGATAAACGGCAGGAGCACAGCCACATCCTCGATTTTAGTACTACCGCGCTCGCGGTGGATGTAGCTTGGTACCTTTACCCCCAGCAAAAATTCGAGCGCTTACGGTCCGTTTTTTTGTGCCAGGAATGAATGCTGGTGTGCTCGCATGCTGATCGGTTCGATAAGCATATCTTCGATTTTCCTGCCCCATTCCAGGCACAACACGCTGCCAGAAACCTTGCGTAGCCATCATCAAGGTAAGCCTCCAGCGTAGGTCACACTCACCCACAGCACCGCCATGTGGGAGCAGCGAAAGTCGGCCGACGTTCGCCCTCCCCGATCGTCGTCATTTCGCAGTCTGCTTCGTACTTTCTTCCATATACTGTCACCCGACAACGTCAGAATCACTTTGTCTCACTCGCACGAATGACAGGATGTAAACACACACACATCCTGGACAAATAAGCAGCTCCTAGCCAATGCTGAAGACAACGAGGAAACCCCGGATGAGATCAGACACACGGACTGGCAACCCAGGCAAAATCGCGTTAGCTCGAGAAACATTCGCCCAACGTCAGGCAGACATGACGTCCAACTGGTACGAGGGAGTCAAGCAACGCGAAGGGGATGTGGATGCCTACATCGCGAAGCGACACGATGCCTACCTCGATCGATGGAAAGAGGCTGCCCGGTTCATTTGCGACGGATCGAAAGTGCTGGATGTCGGCGGCGGCAATCTCTTTCCGAAGTTGCTCGACTACCTGACGGGTCGCAAATTCGATTACTGGTATCTTGACGTGGACCAGCGCGCCGTAGATGGTTCGCGCGCAAGCGCGGCAACTTATGGCATTCCTGGCGATCACTTTGCGTTCGGCTACAACGATCAGTACTCGTTCCCGGATTCGACCTTCGATGCAGTTTTCTCGTCGCACTGCATCGAACACAGCTTCGATCTGTTCAGCACATTCCGCGAACTGAACCGCATCATCAGAATGGGTGGCAACCTGTTGATGGCCGTGCCATTGGGTTGGGAAGTCAACCCGGAGCATCCGTACTTTTTCGGGCCGAATCACTGGGTGGCCCTAGTCGAAGATGCAGGATTCGAGATACGAGTCGCACAGGTGGGAAGCGAATACCCCGAGGTAGGTCATGACTTCTTCATCGCGGCTCGCAAGATCAGCGAACCGAATCTGGACTGGCGCATCAAGCCCGACGATTACCGAAAGGAATCCTACACGTTCGTCAATTACGATGATGCAGCCGTGCGCTACGTAGGAAATCATTCGCTGACTACCCGACAAGATGGTTGGCACCTGCGTGGCAGCAACTGGGCTATCCGGGTAAATTTCCCAGGCGCAGTCGAGGTACTACCCATCTTTCACAACCACGGGTGGTCGGGTATCGTGCAGATCACCGGGGGCGCCCAGATTTCGCACCACGACCTCTTCTCATGGTTCCCCACCGTGCAGCCGGCGCGCCACCTCATTACCGCCCCAAGGCACAAGGATCGTGAACTGATAATTCATCCGTGCGGCAAGAATCCTGCTAGTCGCGCGATGGAAGCCGTGGTCTATGGATTCATGTACCGCTGACCTGCCACGCCCATCAATCGACATTGACTGCTGTGCAACACAGACATCGTCGAGGCAACACACCAGCGCCACATGGTGATGAGTTCGGACCCGTGGCGCACCGGTGTAGCAGCACTCTGCGCGGCATCTGCTCGGGCCCGTACGGACCATTCGGGCCTCGCAACGAAATGATGCAGCGACTGATGCCGCTCGCTTACACGTCCGGGCTTCGAATGTACCGTCAGCAACGCGACCCTGCTACGCGGAACCGGCAGCACTCGCCCTTCGCAATAGCCCCTCTCATTCGCAATTTTTCTGTTCAAGAGCAATATATAAACGCACCCGATATACCTCGAATAATGCCTTCCCGTCCGTCATTCTTCGCGCCACGGACGACGAGGTTCCTATAATGACTTGTATTTACTGATACTGCCCGACTAAGAGCCCCATGATCGATCTCGCCACCGCCCAGCAATTCCTGATGACCCGCGGCCTCGACTTCGGCCTCAACCTCCTCGCCGCGATCGTCTTGTGGTTCGTCGGCCGCTGGGCGATCCGCATCGGTACCCGCCTGCTCGGCAAAGTCGTGCGCCGCAGCGGCAAGGTCGACCCGACGCTCACCGACTACCTGACCTCCGTCGTCGGCGTACTGCTGACGATTCTGCTGATCCTCGCGATCCTGCAGCTCTTCGGCGTGCAGACCACGTCGTTCGCCGCGCTGCTCGCCGGCCTCGGCCTCGCGATCGGCACTGCCTGGGGCGGCCTGCTCGCACACTTCGCCGCCGGCGTGTTCATGCAGGTGCTGCGCCCGTTCAAGATCGGCGACGTGATCAGTGCGGGCGGCGTCACGGGCACGGTGAAGGAGCTCGGCCTGTTCGGCACGACGATCATCACCGCCGACAACATCGTGACGATCGTCGGCAACAACAAGATCTTCTCGGACAACATCGCGAACTACAGCGCGACGCCGCATCGTCGCGTCGACCTGACCGCGAAGATCGCGCACAGCGTCGACGCGGCCGATGCGATCAACCGCCTGAAGACGCAGATCCAGCTGGTGCCGAACGTGCTGAAAGTGCCGGCGCCGGACATCGGCGTGCTGCAATTCACGCCGGAAGGTCCGCTGCTGTTCGTGCGCCCCTCGACTCAGCCGGAGAACTACTGGCAGGTGTACTGCGACACCAACCGCGTGATCCTCGACACGTTCCGTGAGGCCGGCTATCCGACGCCGGAAACCCCGGTCTCGCAACGCAACGCGTGACGGAAGCGGCGCCCGAGCCGCACGAACAAAAAAAAGCGTGGCAGCCGCCACGCTCATCGACGACGCCCCCGCGACGAACGGCGCGAACGTACGCACGACCGGGATGAAACGCGCGAGCACGATCGTCTTGCCGCCGTGCTTGTCGTAGAACGAGTGGGTCTTCTGCAGCGCGGCGCGATCGAGGAAGCGCTCGAGCACCGGGATATGCGTATTGAACACCTTCGGGCCGATCCAGCGGCCGATCAGGTAGTTCACGGTGTTGCCGGAAATCGCCGCGACGAGCAGCAGCACGATCAGCAGGCCAACGTTCATTTCGCCCGTCGCCGCGAACGCGCCGCCGATGAACAGCAGCGAATCGCCGGGCAGGAACGGGAACACGACGAGCCCCGTCTCGCAGAACACGATCAGGAACAGGACCAGATAGACCCATGCGCCGTATTGCCGGATGAAATCGCCGAGGAAAGCGTCGATATGCAGGACAAGATTGACGAAATGAAGCAGCGTATCCAAATGCGATTCCTCGAAGGCGATGGGGCCGGAACGGCCGGAACAGGCCAGACATGGCCGAGGCGCCCGCCAGCCAAGGCGGCGCGTGCAACCCAGCGATGATACCGAAACTACCTTAAGGCTCCGTGAAAAAACGTAACGGCCGGCTGCCCCGGCACGCGTTCGCCGCCTCGCTATAATTCGGCCATGTCCGATATCACCGAAACGGCCGCGGGCGCCGCGCCCGCCCCCGCCGCGCGCCCGCTGCGCGCGATCCAGCCCCTGCCCGACCAGCTGATCAGCCAGATCGCCGCCGGCGAGGTCGTCGAACGCCCGGCGTCGGTCGTCAAAGAGTTGCTCGAGAACGCGATGGACGCCGGCGCGACGACGCTGCGCATCGTGCTGGAAGAAGGCGGCGTCAAGCGCATCTCGATCACCGACGACGGCTGCGGGATTCCGCCCGACGAACTGGCGCTCGCGCTGATGCGCCATGCGACCAGCAAGATCCGCTCGCTCGAGGAACTCGAGGCGGTCGCGACGCTGGGTTTTCGCGGTGAAGCGCTCGCGTCGATCGCGTCGGTCGCCGAGATGTCGATCACGAGCCGGACGGCCGATGCCGCGCATGCGATGAAGATCGATGCGCAGACGGGCGTGCTGTCGCCCGCCGCCGGCTCGACCGGCACGACGATCGAGGTGCGAGAGCTGTACTTCAACACGCCCGCGCGGCGCAAGTTCCTGAAGAGCGAGCAGACCGAATTCGGCCACTGCCTGGAAATGATCCGCCGCGCGGCGCTCGCGCGGCCGGACGTCGCGATCTCGGTGCTGCACAACGGCAAGGCCGTCGAGCACTGGAATGCGACCGAGCCCGCGCAGCGCGTCGCGAAGATCCTCGGCGACGGCTTCGCGACCGCGCACCTGCCGCTCGACGAGCAGGCCGGCCCGCTCGCCGTCTACGGCTGCGCCGGCCTGCCGACCGCGAGCCGCGGGCGCGCCGACCAGCAGTATTTCTTCGTGAACGGCCGCTTCGTGCGCGACAAGCTGCTGACGCACGCGGTGCGCGCGGCCTACGAGGACGTGCTGCACGGCGACCGCTATCCGTCGTACGTGCTGTTCCTCGATCTGCCGCCCGAAGCCGTCGACGTGAACGTGCATCCGTCGAAGATCGAAGTGCGGTTCCGCGATTCGCGCTCGATCCACCAGTACGTGTTCCACGCGGTCCAGCGGGCGCTCGCGCGCCACGCGGGCGCGTCGCCGGAAACCACCGCGGGCGGCCATGCCGCGCATATCGAGCCCGCCCCGCGCGGGCCGGCGTCGTTCCTCGACACGCCGCTCGGCCAGAGTCCCGGCGGCGCCGGCGGCATTGGCGGCAGCGGCTTCTCGTCGCCGTCGTCTTCATCATCGGCGGGCAACACGTGGATGCGCCAGGCGCGGATGACGCAGGGCACGCTGCCCGTCGCGCAGCCGCTCGCGCTCTACGACGCGCTGTTCGGCCGCAAGGACAGCGGCGCCGGCACGCCGGACGGCACGACGCTCATCGCGCGCGATTCGGCCGATTCGACCGACGCACCGGCCGCGCCGCTGCCGGGCTTCGCCGCGTCGCCGCTCGCCGCCGGCGCGCACGACGACCAGCCGCTCGGGTTCGCGCTCGGCCAGATCCACGGCATCTACGTGCTCGCGCAGAATGCGTACGGTCTCGTGATCGTCGACATGCACGCGGCACACGAGCGAATCCTCTACGAACAGTTCAAGAACGCGCTCGCGGATCGCACGGTCGCCGTGCAGTCGCTGCTGCTGCCGATCTCGATGACGGCCACGCCGGTCGAGATCGGCACGGTCGAGGAAGAGCGCGACACGCTCGAATCGCTCGGCTTCGACCTCGCGGTGCTGTCGCCGACGACGCTCGCGATCCGCGCGGTGCCGGCGCTGCTGAAGGATGCCGACCTGCAGTCGCTCGCGCGCGCGGTGCTCGCCGACCTGCACGCGTTCGGCGGCTCGCGGGTGCTCACCGAGCGCCAGCACGAACTGCTCGGCACGCTCGCGTGCCATCACGCGGTGCGCGCGAACCGGCGCCTGACGCTCGACGAGATGAACGCGCTGCTGCGCCAGATGGAGGCGACCGAGCGCGCGGACCAGTGCAATCACGGCCGGCCGACCTGGTATCAGCTCACGCTGAACGATCTCGACCGCCTCTTCATGCGCGGGCAATGAGCGCTTCTTCGCAGTCCACCCCGACGACGATCGCCTGCCTGCTCGGCCCCACCGCTTCGGGCAAGACGGCCGCGGCGCTGGCGCTCGCCGCGCGCCGCCCGATCGAGATCGTCAGCGTCGATTCGGCGCTCGTCTACCGCGACATGGATATCGGCACCGCGAAACCGTCGCGCGACGAGCGCGCGAGCGTGCCGCATCACCTGATCGACATCATCGACCCGGCCGACGCGTATTCGGCCGCGGAATTCCGCGCGGACACGCTGCGGCTGATCGGCGAGATCCTCGCGCGCGGCCGCACGCCGCTGCTCGCGGGCGGCACGATGCTGTACTACAAGGCACTGACGCACGGGCTCAACGACCTGCCGGGCGCCGACCCGGAAATCCGCGCGGCACTCGACGCCGACGCCGCGCGCGACGGCTGGCCCGCGCTGCACGCGCGGCTCGCGCAGGTCGATCCCGACACGGCCGCGCGGCTCGCGTCGAACGATTCGCAGCGGATCCAGCGGGCACTGGAAATCTTCATGTTGAGCGGGCAGCCGATGTCGGTGCTGCTCGCCGCGCCGCGCCGCACCGACGATGCGGCCGCCGCGTACCGCTTCGTGCCGGTCGCGCTCGAGCCGTCGGATCGCGCGGTGCTGCACGCGCGGATCGCGCAGCGCTTCGATGCGATGCTCGACGCGGGCTTCATCGACGAAGTCGAACGGCTGCGGCGCCGCGAGGATCTCCATCCCGACCTGCCGTCGATGCGTTGCGTCGGCTACCGGCAGGCGTGGGAATTCCTCGACGGCGACACCGACTACCGGACGATGCGCGACAAGGGCATCTTCGCGACCCGCCAGCTGTGCAAGCGCCAGATCACGTGGCTGCGCGCGATGCCGGAGCGGATCGTGGTCGACTGCGTCGCGCCGGATTCGACGGCCCGCGCGCTCGACGCGCTCGAACGCGTTCTCGACGGCCGCACACCGGGCTGATGCGTCAGCCGGCCCGACGCGCCGCCAGGCGCGCGCGGGCGCCGTCGACGATCCATGCGATGCCGCGCTCGAACGCTTCGTCGCCGCTGCGCTCGCGCAGCGTGGCCCAGCCTTGCGCGAACAACGGATACTCGGCCGCATCCGGCAGCAGCGCATCGGCGTCGCCGTCCGGCCGCGCCTGCTCTTCCAGCACCCAGCCGACCACGAAGCGCCCGATCGCGACCATCACGTCGACCGCCTCGTCCGGCTTGAACCCCGCTTCACCGAGCAGCGCGATCTTGCGTTCGATCGAACTGAAATGCAGCGCGCGCGGCCGGGTGCCGGCATGCAGGCGCGCGCCGTCGCGGTAAGAGACGGTTTCAAAAAGGCCCCGTGGGGCTGTTAACTTTCGCGGTGAGCTGTTAACCTCAGGCATCGGAACAACCGAGACTGAGGAGATGGCCAAGCCGATCATCGACGATGAATTGTGGACACTG
>NZ_JACCQA010000075.1:0-10639 GCF_015712215.1 Burkholderia sp. 9779_493
TGGGGTAGTGCAGCTCATGACTGGAAGACCGCCATGAACCAATTCGCTATCCTTTACGCAGATCGATTCATCCGGCCTTCCGTGTAATTACTCAACCCGCCTTGAACACGGAAATCCTGACACCCCCGCGGCAGGAACGCCTCATCGGCAAAGCCGAGATACTTCAACCACCCTTCCCTTACGCCAGCGCGGATTTGTTCCTGCAATGCATCACTTAGCCACCCCTTGCTGCCAGCGAGCACCAACGGGTAGGACGAGCGCAGCGCCAGCGGAATATCGCGGTAAGCATCAAGCAGCCGGTCGATTCGCTTGCGCGGTTCGAGCGTGGAAACGCAAAGCGAATAGCCACCATGCACGAGGCCATGTTCAAGCAATTGCGCACCCACTTCTGACGCATCGCGCACGCGAAATTTATCATGGACTCCAAGGCCAATCGCCGTCACGCGTTCAGATGGCCATCCGAAATAGTCGATCACTTCGGCACGCGTAGCATCCGAGTCCGTGATCAAGTGTGTCGCGCGACGCAATGTCGACGCAAAGCTACGCTCGAAGTGCCGGATACGTTCAACGGGATGAGTCTCGGGATACTTGAACACCGAAAGATCGTGTACCGTCACGATGCCACCGTCAACCTGATCGGGCAGGAAGTAATTGGGGGAATGAAATACGTGACCCCGCATTTCGCGCCGCAACCGCCACTGCCGCCAGCTCCTCGGCGTTCGCGGAAGACGGAATCCTCCTTTGCGCCCGGAGGTCTTACCGGCCACGGAATCCAGCAGATGGGTCGGATCTTTAACCCAGCGGTCGGCGCAGAAGAAGCGCAACGCATCAAACTCCCCGTGCATCGCCTGGTAGCGGCTCGCGAGCTCCCACGCATATCGACCGATTCCGGTAAGTGGAGGTGCGATAGCGTCTACAGCGAGCGCCAATCTCATGCGGCAGTCTCCAGCATCCAGCGAAGCGTATCGCGTAACGGAATCGCCTCCAACGGGCCGATCGCCTGCTCCAGTTTGATTTTTGAGCCGATCAGCCTTTTCACCTCGTTTGCACGTACGAAGGAAGGATTAACCCGGATCTCCGGACTATACCCGGCCAGTTCGCGCATGATCTCAAGAATGTCCTGCAAAGCGCTCCCCACCCCGCTGCAGACATTAAACGTCTGGCCAGCGAAATCACCATCGAGGAGCCTCATATATGCATTGACGACCACCCGGACATCGGAGAAATCCCGCACCACATGAAGATTCCCGAGCTCGATCACCGGTGCGCGATCGCGGAAATGCGAAACGATTTTCGGCAATAGAAAATTGATGCTTTGACCAATGCCCGTATAGTTGAATGGTCGCACGATGGTAATGGGCAACCGCCCCTCCCACAGGCGGGCGACATATTCCATCGCAAGCTTGCTAACCGCATAATCGTTGGCCGGTTGCGCACCGACCGACTCGTCAATCACTTCGACGTCAGCGTTGCCATAAACATTCGCACTGCTAGCGACCAGCAGCGATCGCGGCGAGCAACCGGACGCAGCTACCGCATCAAGCAGCGTACGCGTACCTAGCACGTTGGTCTGGTAGATCGCATTGACATCACCATGCGCAACGAATGCGATCGCGGCGAGGTGAACGATGGCGTCGGGCCGTTCCTCGGCAAGAATGTCGGTCAGCTTCGATTTGTCGAGCAAGTCGCACACATGCGTACGCACGCTGGCTGACGGCAAGGAGCGATGGGCGACACCGCAAACATCATGCCCTGCGCGAAGCAGCGCGCCAGCAAGATGGCGCGCCGTGAAGCCGGAGATACCAGTGATCAGAATCCTGGCCATGCGTCAGAATGAAAAGCCAATTTCGTTGCGGCGAATATCCGCCTCGACCATCATTTCGCAAAGCTGCTCGAGCGTGGTGCGGGGTTCCCAACCAAGCTCCGTGCGCGCCTTTGCGGGATCGCCAATCAGCAAATCAACTTCTGCAGGCCGGTAGAACTTCGGGTTGATCTTCACGATCGCCTTGCCAGTCGCAACGTCAACACCCACCTCGTTCTCGTCCTTGCCTTCCCACATGATGTCAAAACCGGCCGCCTTCCCGGCCATGCTGACGAAATCACGAACGGTCTCCGTCCGGTTGGTGGCCAGCACGTATGTGTCCGGCTTGTCCGCCTGAAGCATGCGCCACATTCCTTCGACATACTCCTTCGCATATCCCCAGTCGCGTTTCGCATCCAGATTCCCGAGTTCGAGGGTATCAAGCTTGCCGAGGCGAATCTTCGCAATGCTGTCGGTGATCTTTCTCGTTACAAACTCACGGCCGCGCAGCGGTGACTCGTGATTGAAGAGAATCCCGCTGCTGGCGAATATGTTGTAGCTCTCGCGGTAGTTCACCGTCATCCAGTGTGCATACAGCTTCGCCACCCCATACGGGCTGCGCGGATAGAAAGGCGTATCTTCGGTTTGCGGAACGGCTTGCACCTTGCCGAACATTTCCGAGGTGCTGGCTTGATAGAAGCGGATCCCGGGGTTGACGATCCGGATTGCTTCAAGAAGGTGGAGCGCACCGATCCCGGTTATCTCAGCGGTAGTTGCGGGTTGATCAAACGATACACCAACAAAACTTTGCGCCGCGAGGTTATAAACTTCGGTGGCCTCCGTCCGCTGCAACAATCTTATGCTCGAACCGAGGTCCGTGAGGTCATACTCGACCACATGAAAATCCGGATGTTGAGCGATCCCGAGCTCTTCGACACGCCAAAAATTAACCGAGCTGGTGCGGCGATAAGTTCCAAATACCGTGTAGCCTTGTTCCAGGAGAAGCTTCGCCAGATAGGCCCCATCCTGCCCAGTTACCCCGGTAATGATCGCCTTCTTCATGATTATTCAGACCTCTATAATTCAATTGGTTTATACCGACGTTTGCCTGCGACTTATAAATTCTCTACATCAGATGACATGCAGAATTTATGTACAACCCTTGCGACCCATTCCGCCGATCATGCAAGACGCATTTTGCATGCTTACAATTCAAGGACTTCGACACAATGGCCATCACAATTTCAGTCGAGCAATTCGCGCAAATGCGTCGCTCAGCATTCGGCCATCAGATTCTGTCGACCACGTCATTGGGGCTTACCACGACGCTGTTCGGCGTGCTTGTGCATCGCTCGCAAATATAAATCGACAAGTTGCCCCGAGATCACAGGCGGCGAGAAGCGTCGCTCATAGGCACGCCGACCTTCGCGGCC
The DNA here is from genome assembly GCF_015712215.1 of Burkholderia sp. 9779_493. Classification (NCBI taxonomy): domain Bacteria; kingdom Pseudomonadati; phylum Pseudomonadota; class Betaproteobacteria; order Burkholderiales; family Burkholderiaceae; genus Burkholderia; species Burkholderia sp. 9779_493. The sequence continues at coordinate 3,235 of NZ_JACCQA010000075.1, forward strand.
GAGAGTAAGTCTCTGCTTGGGGTTCTGAAGCAATTTCACAATGGAACTTGCGAGCTCGTCCGAATTGCCGGGCTCGACAAGCAATCCGCCGTTGCTTTCGCCGAGGATTTCAGGCACACCACCGACTTTGCAACCTACACACGGGACACCGAACATCATCGCCTCGACGTAAATCAAGCCGAACGACTCGAATCGTGAGGGTGCGACAAACAGCGATGCACTCTCGAAAAGGGCATCCACCTCCGAGTCCGAGATCTTTCCGAGAAAGTGGACCTGCTTCGTCAATTCCGGATACCGTCGTGTGAAAATCTGGCGGAACGTTTCTTTCGAACCAGGCGCTGCTATTTGGTCATCACCTGCCAGATTGAAGTGCACATGCGGCAAACGCTTAAGCACCTTCGGAATTGCGTCCAGAAGAACATCAATGCCCTTACGAAGCTCCAAACGCCCCAGGAAGAACACTTCAAGCTTCGGCTGCTCGCGCGCAGGCAATCCGCTTGAGCGATCTTCAAGTGAAAGATTGCAAATTTCGACACTCGACGGATTCATTACAATCTCGTTCCGTGTCTCAATTTCGTCAACGATCGCACGGCTGATAGCGCGAATGGAATCACATTGGGCCAGGATGAAATTCTCCGCCTCCAACGCCGGCAGAACGAAGTTCTCCATGCGCTCCTTGTCATCGCGCCACTCTGGATGCGATTCCAACGCAATACCAAGTGAAGTCTGAAGACTCACCACCACCGGGAACTCCCCGGAAGTGGTAAATGCAATTGCCTCGTTATCCCAAACCGGGGCTTCCACGACATCGACCTTGTGTCGCGAGTTGATGTTCCGAACCTCGTCGAGCATCGCCCGCGAATAGCACCATTGGCTCGCGTGTACTTTAAACGGAAGATCTGCCGGTTGGTCGTCATACCAACCTGCCGTGAGACGATGGACCCACACCCCATCCTCCCAGTCGATCCGGGCATCGCTTTGCACAAGCGTCAGAACATGGACGATATGACCAAGAGCCGCAAGCGCTCTGGCCTGAACGCCAATGAAGCGAGCAATGCCGGAATCCACCGCGTCGTACTGACGGCACAGCAGCACGACACACAGCTGCGTCTCTCCGGCCGAACGTGTCGCGCTGGCTGGCAAAAAGTCCGACGCATGGCTTTCCAGCAAATCCGCGGTTAGATATTTCGCAGGCGCCTGATACCGCTCAAGCGCGTCATTGCGGGCCTTCACGTAAACAGCCGGAAGGCTCGCAAGCTTCTCCGCAGGAAGTTCGCCGTGCTCGACAAACCACTTTGCGTCTCGAAGATGAGCCTGATAAACGTTCTCACCATGCGTCAAAGCGGCGTCTATACCGACCTGGGGGCTCGCATAGCGTAACGCGAAATACAATGTGTTTTTCAGGATCGGATAGTGATGCACCGTTGCCTTGCGCGCATTTCGCATATGACTCGGCAAGAACTTGTGATGCACCAGCGCATGATCAATCTGTACGACCTTGTACCCTGCATCGATTACCCGAACGCATACATCAGTCTCGTCGAGGAAGTACTCATACTCCTCGTCAAAACCGCCAACTTCGAGCAAGACATCACGCCGGAACGAACTATTCGTTCCGATCAATGCGCTAAATTTGAACGCATGAGGAAAACTGTAAAGATCCGATGGATCATGCTTCTCCTTAGGCCACGCGCTGCCGTATCGGTCACAAATAATATTGGTAGCCTGATAGTCGATACCGGTCTGGTCGAAAACATGACCGCCTACTGCCCCGACATCGTTGCTCGTGTAAGCCGCAAGCAATCGCTCCGCCCAGAAGGGCTCCGGAAAGGCGTCGTCATCGATAAAGGCCACTACATCACCGGAAGACGCAGCAATGCCGATGTTTCTGGACACCGACAAATTGAATTCGGAGCAACGCAAAGTCTTGATTCGACCCGCATATTTCGAAAGAATCTGCTCCGTATTGTCCGTAGATGGCCCATTCACCACGACGATTTCCATCTGCGGACAAGCCTGCTGAAAAAGCGAGCTGATCGTCTTATCCAGGCTTGTTGCACGGTTACACGTATTAATAACGACAGAAAGTGTCTTCGGATTTGCCCGCATGTTTTACTCGGCTTCCAGTTCCATTTCAAAGCACAGGCCATTTTTGCGACCACGCGCCAGCCATCGCACGGTTTCGAAACCTGCTTCGCGCAACAACATGCTTAACTGATCAGGCATCAGCATGTTGTAGTGAAAATCGCCACCGTAATCCTGCCCACCGAAAAGAACCGTGCGAAAGTGTTCGTATGGATAGGTTCCACGGTAATATTCGGCAAACATGTGCTCGGCATCGGGCACGATCACGTGTAGCGTTCCGCCAGACTTCAAGATCGAACGCCAATAAGGCAGAACCTCTCTTCGCAACTGCTCTTGCGGAAAGTGCTCGATCAGATGTGCCGCGCGTAGAACCGATACCTCGCCATTTCCGAACGGAAGACTAGTAGCCTCGGCGACAATATCTACGCCAGGCAATTCGCGGGAATCGACATTGACATGATCAGCCAAAGGAATGTGTCCGCAGCCGACGTTCAGTTTCAGCCCCGTAACGCGTGCTTCTTCAACTTTCGCTGTATTGATGATTCGCGCCGACACAACGTCAGGCTTATTTGCAAATGCGGCAGCGGCACCGTACTTCAATTCGAACAGAGTTTCCCGTCGAACAAACTCGATTCGGTTATACGCGCGCTGAATCGAAGCACGGATTTCGTCGACACTTTCGTTCAATGCAGCCGCGCCAGCAGCAAGCTGCTCCACGCTGGAAGCATGGTCTCCTGCGCGTGCGGCAAACTCTGCCCGCACGACATTCAATGCATGTTGAACGGCGGCGGACTCACTATCTTGCCTGTCGATCAATTCACAAGCGCTATCAATCCTTGACGCCAACTGACCTCGTTCAAGACTTTCACGGTCGAACTCTTGGGCCAGCCGCGCACATTCGGTGCGAAGCGTTCCAAGTGCATCGTCGACGATGTCGAGGCGCGCCCCCTGCTGTGCGATCCGATGGACCGATTGGTCCAGGCGCTGCACTTCACTTGCCGCACGCAACGTCGAGTGGTCTACCAGTTGCTCAAGCACGCTGACACGCGAATCCACCGCCTGAGCCAGAACGGCGCATTCTTCGACTTTTGCAAGTGCACGCTCCCGTTCTTCGTCCTTCTGCGTCGCGTCAACAAACAGTTTCGCGAATTTTGCGTCGTGCGCCTCGAGCGTCGTGATTGCATGCTCAAGTCTGCCAGAAATACTCGACTTCCAGCCCGGCGTCCCGATTTGTCCGATTTCTCGCTTAAGGGCAATCAGCCGCGTCAACTGGTCACGCATCGTCGCAGGGATCGACGAAGCGAAGTTCTTGAAAGCTTCCAGTTCATGTGCAATCCGCTGAATTTCTGCCGCCAGAACAGAGACAGTCGAGCCGAGTTCGGACGCATCACGTTGCGAAGCCCGCTCCCGTTCGTTGAGCGCATTGACCTCCAACTCCGCCATCCGCCGCTCAATGGCGCGCATTGTCGCAGGAATCGACGAAGCGAAATTCCGGAGCGAATCCAGTTCCTCGGCGAGTCGCTGAACGTCAGCCGCCAGCGTAGCCCGGATCGCATGGATTTCGGACGATTCGCTTTGCGACGAATGCACTTGCCCATTTGCGACCTTACTCTCCAATACCGCCAGTCGACGCTCGACATCGCGCATGTACTGGTGACTTGAATTCACGGTATTGAAGATAGGGTCGAGATCGCGCTGCTGCTCGAGCTGCGTTTCTAGGGCCCCGATTCTGAGGTGGCCTTCGGAAGCCAGTTCGCGTCCTGCTCGAATATCGCGCAACACTGCAGGCGCGTCGCCTACGAGCCAGAAGGCAGCGATGATCGTTCCCAAGACTGGAATTTCCATGACGCGCTCGCCAATGGCAGCGAACTTCATGCCATGCACTCGAGTCCCGAGCTTTCGCGCCTCTGCGCTTCGTGCAATGCTCCGTACGACCGCGAACTTGCTCCTCCCGCTGCCAAGCATCCTGCGATAGTGCTGCCGCCCCTCCGGATCGGGCTCTCTCAGCAAAATCCTTTGGTAGCATTGTTCGATGAGTTGTTCACCGTTATATGGCAAAAGCTCGGATAGGATTACGGTCTGCATATTCTTGACTCGGAACGCGGATTGTTACGAAAACAGAAGCCGACGTCGACTGAATTTAACTCGCACCAACATTTCTCAAATCAAACCAAATCGAGGAAAACGGATGCGATTAATTCAAGCTGCTGTTTAATAAAAACCTGAACTGACAAAAGGCTCAACATGCCTTGGATTGCACGCGTGAACGTTGCCGTGCCCGCGCACAAACTCTACAGGTTGAGCCAGATACCGTTGGCCCGATTCGTCGATATCGCTTCCCCGGTGTGGAACGGTATCGACGCATGCCCTATCCACGTTTGCCAACGACAATAAATTTGAAATAACTTCAAGCGAGCGGCCACACTAACTTAGCTCCATCACCTGGAGCATCACTTGAATGTTTGCACGCCCGTTACTACCGGATACGCCACCGAGAACACCAGATTCAATACCTTCTGGATCTCGGTGACCGGCGCGTTCGACACATACAATAGATCCTTGTTGTCGATCATGAAGCTCTGGGCAACAAAGAACGAATTCGGGTCCTTGAGATTCACACGATACACGACCGGTACCTTACCATCAGCCGTGGTACGAACAGGGACATTTGGCCATTGCAGCGCGGATGCATTTTCAAGCCGAAAAATGAACACCCCGCGCGGGTCGGAGCGCGAATCCTGCAGCCCGCCAGCTCGTGCTAACGCCTGCGCAAGCGTAATACCCTGCGCCTCAAAATTGAATTCTTGGTTCTTGCCTGTCGCACCAAGGGATGTGAAGCTGTACGGCTGAAACAATGCCGTTACCACATCTCCTGCATGCAGCGGAACATTCTGGCGCGGATCACGAATGACGGTTTCCAGCGGCAACGACACCACTTTATCGCCGCGCGTAACCTGAATCGTAATTTTGTCTATCGCCTGACGCACCCCACCAGCGCTCGCCAGGGCATCGAGCACCCGCTCTCCGCGAGCCGTAAGTTGCATGCGATTGCTGTTTGCCACATCCCCGACTACGGTCACATATGACGTGACGTTTCGCGACAGCTTGACCAACACCTGTGGATCGTGCGCCATATACTTCAGGCGCTCCATGATTTCACGCTGCAGTTGAGTCGGCGTGCGCCCGGCAGCGCGCACGAGACCGATGAATGGCACGCTGACGTTCCCATCGCCATCGATCATCTGATCAGGCAGAACTGTCGCGTGCGCACCGCTGCCGACACCGGTCTTCGCATCAGACTGTGCGGCGCCAAACAGCGTTGCAGGTGGCGCCTCCCAGATCGACACTTCGATCGTGTCACCAACACCCAATTGCCGCTGGAATGCCGTGCCATTGCCGAGCGCAGCAGAGAAGTCGGAATGGGTTCGTTCAGCCAGAAGCTTGCGTGCGACATCGTCCGTGACATCGACGACCTGAATACCCGTAGTATTTGGTGCCTGACCAGCATCATCAATCTGCGACCGGCTCGGTCCGGATGTCGGAATTGCCCCCGCACAACCAGCCAGCAAGGCTGCTCCCCCGATAATCGAAACCCAAAGAGCATTCATCCGAACACGCGACATTGCTTGGTAGTCTTGGTAAATTATGGTCGGCGCAAATTGTCGCACGTTACAGAATCAAATAGAATGTTGCGAGCAAAAAAACCACGTCAGCGGGACTGTGCGTCCCTGCCGCACATCCATTACCACAAAAATCTTGTATTCGCGTGTCACATATCTTGTTGGACGTCACCCGCCTGCTGTCCCGCCTCTCCGATGGCTTGCGGCCAACTGGCGTGGACCGCGTGGGGCTGGCCTATGTGGAACGGTATGGCGCCCAGGCAAACGCGGTACTGAGCGAGCGTGGATTTTCCGTCGTTTTGACTGACAGAGATTCTCAGCAAGTATTTGAAATGCTGCTGTCGTCCGTCCGTAACCGTCGTGCGATTCAAAAGCTGGTGGTGCGATCCGTCATGAACCAGCTACGTTTTAAAAATTTCGCACGCAGCATTTTGTTGCATACGAGCCACAATGGAATGGAGTTTCAGCGCTATTACCACGCCATGGCGCGCCGGAACGCCCGCTCCGTATTCATGGTGCATGATCTGATTCCGCTTACGCACGCGGAATACTGCCGGCCCGGCGTCGACGATGCTCACCGGCTACGCATTCATACTGCGCTGCAGCACGCCAATGGTTTGATTGCCAACTCGCAGGCCACGCTTGACTCGCTTGCCAGCGAGGCCGACCTCGCAGGGTTCCCCCTGCCGCCCACCGTGGTTGCGCCCTTGGCGTCCGGCGTCGCCGCCCGCCCTTACGGACCGAGCCCTCTGAATCATCCGTACTTCGTCATGCTCGGCACCATTGAGCCGCGCAAGAACCACTGGTTCATGTTGCATGTGTGGCGCAGGCTCGTCGAACGGCACGGTGCGGCCGCACCGAAGCTCATCGTCATCGGACGGCGCGGGTGGGAATGCGAGAACGTTGTCGATATGCTCGATCGTTGCTCGAGCCTCCGCGGCGTGGTCATAGAAGAGGCCGATTGCTCCGATGATCAGCTTCATATTTGGCTGCAGCACGCGCGCGCGCTTCTTTTCCCGTCGTTTGTCGAAGGCTACGGAATGCCTCTCGTCGAAGCACTCGCGCTAAGGGTGCCCGTGCTCGCCAGCGATCTCGGTGTATTTCGCGAAATTGCCGGCGGCATTCCCGACTATCTCGACCCATTGGACGGCCTCAACTGGCTCGCTCACATCGAAGCATACAGCCAGCCAGCGTGCACGGAACGCGACGCTCAACTCGCGCGTATCGAGGACTTTCGCGAACCCACGTGGTCCGAACACTTTGCCCGCGTCGACAATTTCCTGGAAACACTGCAATAGATGAGCGATCCGGCACGCCATTACCCGAATCTGCGTGATCCGGTATTCGATCTTCGCAGTGTCACGCGCGGATCGCGTTTCATCAGTTGGCTGATGCGGCGGTCGAATTGCATCTGGACGGACACTCGTCCGGGACGACTCATGCTGCGCATTGCTCGCGCCGCCGGGTTCGCCGTCCACGCAGCCTCACCGGGGCCGCTATTGGCACGCAATGGTCGACGCATGCCGCTGCTTTCCTGGTTCGTCGTGCATCACACCGAAACCGGACCACAAACGCTCTCCGAAGCGATCAGCCGCGCATTTGCTACCACCGACGACGCGGGCAAATCACCCGACGTCACAAAATTGATGGAGCGCGTGCTCGACAGCTACGCACTGGATCCGGAACACCGTGTGCCCCGC
>NZ_JACCQA010000076.1:0-9813 GCF_015712215.1 Burkholderia sp. 9779_493
CGGTTTGCCCGCCACGGCGAACGAGATCGTATGTTGCGCGACGCTGCCGTTCCGCACCGGCACGGTCGCGATCCGGTGCATCTGCGCGTTGGGACGCCGGCTCTGCACTTCGCTGGTATCGACGACGAAAAAGCCGTTGTCGCCGGTCGCGTTCGCGTCGTTCAGCGGCGGCGCACTCATGCCGACGGCCGCACCGCCGTTCCCCGACGCGACGAAGTACGCCCGCGTTCCGTCCTGGCTCACCGACAGGCCGTGCGAAAAGCTTCCCATGCCCAGATCCGGCAGGCCGATCGCGGAAATCATCTTCGGCCGGGTCGGCACGGTCAGGTCGATCGCGTAGTAGCTTTTCGTGAAGGCGCCGCCGACGTAATAGGTCAGCCCGTCGGGTGAAAATCCGCCTTCGTGGCCGAGCGACCGGGTGGTCGGTACGATACCGCCGTCCGCGCCCGTGCCGACCGGCACGCTCGCCAGCAACTGCGGCCGTGTGCAATCCGAAGCAATGTCGTACAGGTCGATCTCCGGGCCGCCACCGCCGCCCAGGCCGTTGTCGGCGGCGAGGATCCCGCGCGCGACGTTCACGCGCAGCGACTCCCACGGATCGATCATCGACGTGGACGTCAGCGAGCTCACCCGCACCGGCCGCGCCGGGTTGGTGATGTCGATCACCGGCACGCCCGGGTTCACGCGCGGCGGCGCATCGGGATTGTTGAACAGCGCGCTCGCGCCCATCGTCGCGTGATAGAAGCAGGTCTGGCCTTTCCTGTCGGTATACGTGGCGGCCGACCACGACGCGCCTTCGCCCTGAACCTGGCTCACGCGCTTGAGGTTGCAGTTGAAGCCACCGAAGCCGGCCTGTCGAAGTGCGGCCGGCACTTGCCCCTGCAGCGCGGTCTCGGGCGTATCGCCCGGGCTGCAGCTCGGCGCCCGCGGCACGACATAGTCGGCCACGGACACGCCGGACGCGGCCGCCGGCGTGTCATCGGCTTCTCCGCCGCAGCCGGTCAGCACGAACATGCAGAGCGACAGCGCGAACGCTGCGCGAATCGGTGATTGCATCGTTGTCTCCTTCCGTCTTGTTTGTCGTGGTGAAAATGCGCTGCGGTCACGGCCCCGGATAGATTTCGATCACGGCGACCTCGATCGTGTCGCCGGTCCGGCTGTGGAAATGCAGCGAGAAACGCCCGGTGATGCCGACCGGGACAATATCCAGCGACTGCGTGCTGCCGGACGCGCATGCCGCCAACGCCCCCGGTATTTCGTGCGCCATCAGGACGCCGGTTTCCCGCGCATGCACGTCGATATGCACCGGCATGCCTTCGTGAATCGCGATCACGGGTCGCGCCCACGGCGCCCGGTCGCGGTCCACGTCGACGGAAAAATGCCGTTGCTGCGGCAGCGCCGGCGATGCCCGCGACACATGCCTCGCGACGCCGTACGCCAGCAGCAGCGTCAACGCGATCGCGATCCATGCCGACGCCCGCCGGCGTCCTGCCTCGATGCTCGTGCTTCGTTCCATCGACACTCACGCCACGCGAGGTGGCTCCGTCAAACCGCCCGCCCATCGGGTGGATTCGATATCGATGGATGGTAGTGAGCGGTGCCGCGACGAGATATCAACTTATTGCGGACTGTCGAGAAATTGCGTACCGAGTAACCCGAGTAGGCGCGACGAATGAAGCGCCGCGCCGATGTCGTTTCGGCGGGTGGCGGGAAAGGGAACGGGAGCCCGGCGCGACGGCTTGCCGGGAAATCGCATCGCGGAAGGCGGCGGACGGCCTGTCAACGACACACGACGCGCCGACGCCTGAGCGTCGCCGCCGGCGACAGCGCCGTCAACGCGCGCGCTTCGCCGCGCGCGGCCGTTTCCCGGTCGGGCCCCGACGCGTCGCCGCTCCCGCGAACATCGTCATGTCGTGCAGCAGGCAGTTCAGCAACGTATCGGCCGCGACGCCAAGCGGCCGCCCCGCCTTCACGAGCAGGCGCGCTTTCGCGGAATCGAACAACGGATGCGCGATCGGTAGCGCGACGAGTTCGCCGCTCTCGAGTTCGCGATACGCGGCGAATGCGCCGATCAACGTAATCCCCTCGTGGCGCTTCACGAAATGGCGCAACACCGCGAGCGAGTTGGTCGTCAGCGTCGGACGGATCGGCAGGTTCTCGGTATACGCCAGCATCTGCGCGACCTGACCGAGGCCGAACGCCGGCGGCATCAGTGCGAGCGGATATTCGCCGAGTTCGTGCGCGCGCACCGCGCCGCCCCGCACCGCGAGCGGATGGCCGGCATGAACGAGCGCCACCACCGGCTGCGACGACGTGGCGAGATACGCGATCTCCGGATGAGCCGGCGGGTTGTACGCGAGCCCGATGTGCGCGCGGCTCTCCGCCACTTCCTGCAGCACGTTGTTGACGGGCAGCACATCGACGATCACGTCGAGCTTCGGGTAACGCATGCAGAAATCGGTCAGCACCTCGTCCATCAGCACGTCGACGTAGCCTTCGCTGGTGACGATGCGCACCTGGCCGGATTGCAGCCGCCGCAACGCCTGCAGGCGTTCCTCGAACAATTCCTGCTGCGAGCGGCAACCGCGCCAGTATTCGAGCAGATGCGCGGCCGCCTCGGTCGGCCGCACGCCGCGCGCCTGCCGCTCGAACAGCTCGACGCCGATCTCCTCCTCGAGCAGGCGAATCTGCCGCGTGATCACGGACGGCGCGGTATTGATGCTGTCGGCCGCGCCGCGGATGGAGCCGTGGGTCAGCACCTCGTGGAAGTAGCGCAAGCGGCGCTGGTTGAGTTCGCGCATGGCGTGTCCGGTCTGTCTGATGTTTGCTGGCGGTTTGCCCGAGTGTTGCCTGTCGAGCAACATTAGATCACTTAAGTTGCTCTTGCTCTGCTTTTTCGGCTCTTCGAGGATGCGGCAATCGGAACCCGTCCCGCAACACGCTTACGCCACTGGAGAGCGACATGTCCGCCGTCCCAACCTCCCGCCGTCCGGTCGCGCACGACAGCGCGCCAGTACAGGCGCTGTACCGCAAACTGAACTGGCGCCTGCTGCCGCTGCTGCTGCTCTGCTACACGTTCGCGTATCTGGATCGCGTCAACATCGGCTTCGCGAAACTTCACATGCAAAGCGCGCTCGGCTTCTCCGACGCGGCCTACGGCCTTGGCGCGGGCATTTTCTTCCTCGGCTACGTGCTGTTCGAGATTCCGAGCAACCTGATGCTGCCCCGGATCGGCGCGCGCAAGACCATCAGCCGGATCATGGTGCTGTGGGGGCTCACGTCCGCCGCGATGATGTTCGTGCACGACACCACGTCGTTCTACGTGCTGCGCTTTCTGCTCGGCGTGTTCGAGGCCGGCTTCGCGCCGGGCATGATCTTCTACCTGACCTACTGGTACGGCCCGCGCCGCATGGCCGGCGTGATGGCCGTCGTGATGCTGGCCGGGCCGATCGGCGGCATCGTCGGCTCGCCGCTGTCGACCTGGCTGATGACGGCCCTCGACGGCGCGCACGGGCTGGCCGGCTGGCAGTGGATGTTCGTCGCGGAAGGCTTGCCGTGCGCGGTGCTCGGCCTGCTGGTGCTGAAGGTACTGGCCGATCGCCCGGACGATGCGACGTGGCTGAGCGACCGCGAGAAAAGCCTGCTCGCCACCGAGCTGCAGACGCCCGCGGCCGGCCACCACGCGTTCGGGCAGGCAGCGCGCGACCCGCGCGTCTACCTGCTGGCGTTCGCGTACTTCACGATGATCTGCGGAATCTACGCGGTCAGCTTCTGGCTGCCGTCGATCCTCAAGGCCAACGGCGTGACCGACACGATGCAGATCGGCTTCTATTCGATGATTCCGTACATCGGCGCCGCCTGCGCGATGCTCGTGATCGGCCGGCGCTCGGACCGGCGCGGCGAACGCCGCTGGCACAGCGCGGTGTCGGCGCTCGTCGGCGCGGCCGCGCTGGCCGCCGCGACCTGGGCCGGCGGCAATCTCGCGATCTCGCTCGTCTGCATGACGATCGCCACGGCGCTGTTGTGGGCGGCCTACACCGTGTTCTGGGCCATCCCGTCGCAATACTTGACCGGCAACGCGGCGGCCGGCGGCATCGCGCTCATCAACACGATCGGCCTGTTCGGCGGCTTCCTCAGCCCGACGCTGATCGGCGAGATCCGCACCGCCACCGGCAGCATGCAGGCGGGATTGCTCGTGATCGTCGCGCTGATGGTCGCGGGCGCCGTCGCGCTGATCATGAACCGCCTGCCCGCCACAGCGCGCTGACCGGCGTGCCGCGACGGCACCGTAGCGCCCCATCGACCCCGCACACCCACCTGCTTTACTGGACTCAGACACATGACCCGACGCATTCTCGTTGCCGGTTTCCAGCATGAAACCAATACCTTCGCGCCCACCAAGGCCGCCTATGCCAACTTCGAACGCGGCGAAGGATTTCCCGCGCTGGTGCGCGGCGCCGACGTGCTCGCGCTACGCGACGTCAACATTCCGGCCGGCGGCTTCATCAACGCGGCCGAGCGGCGCGGCTGGCGCTTGCTGCCGGTGATCTGGGCCGGCGCGAGCCCGTCGGCGCACGTCACCGAGGACGCCTTCGAACGCATCGCCGGCGAGATCGTCGAGGCGGCGCGACGCGGCGGCTGCGACGCGGTGTATCTGGACCTGCACGGCGCGATGGTCGCCGAGCACACGGACGACGGCGAAGGCACCCTGCTCGAGCGCGTGCGCGCCGCGGTCGGCCCGGACGTGCCGGTGGTCGCGTCGCTCGATCTGCACGCGAACGTGACCGACCTGATGCTGCGCCACGCCGACGCACTGGTCGCCTTTCGCACGTATCCGCACGTGGACATGGCGGAAACCGGCGAACGCGCGGCCGCGCTGCTCGAACGCCTGCTCGCGGGCCGCGGCCCGCTGCATCGCGCGGCGCGGCGGCTGCCGTTCCTGATTCCGATCAACGGGATGTGCACGCTGCTCGATCCCGCTTGCACGATGTACGCGCGCCTTGCGGCGCTCGAAGCCGGCGGCGTGGTGTCGCTGTCGTTCGCACCGGGCTTCCCGGCCGCGGATTTCCCGGAATGCGGTCCGGTCATCTGGGGCTATGGCGACGCCGACGCGGTAGAGGCCGCCGTACAGACGCTGTACGACACGATGCTGGCCGACGAGGCGCAGTGGCAGGTGCCGTTCCTGTCGCCGGACGACGCCGTGCGCGAGGCGATGCGGCTCGCGGCGGACGCAAGCAAACCGGTCGTGATCGCCGACACGCAGGACAACCCGGGCGCGGGCGGCGATTCGAATACGACGGGCCTGCTTCGCGCGCTGCTGCGTCATGGCGCGCAGGACGCGGCGCTCGGCCTGCTGTGGGATCCGGCGGCGGTGGCCGCGGCGTGGCGCGCGGGAGCCGGCGCGCGCATCGACCTGTCGCTCGGCGGCTCGGGTGTGCCCGGCGACGAGCCGCTTCGCGCGCGCTTCGAGGTCGTCGCGCTGTCCGACGGCATCTGCCGCTACGACGGCCCGATGATGAACGGCATGCAGGCCGACGTCGGGCCGGTCGCGTGCCTGCGGATCGACGGCGTGCGGATCGTCGTGAGCGCCGGCAAGGCGCAGATGCTCGATCGCAATCTGTATCGGGTGGGCGGAATCGAGCCGGAGGCGATGAAGATTCTCGTCAACAAGAGCTCGGTGCACTTCCGCGCCGATTTCCAGGACATCGCGCACGCGGTGCTGGTCGCCAAGGCACCGGGGCCGATGCAGGCCGACCCGGCGGACCTGCCGTGGACCCGGCTCGCGCGCGGGATGCGGATGAAGCCGATGGGACGCGCGTTCGGCGGCGCGTGATGCGGTGATGTGGTGGCGCGTGACCGGTTCCGCGCGGATGCGGACGCGGCGTCACGCGTTGCCGCTCTGCCCGCACGCTGATCGTCGTCATCCATCGACGGCGCGCGGGGCGGGACGCCGCCGCGCCGTCGGAAGGCGCCGGGCGGAACTGACCGTTAGTTGCGACATGCGGTGCAATGAAAAAGGTTCTTCGTGGATTTCCGCGGACGTCGCCTTCCGGCCCGCAACGGTCACTTGTCGGCACGTTGCCCGGAAAGTCAGCGGATAAGCTGTCCGGAAACGCGAGCCCACACCGCGCGAAGGCGCCGCGCGCGATCTTCGAAGAGATAGGAGGCCGCAAGCGCCAATAGACCTGAAATGGCACCCGTCACGATGTGCTCGACATAGGGGATACGGTAATGACTCGTGTGCGAGTACGCATCGCCCAACGTCGTCAGGACGCCAACGACCAGCGCATTGCCATATCGATGCGCATAGAGTTTCCCCACCGGCGTGAAAGTCAGAAGTACAGCCAGGAGCCCGGTCAGCAGACCCGTATGAAATGCGATGGTCCAGTGGGGCAGGCTCGTGATATTTCCCCAGCTCCCCGGCATGCAGGTCATGCACGCACTGGTCGGCTGCCAGAAGCGCTGGACAAACAGTCTGACGCGGTGCTTCCACTCGGTTGACATGATGCATTCCCATCAATGCCGCCGTCACGGATGAGTCGGCTGTACGAAGCCGCAGAGGCCGGACAATGACCTGGGCATGGGGGCATACTACTCCACGATTGCACGGCCACCGTTTTGACCGAGACCGGCATTCGGCTCTTGCGTCCATCGGTGCGGCTCCGTCCGTGCCGCGCATCGAAAGCGGACGTTCGCGGCGACGGTGCAGCGCACCACTGCCGAACGAGCCAGCTTAGAATCGAACTTTCCCTTTCGCTCGAGTACCCGATGCTCACAGCGCGCCCACTTGTTAGCGAATCCGCCAGCGACTGCGCAAACGTCTTGCGCGTCTTCAATGAAGCACCGTCGTACACGGAACTCGTTGAAGGCCGCGCGCCCTCCCCGGAAGACGTCGACGATTTCTTCTTCGGCAAGCCAGCGGGCACGAACGCAGCACAAAAATCAGTCTTCGGGTTCTTTGCCGAACGCGAGATGATCGGCTGCGCAGATGTGATTCGTTCGTATCCGACGGACGACTGCATATGGATTGGCCTGATGCTTCTCACCGAAGCGAGGCAGGGCCGAGGCCATGGAAAGGCCGCTTTGAAGCTGTTGATCGAGATGGCGGGCGAGTGGGGCTATCGCGCCGCGCAACTTGCAGTCGTCTCGACCAACCCTCGTGCACACGCATTCTGGCAGCGCGAGGGCTTTGAGGAGATTCGACGCGCGAACAGTCCGAGATTTACCGGCGATCTGATCGTCATGCAGCGCCCAATTGGATAGCGAGCTCGATCGGCTCGAAATGGTCGGCCCACGACTGCCGTTGTCGACTGCATCGGCGATGCGGCCTCATGACGGATTCGCTTCCGCGCGACGCTTGACCGCAGTATTCATCAACTGAAATTCACGCCGCGTTTCCTGGATCACGTCTTTGGTCAATCGCCCGGCGAGCAACCCGGAGAACGTCTCCGCCTGCTCAAGACGGATACCGTTGGCCACGGCAGTGAGGCGCATGCAATGCGTCCCGTCGAAGACGCCGCGAACCCATACGCTGCCGCGCCAGCAAAGATCTTGCTCCGGGCGAACGAGCAGAACCGTGGGCTTGAGGTCCTTCAACGGCGTCGGTGGCTGGCGCCCGCGTCCGTCGAGCGCGATGAAGAAATCCACGGTCACTTAGGAAGCTCGCTATCGACGACGAAGTTTCCATTCGCATAGCGATATCGTCGAGTAACGGGTTCTGGTTTTGCGTAATTCGCCCAGTGAATCCAGAAGCCGTCTCCGCCGTCCGTCCACGCGATCGCAAGATAGGGAGACTTGTTCCCTGAATCGGTAAACAAGTCGATATTCTTGAGGCAACTCTGCACCAGCGTAGAGTAGGCGAGTTCTGCACGTTTGCCATCCAAGCGTAGTACGTAAAGCGTTCCTTCCTCGCCGGCCCCGCAGTAGCCCGTTGGGTTGTCGCTAGACGATTGATTGACCACCACCATGATGAATTCATGGCCGTCGATTACGCTGGACTGCGCCGCAGGAAATGCAACGCTGGATGACGACACCAACGCACGCCGTATCGCGCCGGGAACCTCGAGCGTTCGCAACTTGCCGTGCCGCGCGTCGGTCACCACCAACCGGTGCGAATGTTCCTGGACAATGGGTCCTGCGCTCAGCTGTACAAACTGCGGTGCCGGGGTCTGTGCAAGCGCGGCGACGCTGAGAGTACAGACAAACACTCCACACAATACCCTCTTAATTGTTCGCCATGTGGTCTGCATAACAGATACCCGAATAGATCCAAGCGTGTTCATCGGAACGACCTGCCTTCCCACTCTTGTAAGTGTCCTTGTCGCGCTTGTGCAATTCTTCCACAGTCTTACCCTTATTTGCATCTTTCGACATATCCCAGCCAATGTTGCTGGTGTCCGGATCGCACATAATCGTGCCATTGGGAACCCATGCCTTCGATGATTCGTCCCACCGGTAGTAGACACTGCCGTTCCATCGAGAGAACGTCGCCCGGATCAGTTGGTCTTCGGTATATGGATGGCCAGCCAAGTCGTTCTTGGCATACCCCTGCTTCTCTTGATAAAGCTTGATGCCGACCTTGATGTTCTCTTTCCAGTTCCACACTTGTTCGTAGGTGGGCGCTGGATTGGTCATTTGCGTCATGCCGTACCCGTTGTCGAATGCGACGACGGGTTCGTTATCCGCGTTGATGAAATTCTTGAAGTGACTTTCCTGATTGATCACACGATCAAAGCCGACGGCATCCTTCTGGGTCTTCAGGAACTCCAGGACAGCGTCCTTGCTCGGGTTGGTGCCCACGATAAATACGGTGCGTCGGAATTGCTCCGTACCCGCTGTGACCTCGACGACCAATTTCCCGCCCAAGATCTTCCCCCCCGGATCCGCCACCCACGTTTTGTCATTGATCGAGAACGAACCGGTGTCAGAGAAGGTTTTGAGCTTCTTTCCGCGAGGCTTTTCCCGTAGTCCGCTCACCTGTGCGTCCCATGTAATCGTCCACTTCCATTGATACGGTGGAGGCTGTTCGGTCTTAATCTCGAACGTGATCTCCGGAAATTTTGGCGTCTCGTCGATCACGAACTTGTCGCCCGTTGACGGCCGGACCCACTCGCCCGAGTCGTTCTGTACCACTGCCTTCACCAGCGACTTCTGATCGGTCCCGGTCGTCGACGCGTGCTTCACGTGACGCTTCTCGGTTTTACGCTTCTTCGTCGCTGTCATCATCGACCTCCTTGTAGACTGTCAGAGAAAGAGACTCAGGCTGATCGGTATACACATGCTGGGTGAAACCGTTTGCGTCACTATAGCCGCTCCACTTTTTGCCCGATTCGCTTTCGATCTCGTAGCGTGTGTGCGGCAACACAGTCTTGCCGTCGTCGTCGACCAGGTGGAACTGCTCGTGATATCGCGGAACATCGCCCGCGTGAGGTAGTCCAGGGAGCACGTAACCCTGCGCGGTCGGTCCGTCCAGGCTGTGCGTCGCGCCCTTGATATCGATCTTGCCCGGTGCGTGAATCTGAATGTCACCGTTCGCGATGCGGATGTAGGCGCCGCCGGAAGTTAGGTAGATCTCCTGATCCGCCGCGACTTCGACCTTGGCGGTCGCTGATAACACCTTGACCGATTTTTGCGCGGTAAGCTCGACGTTGTCCGAGTGCGCTTGCACCTCGATCTTGCCGCGACCTGCGAACAATTTCATGCCGGCATTTTGAGCGAAGATACTTAACTTGTTGGCGACACTCGCGATCAGCGACTTCCCCACTGCCACGTGCGTGCTCTGACCGCTGACGATGTTGACGTGTTGCGCGGCGG
>NZ_JACCQA010000077.1:0-8920 GCF_015712215.1 Burkholderia sp. 9779_493
TGCCGAACTGCTCAAGCAACTCGGCCGGAATCGCCGGCAGAGCCGCCGGCTGGGCTTTCGGTTTGCGAGGCATAAATTCTCCTTGGGAGCATGTTATGCCTTAAACACAAAATTCCTGACAGGCCCCGCGCAGGGGCGACGCTAATAGACCGACACGATCACAGGTGCTTCACGCGACCGGAAGCCGACCACAGAAAAGCCGGAAAAAGCCCCAAAATACCGACACGGCGTAGCCGCCCCCCGGCCCTAAAGGGCAAAACCAAAACCTTCCGATAGAACCCGTCGCAATTCCGCAAGACGCTTGCGTCACCCTTACCTAAACTTGATCCTGTTGAACCCTCTTACGAAACCGAAAGGAACGACCATGACGACCTCGACCGTGACCCGCCAGACATTCGACGAAGTGATGGTGCCGGTATTTTCCCCCGCCCCGTTCGTGCCGGATCGCGCAGAGGGCTCCCGCGTGTGGGATACGGCCGGCCGCGAGTACATCGATTTCGCGTGCGGCATCGCGGTGACGTCGCTCGGCCACGGCCACCCGGAACTGCTGAAGGTGCTGGACGAACAAGGCCGCAAGCTCTGGCACATCGGCAACGGCTACACGAACGAACCGGTGCTGCGCCTCGCGAAGCGCCTCGAATCGCTGACCTTCGCCGACCGCGCATTCTTCGCGAACTCGGGCGCTGAAGCAAATGAAGCCGCACTGAAGCTCGCACGCCGCGTCGCGTTCGACCGCCACGGCGCCGACAAATATGAAATCGTGTCGTTCGTCCAGTCGTTCCACGGCCGCACGTTCTTCACGGTCAGCGTCGGCGGCCAGCCGAAATACTCGGAAGGCTTCGGCCCGGTGCCGCAAGGCATCAAGCACCTGCCGTTCAACGACATCGAAGCCGCGAAGGCCGCGATCGGCCCGAAAACCTGCGCGGTGATCGTCGAACCGGTGCAAGGCGAGGGCGGCGTGATCCCCGCCGATCCGGCGTTCCTGAAAGCGCTGCGCGAAGCGTGCGATGCCAACGACGCACTGCTGATCTTCGACGAAGTGCAAACGGGCGTCGGCCGCACGGGCCAGTTCTACGCGTACATGGACACGGGCGTCACGCCGGACATCCTGACGACCGCCAAGGCGCTCGGCAACGGCTTCCCGATCGGCGCGATGCTGACGACGAACGAACTGGCCGCGCACTTCAAGGTCGGCGTGCACGGCACGACGTACGGCGGCAACCCGCTCGCATCGGCGATCGCGGACAAGGTCGTCGAACTGATCGGCGACCCGGCACTGCTCGAAGGCGTGCGCGAACGCAGCGTGCGCCTGAAGGGCGCGCTGGAACGCATCAACGCACGCTTCGGCATCTTCAAGGACGTGCGCGGCAAGGGCCTGCTGGTCGGCGCGGAACTCACCGCCGCCTTCGACGGCCGCGCGAAGGACTTCGTCACCGCCGCCGCGGAGAACGGGCTGATCATGCTGATCGCCGGCCCGAACGTGCTGCGCTTCGTCCCGTCGCTGGTGATTCCGTTCGACCTGCTCGACGAAGGCGTGAAGCGCTTCGAGAAGGCAGTCGAGCAGGTGCTCGCGGCCCAGGAAGCCACCGCGCGCTGATCGGCGCGCCCATCGCAGACAGGAACGACGATGCTATTTGTTCGCCCCGGCAAACTCACGGATCTCGATGCGCTCGCGCACATGGCGCGCACCGCGCAGCCGGTCCTGCACTCGCTGCCGCACGACCGCGCGGCGCTCGAAGCGCGCGTGGCGCTCTCCGAGGATTCGTTTCGCGCGGACGTCGACTTCGCCGGCGAGGAGTTCTACCTCTTCGTGCTCGAGGATTCGTCGACCGGCAAGCTGCTCGGCACGGCGAGCATCGTGGCCGCGGCCGGCTACTCGGAACCGTTCTACGCGTTCCGCAACGACGCGCTGATCCACGCGTCGCGCGAGCTGCACGTGAACCGCAAGATCCACGCGCTCACGATGTCGCACGAGCTGACCGGCAAGAGCCGGCTCGCGGGCTTCTACGTCGATCCGTCGCTGCGCGGCGACGCGGCCGCGCACCTGATCTCGCGCGCCCGGATGATGTACATCGCCGCGAACCGCCGCCGCTTCACGCCGGAAGTGTTCACGCTGCTGCTCGGCGTGAGCGACGGCAACGGCGCATCGCCGTTCTGGGAAGCGGTGGGCCGCAAGTTCTTCGGCCGTAATTTCACCGACGTCGACATCGCCTCGGGCGGCCGCAGCCGCACGTTCATCGCGGAAGTGATGCCGGCCTATCCGCTCTACGTGCCGCTGCTGCCGGAAGCCGCGCAGCGCGTGCTCGGCGAGCCGAACGAAACGGCCTTGCTCGCGTACGACATCCATCTCGAGGAAGGTTTCGAGCCCGACCGCTTCGTCGACATCTTCGACGCGGGCCCGGTGCTGACCGCCCAGGTCGACCGTACCGCGTGCGTGAAGCAGGCGTCGGAGCGCGTCGTGCGCGAGGCCGCGCACCAGCGGGGCGACGTCGCGTACATGGTGTCGACGGGCAGCGGCGAGTCGTTCCGCTGCGTGCTGGCCGACCTGCCGGGCGACACGGCCGACGCGCGCGGCACCGACGCGCCGCTGGCCGGTGACGTGCGCGCGGCGCTCGATGTGAAGGAAGGCGATGTCGTGCGCTGCGTGCCGCTGCACCGCCGCGACGATGAAGATTTGAAGGGAGACGCAGCATGATCGTCGTTCGGGTCGTACAAACGGGCGACGTCGACGCGCTCGTGTCGCTCGCGCAGGAAACCGGGCCGGGCCTGACCACGTTCAAGCCCGACCGCGACGCGCTCGCCGCGCGCATCGAACGCTCGCGCCGCACGCTCGAGGGCAAGGCCGCACCGGGTGAGGCCGGCTACTTCTTCGTGATGGAAGAATCGAAGACGGGCGACATCGCGGGCGTGTGCGGGATCGAAACGCAGGTCGGCCTCGAGCAGCCGTTCTACAACTACCGCGTGAGCACGGTCGTGCATGCGAGCCAGGAACTCGGCGTGTGGACGCGGATGTCGGCGCTGAACATCTCGCACGACCTGACGGGCTACGCGGAAGTGTGCTCGCTGTTCCTGAGCCCGCGCTATCGCACGGGCGGCGTCGGCGGCTTGCTGTCGCGCTCGCGCTTCATGTTCATCGCGCAATTCCGCGACCGCTTTCCGGAGCGCATCTGCGCGGAACTGCGCGGCCACTTCGACGAGGACGGCACGTCGCCGTTCTGGCGCGCGGTCGGTTCGCACTTCTACCAGATCGATTTCAACGCGGCCGATTACCTCAGCTCGCACGGCCGCAAGTCGTTCCTCGCGGAACTGATGCCGCGTTACCCGGTGTACGTCGACCTGCTGCCGCAGGACGCGCAGGACGCGGTCGGCCTCACCCACCGCGACACGCTGCCGGCCCGCAAGATGCTCGAAGCGGAAGGGCTGCGTTACCAGAATCACGTCGACATCTTCGACGCGGGCCCCGTGCTCGAATGCCACGTCAACGACCTGCGCACGGTGCGCGAGAGCGTCGTCGTACCGGTCGCGATCGGCGTGCCCGACGCGCGGGACGATGCCCCCAAGTCGCTCGTGTCGAACACGTCGCTCGGCGACTTCCGCGTCGGCGTCGCGCCGGGCGTGGTCGCGAACGGCTCGTTCGTGCTGTCGGCCGACGATGCCGTCGCGCTCGACGTGAAGGCCGGCGATCCGGTCCGCGTGCTGCCGCTCAAAGTCAAACAGGGATAAACGAATCATGACGGAACTCTTCATCGACGGCGCCTGGGTCGCAGGCTCGGGCCCCGTCTTCGCTTCGCGCAACCCGGGCACCGACGCTGTGGCCTGGCAGGGCGACAGCGCGTCGGCGGCCGACGTCGACCGTGCGGTCGCGAGCGCGCGCCGCGCGTTCGCCGGCTGGTCGGCGCTCGACTTCGAGGCGCGCTGCGAAATCGTCAAGCGCTTCGCCGCGTTGCTCACCGAACGCAAGGAAGCGATCGCGACCGCGATCGGCCGCGAGACGGGCAAGCCGCTGTGGGAAGCGCGCACCGAAGTCGCATCGATGGCCGCGAAGGTCGGCATCTCGATCCAGGCGTATCAGGAGCGCACCGGCGAGAAGCGCCAGGACATGGCCGACGGCGTCGCGGTGCTGCGTCACCGCCCGCACGGCGTCGTCGCGGTGTTCGGCCCGTACAACTTCCCCGGCCACTTGCCGAACGGTCATATCGTGCCGGCGCTGATCGCCGGCAACACGGTCGTGTTCAAGCCGTCCGAACTTGCGCCGGGCGTCGCGCGCGCGACGGTCGAGGTGTGGCAGGCAGCCGGGTTGCCGCCCGGCGTGCTGAACCTCGTGCAGGGCGAGAAGGACACCGGCATCGCGCTCGCGAATCATCGGCAGATCGACGGGCTGTTCTTCACCGGCAGTTCGGACACCGGCACGCTGCTGCACAAGCAGTTCGGCGGCCGTCCGGAAATCGTGCTCGCGCTCGAGATGGGCGGCAACAACCCGCTCGTGATCGGCGAGGTCGAGGACGTCGACGCGGCCGTGCATCACACGATCCAGTCGGCGTTCCTGTCGGCTGGCCAGCGCTGCACGTGCGCACGCCGCATCTTCGTGCCGCAGGGCGCGTTCGGCGACCGCTTCCTCGCGCGTTTCGCCGACGTCACGTCGAAGATCACGGCCGACGTGTTCGACGCCGATCCGCAGCCGTTCATGGGCGCGGTGATCTCGGCCCGCGCGGCCGCGAAGCTGGTCGACGCGCAGTCGCGCCTCGTCGAGCAGGGCGCGAAGCCGATCATCGCGATGACGCAGCGCGATCCGCGCCTGGGCTTCGTGAACGCGGCGATCGTCGACGTGACGGGGGTCGCGAACCTGCCCGACGAAGAACATTTCGGCCCGCTCGCGCAGGTCGTCCGCTACACGACGCTCGACGACGCGATCGAGCGCGCGAACGACACGGCGTTCGGCCTGTCCGCCGGCCTGCTGGCCGACGACCCGAAGGTGTGGGAGCACTTCCGCCGCACGATCCGCGCCGGGATCGTCAACTGGAACCGCCCCACTAACGGCGCATCGTCCGCCGCGCCGTTCGGCGGCACGGGCCGCTCCGGCAACCATCGCCCGAGCGCGTACTACGCGGCCGACTATTGCGCGTATCCGATGGCGTCGGTGGAAAGCACGCAACTGACTTTGCCCGCGAGCCTGTCGCCGGGCCTGCATTTCTGATCGAGGGAACGACGATGAACGCACAAGAAGCCAATTTCGACGGGCTCGTCGGCCCGACCCACAACTACGCCGGGCTGTCGTTCGGCAACGTGGCGTCGCTGAACAACGAGAAGTCGGCCGCGAACCCGAAGGCCGCCGCGAAGCAGGGCCTGCGCAAGATGAAGCAGCTCGCGGATCTCGGTTTCGCGCAAGGCGTGCTGCCGCCGCAGGAGCGGCCGTCGCTGCGCCTGTTGCGCGAGCTCGGCTTCTCGGGCAAGGACGCGGACGTGATCGCGAAGGCCGCGAAGCAGGCGCCCGAACTGCTCGCCGCGGCGAGCTCGGCGTCGGCGATGTGGACCGCGAACGCGGCCACCGTCAGCCCGTCGGCGGACACCAGCGACGGTCGCGTGCACTTCACGCCGGCGAACCTGTGCAGCAAGCTGCATCGCGCGATCGAGCACGAAGCGACGCGCCGCACGCTGTCGACGCTGTTTGCGGACCCCGCGCACTTCGCGGTGCATGAAGCACTGACCGGCACGCCGGCGCTCGGCGACGAAGGCGCGGCGAACCACACGCGCTTCTGCGCCGAATACGGCAAGCCGGGCATCGAATTCTTCGTGTACGGCCGTGCCGAATACCGTCGCGGCCCCGAGCCGAAGCGTTTCCCGGCCCGCCAGACCTTCGAGGCGAGCCGCGCGGTCGCGCATCGCCACGGGCTCGCGGAGGAAGCGACGGTGTACGCACAGCAGGACCCGGACGTGATCGACGCGGGCGTGTTCCACAACGACGTGATCTCGGTAGGCAACCGCGACACGCTGTTCACGCACGAACGCGCGTTCGTCAACAAGCAGGCGATCTACGACACGCTGACCGCCGCGCTCGACGCACGCGGTGCGCGCCTGAACGTGATCGAAGTGCCGGACGCGGCGGTGAGCGTGAACGACGCGGTGACGTCGTACCTGTTCAACAGCCAGCTGCTGTCGCGCGCGGACGGCTCGCAGGTACTCGTCGTGCCGCAGGAGTGCCGCGAGAACGCGAACGTCGCCGCCTATCTCGACCAGCTTGCCGCCGGCAACGGCCCGATTCACGACGTGCTCGTGTTCGACCTGCGCGAAAGCATGAAGAACGGCGGCGGCCCGGCGTGCCTGCGCCTGCGCGTCGTGCTGAACGAAGCGGAGCGCGCGGCCGTCACGTCGAACGTGTGGATCAACGACACGCTGTTCGCGTCGCTCGACGCGTGGATCGACAAGCACTATCGCGATCGCCTCGCACCGGAAGACCTCGCCGATCCGGCGCTGCTCGACGAATCGCGCACGGCGCTCGACGAGCTCACGCAGATCCTGCGCGTCGGTTCGCTGTATGACTTCCAGCGCTGAGGCACGGATGCCGGCCGCCGCGCTGCTCGACGACTTTCTCGCGTTCACGCTGGCCGGTGACGCGCCGGCCGAACAGGACGGCGCCTGCGCGGGCGGCGCGGTGCGCTGGCAATGGCTCGGCGACGGGCTGCTCGCGTTCGAACCGGCGGCGGCCGACGCCGCGGCGCGCGCGAGCGTGCTCGTGTCGGCCGGCGTGCATGGCGACGAGACGGCGCCGATCGAACTGCTGTCGATGCTGGTGCGCGATCTCGCCGCGGGTGCGCTGCCGCTCGCATGCCGGCTGCTCGTCGTGCTCGGCAACGTGCCGGCGATGCGCGCGGGCGAACGCTATCTCGACGACGACCTGAACCGCCTGTTCAGCGGCCGTCACGCGCAGGTGCCCGCGAGCCGCGAAGCGCCGCGCGCCGCGCAGCTCGAAGCGGCCGCGGCCGCGTTCTTCGCGGCGGCGCCGGCGGGCCGCGCACGCTGGCACATCGACATGCATACGGCGATTCGCGCATCGGTGTTCGAGCAGTTCGCGCTGCTGCCGCACACGGGCACGCCTCCGACGCGCGCGATGATCGAATGGCTCGGCGATGCACGCATCGCGGCCGTGCTGCTGCACACGGCGAAGGGCAATACGTATTCGCATTTCACGGCCGAGCATTGCGGCGCGCTCGCGTGCACGCTGGAACTCGGCAAGGTGCGGCCGTTCGGCCAGAACGACCTGGCGCGCTTCGCGCCGGCCGACCGCGCGGTGCGCAAGCTCGTGTCGGGTGGGAGGGCGGAAGTCGACGCCGGTGGCGGCCATCCGTCGCTGCCGCGCGTCTTCACGGTGATCGACCAGATCACGAAGCAGAGCGACGCGCTCGAGCTGTTCGTCGCGGCCGACGTCGCGAACTTCACCGCGTTCGCGCGCGGAACGGTGCTCGCGCAGGACGGCGACTACCGCTACACGGTGACGCACGACGAGGAACGGATCGTCTTTCCGAATCCGACCGTGAAGCCGGGCCTGCGCGCGGGCCTGCTCGTGATCGATACGACACGCGAGACGATCGCCGCACTCGTCTGATCGACGCGCGATCGGCAGGCCGTGGCGACGCTCGGCTTGCGCATCGCTCCGCGGCCCGTTCATTTTTTTGCGATAACGCCCGCACGCCGCACGGCCGGCGCACGCGCCACGCTTGCGTATTTGCGACACCGTCTTGCAAGTTCGACGGGGCGCGCGGCGGCCGCCGGGCACGCAGCGCAGCATCGCGTCGCGCCGCCCGCTTTGCCATATCGGGCCGCGCGGATTGGTACAATCGCGGCCTTGCGGCTGTTGCGCCGCATCACGGCGCGGCAGCCGCATTGTCGTGGTCATCCGACCCTGCAATGATGCAAGCGCCCGTAGTTCCGGAACATTCGAGTATCGAGGAGAACACCAGATGAAGTTGGATTGGCGTAAAGTGGCCGCGCATGCGGTGGTGGCGGCATCGGCCGTGGCGGCAGGCAGCGCGTTTGCCGCGGATCTGAAGGAGATCCGGTTCGGCGTCGAGGCCTCGTACGCACCGTTCGAATACAAGACGCCCGACGGCAAGCTGACCGGCTTCGACATCGACATCGGCAACGCGGTGTGCGCGAAGCTGAAGACCAAGTGCGTGTGGGTCGAGAACGACTTCGACGGCCTGATCCCGGCGCTGCAGGCGCGCAAGTTCGACGCGATCAACTCGGACATGACGATCACCGACCAGCGCAAGCACGCGATCGCGTTCACCGATCCGATCTACACGATTCCGAACCAGCTGATCGCGAAGCAGGGCAGCGGCCTGCTGCCGACCCCGCAATCGCTGAAGGGCAAGCGCGTCGGCGTGCTGCAGGGCACGATCCAGGAAGCGTACGCGAAGAAGAAGTGGGCGCCGGCCGGCGTTGAAGTCGTGCCGTACCAGACGCAGGATCTGGCGTATGCCGACCTGAAGTCGGGCCGTCTCGACGCGACCTTCCAGGATTCGGAAGCCGGCTCGAAGGGCTTCCTGACGAAGCCGCAAGGCCAGGGTTTCGCGTTCGCGGGCGGCACGGTCAGCGACACCGAGATCCTCGGCTCGGGCGTCGGCTTCGGCCTGCGCAAGAACGACGCGGCGCTGAAGACGGCGCTCGATCAGGCGCTGAAGGAACTGAAGGCCGACGGCACGATCGACAACCTCGCGAAGAAGTATTTCAGCGTGCCCGTCACGCTCAAGTAAGCGTTGCGTTCGCGCGCATGCTGCAAAAAAACCGGCCGCTGATTGAACTGACCCCACGAAGTTGGACGGTTAAAATCTAAGCGGCCAAGGGCTGAGTCCTGTATTGCACGGGACTCAGCCCATTTAATTTCAGCTTGATGCGTTCGTGGTTGTAGTAGTGAATGTAGCGG
>NZ_JACCQA010000078.1:0-8426 GCF_015712215.1 Burkholderia sp. 9779_493
CCCGGGGGCCGTTCAGTCGGCGATGTCCTCGACCGGATCGGCCGACCCGTCGGGCGTCGCGGCGACTTCAGCCACGTCGCCGCCGCGCTCGCGATACGTCGCCGGCGGCACGCCGAACTGCTTGCGGAATTCGCGCCCGAGGTGCGACGCATCGGCGAATCCGCAGCTCGACGCGATATCGGCGACCGTGCGGTCCGAACTCGTCAGCAGCCACGCGGCGGTACGCAGCCGCACCTGTTTCGCGAAGGCCTGCGGGCTCTTGCCGGTCTCCGCCTTGAACAGCCGTTCGAGCTGCCGCGTCGACAGGTCGAGCTTGCACGCGAGTTCCTCGAGCGGCAGCGCCCGCCCGACGTGCTGTTCCATCAGAAGAATCGCGCGCTTGACCTTCGGATGCGTCGCCGGTTCGAGGCCCGGCGGATGCGGCTGCGGCGCATTGCCTTTCTGCATCTCGCCGACCAGCAGGATGCGCAGCGCCTTCTGCACGGTCGCGTGATCGAAATGGCGCAGCAGGATCGCGGCGGCGACGTCGATCGACGCGCGGCCGCCCGAGCACGTGATCCGGCGCCGGTCGATCACGAACAGCCGGTCGGCGATCAGCAGGTCGGGGTCGGCGGACGGAAAGCGCTCGATGAAATCCCAGTAATGGAACCAGCTCACGCAGGTGCGGCAGCCGTCGAGCACGCCGGCGCGCATCAACGTGAACACGCCGGTGCAGATGCCGACGACCGTCGCGCCGTCCGCCGCCGCGCGGCGGACGAAATCGAGCGTTTCAGGGCCGGCCTGCGGCCCCGAATGCAGCAGCCCGCCGACCACCACCACATAGTCGAACGGCTCGGCCGCGTCGAACGTCTCCCACGGCGTGATCTGGATCCCGCAACTCGCGCGCACCGGCGCGAGCGTCTCGCCGATCACGCTCCACGCGCAGCGCACCGGCTTGCTGTAGTCGCCGTCGTCGGCCGACAGCCGCAGCATGTCGACGAAGCCGGAGAAGGCCGTCAGCGTGAAGTTCGGCAGCAGCACGATGCCGAAGCGGATGCGCCGCGGCGCGGGTTCTGCGAGGGGGGAAGCGGGTACGTCGGGGGTCATCGCGGCCAATCTCGTCACGCCGGGCAGGCGGTCTCACTCGTTTCACTCGGTTTGCGGGTTACGGCTGCCGGGGCGGCGCGGATGCAGCCAGCGTCGCCGATCGGCCGCGGCCGGACTTGTGGTTTTTCGTCGCGAACCATCGCCAAAACGCACTTTCGGGCCGGCCGGCGCGGCGCTTGGCGGCGCTATCCCACGCCGATGCCGTTTTTGTTCTATCGGCCGATTTTACGCTTTGATGTACTGGGGCCCAACGACATTTCACGCATGCAACCCAAAGGAAGCCAGATGAACGTCAGCGCGTTCGACCTGTTCAAGATCGGCATCGGCCCGTCCAGTTCGCATACGGTCGGCCCGATGATCGCCGCGTGCCGCTTCGCGTCGCACGTCGAGGACGCGAACCTGCTCGGCTTCGTGCGCCGTGTGCGGGTCGAGCTGTACGGCTCGCTCGGCGCGACCGGCAAGGGCCACGGCACCGACAAGGCCGTGTTGCTCGGCCTCGAGGGCCACCTGCCCGACACGATCGATCCGGACCTGATCGAGCCGCGGCTCGCCGCGATCCGCGCGGAGAAGACGCTGTCGCTGCTCGGCAAGCAGACGGTGCGCTTCGAGGAAAAGGAGCACATCGGCTTCTTTCGCAAGCTGATGAGCGGCACGAGCATCGTGCACCCGAACGGGATGCGCTTCCAGGCGTTCGACGAACACGGCCAGTTGCTCGTCGAGAAGGAGTATTACTCGGTCGGCGGCGGCTTCGTCGTGAACCGCGACGGCGATCGCGTGAACGGCGTGCGGGCGGCGGTCGACGTGCCGTATCCGTTCCGCACCGGCGACGACCTGATGCGCCAGTGCCGCGAGCACGGGCTGTCGATCGCCGAACTGATGCTGCGCAACGAATGCGCGCTGCGCCCCGCCGACGAAGTGCGCGCCGGACTGCTCGCGATCTGGCGCACGATGGCCGCCTGCGTCGAGCGCGGCTGCAAGGTCGAGGGCGACCTGCCGGGCCCGATGCGCGTGAAGCGTCGCGCGGCCGAGTTGAATGGCCGCCTGCGCGCGCGTTCGGAAGAGTCGCTGCGCGATCCGCTGTCGATGCTCGACTGGGTCAACCTGTATGCGATGGCCGTGAACGAAGAGAACGCGGCCGGCGGCCGGGTCGTCACCGCGCCGACCAACGGCGCGGCCGGCGTGATCCCCGCGGTGCTGCACTACTACGTGAAGTTCGTGCCGGGCTCGAACGAAGCCGGCATCGTCGAATTCCTGCTGACGGCCGCGGCGATCGGGATCATCTACAAGGAAACCGCGTCGATCTCCGGCGCGGAAGTCGGCTGCCAGGGCGAAGTGGGCGTCGCCTGCTCGATGGCCGCCGCCGCGCTCGCCGCCGTGATGGGCGGCACGCCCGACCAGGTCGAGAACGCGGCCGAGATAGGCATGGAGCACAACCTCGGGATGACCTGCGACCCGGTCGGCGGGCTCGTGCAGATTCCGTGCATCGAGCGCAACGCGATGGGCGCGATCAAGGCGCTGAACGCGTCGCGCATGGCGCTCAAGGGTAATGGCCAGCACTACGTATCGCTCGATTCCGTGATCAAGACGATGCGCGAAACCGGCGCCGACATGAAGACGAAATACAAGGAAACGTCGCGCGGCGGCCTCGCCGTGAACGTCATCGAATGCTAACGAAGGATCCAAACATGAGCCGCTACTCGATATTCAGCCTGTTCCGCAACGGCCTCTCGTATCACGAGAACTGGGAGAAGCAGTGGAAGAGCCCGGAGCCGAAGAAGGAATACGACGTCGTGATCGTCGGCGGCGGCGGCCACGGCCTCGCGACCGCGTACTACCTCGCGAAGGAACACGGGATCACGAACGTCGCGATCCTCGAGAAGGGCTGGATCGGCGGCGGCAACACCGCGCGCAACACGACGATCGTGCGCTCGAACTATCTGTGGGACGAATCGGCCGCGCTGTACGAGAAGGCGATGAAGCTGTGGGAAGGGCTGTCGCAGGACCTGAACTACAACGTGATGTTCAGCCAGCGCGGCGTGATGAACCTCGCCCACACGCTGCAGGACGTGCGCGACACCGAGCGCCGCGTGAACGCGAACCGGCTGAACGGTGTCGATGCCGAATTCCTGACGCCCGCGCAGATCAAGGAAATCGAGCCGACCATCAACCTGAACAGCCGCTACCCGGTGCTCGGCGCATCGATCCAGCGCCGTGCGGGTGTCGCGCGTCACGACGCGGTGGCCTGGGGCTTCGCACGCGGCGCGGACCGCGCCGGCGTGGACATCATCCAGAACTGCCAGGTCACGGGCATTCGCCGCGAAGGCGGCGCGGTGGTCGGCGTCGATACGGTGAAGGGCTTCATCAAGGCGAAGAAGGTCGCGGTGGTCGCCGCCGGCAACACGACGACGCTCGCCGACATGGCCGGCGTGCGTCTGCCGATCGAAAGCCACCCGCTGCAGGCGCTGGTGTCGGAGCCGATCAAGCCGGTCGTCAACTCGGTGATCATGTCGAACGCGGTGCACGCGTACATCAGCCAGTCCGACAAGGGCGACCTCGTGATCGGCGCCGGTATCGACCAGTACACGGGCTTCGGCCAGCGCGGCAGCTTCCACATCATCGAAAGCACGCTGCAGGCGATCGTCGAGATGTTCCCGGTGTTCTCGCGCGTGCGGATGAACCGCCAGTGGGGCGGCATCGTCGACGTGTCGCCGGACGCGTGCCCGATCATCACCAAGACCGACGTGAAGGGCCTCTATTTCAACTGCGGCTGGGGCACCGGCGGCTTCAAGGCGACGCCCGGCTCGGGCTGGGTGTTCGCGCACACGATCGCCCGCGACGAACCGCATCCGCTGAACGCACCGTTCGCGCTCGACCGCTTCTACACGGGCCATCTGATCGACGAGCACGGCGCCGCTGCCGTCGCGCACTAACCGCACTGAGGAGAAAGAAACATGTTGCTGATCGAATGTCCGTGGTGCGGGCCGCGCGCCGAATCCGAGTTCACGTGCGGCGGTGAAGCCGACATCGTGCGCCCGGTGGCGAACGAGACCATGACCGACCGCGAATGGGGCGAATACGTGTTCATGCGCGAGAACAAGCGCGGGCTCCACAAGGAGCAATGGCTGCACACGCAGGGCTGCCGCCGCTGGTTCAAGGTCACGCGCGACACGGTGACCTACGATATCAAGGGCTACGAAAAGTTCGGTGGGGCTGCCAACAGTGGCGCAGCTGCCGGCAACGCACACGAAGAGGGCACGAGCAAATGAGCCAGAAAGACCGCCTCGGCACCGGTGGCCGCATCAATCGCGCGATTCCGTTGACGTTCACGTTCAACGGCCGCACGTACCAGGGCTTCCAGGGCGACACGCTCGCGTCCGCGCTGCTCGCGAACGGCGTGCATTTCGTCGCGCGCAGTTTCAAGTACCACCGTCCGCGCGGGATCGCGACGGCGGACGTCGCGGAACCGAATGCCGTCGTGCAGCTCGAAACCGGCCCGTACACGGTGCCGAACGCGCGCGCGACCGAGATCGAGCTGTACCAGGGGCTCGTCGCGACCAGCGTGAACGCGGAGCCGACGCTCGAGAACGACAAGTACGCGATCAACCAGAAGTTCTCGCGCTTCATGCCGGCCGGGTTCTACTACAAGACCTTCATGTGGCCGCGCAACATGTGGCCGAAGTACGAAGAGAAGATCCGCGAAGCGGCCGGCCTCGGCAAGGCGCCCGAAGTGCTCGACGCCGATCGCTACGACAAATGCTACGCGCACTGCGACGTGCTCGTGGTCGGCGGTGGCCCGTCGGGCCTCGCCGCCGCGCATGCGGCCGCCACGGCCGGCGCGCGCGTGATTCTCGTCGACGACCAGCGCGAACTCGGCGGCAGCCTGCTGTCGTGCCGCGCGGAGATCGACGCGAAGCCCGCGCTGCAATGGGTCGAGAAGATCGAGGCCGAACTGCGCAAGCTGCCCGACGTGACGATCCTGTCGCGCAGCACCGCGTTCGGCTATCAGGACCACAACCTCGTGACGGTCACGCAACGCCTCACCGATCACCTGCCGGTGTCGATGCGCAAGGGCACGCGCGAATTGCTGTGGAAGGTCCGCGCGAAACGCGTGATCCTCGCGACCGGCGCGCACGAGCGGCCGATCGTGTTCGGCAACAACGACCTGCCGGGCGTGATGCTGGCGGGCGCGGTGTCGACCTACGTGCATCGCTTCGGCGTGCTGCCGGGCCGCAACGTGGTCGTGTTCACGAACAACGACCGCGCCTATCAGACCGCGCTCGACCTGAAGGCGTGCGGCGCGAAGGTGACGGTCGTCGATTCCCGCGCGTCGTCGAACGGCGCGCTGCCGGCCGCTGCGAAGCGGCAGGGCGTGACGGTGATGAGCGGCGCGGTCGTCACGGCCGCTTCGGGCAAGTGGCGCGTATCGTCGGTCGACGTCGCGTCCTACTCGAACGGCCAGACCGGCGGCAAGCTGCAGACGCTGCCGTGCGACCTCGTCGCGATGTCGGGCGGCTTCAGCCCGGTGCTGCACCTGTTCGCGCAATCGGGCGGCAAGGCGTGCTGGAACGACGAGAAGGCGTGCTTCCTGCCGGGCAAGCCCGTGCAGGCGGAAGCGAGCATCGGCGCGGCGGCCGGCGAATTCGGGCTCGCCCGTGCGCTGCGGCTCGCGGTGGATGCGGGCGTCGAAGCGGCGAAGGCCGCGGGCTTCACGGCCGCGCAGCGTCCGGCCGCACCGCAGGTCGCGGAAACCGTCGAAGGCGCGCTGCAGCCGTTGTGGCTCGTCGGCAGCCGCGAGGCGGCCGCGCGCGGGCCGAAGCAGTTCGTCGACTTCCAGAACGACGTTGCCGCCGCCGACATCCTGCTCGCCGCGCGCGAAGGCTTCGAATCGGTCGAGCACGTGAAGCGCTACACGGCGATGGGCTTCGGCACCGACCAGGGCAAGCTCGGCAACATCAACGGGATGGCGATCCTCGCGGGCGCGCTCGGCAAGACGATTCCGGAAACGGGCACGACGACGTTCCGCCCGAACTACACGCCCGTGTCGTTCGGCACGTTCGCGGGCCGCGAGACGGGCGACTTCCTCGACCCGATCCGCAAGACGGCCGTGCACGAATGGCACGTCGAGCACGGCGCGATGTTCGAGGACGTCGGCAACTGGAAGCGGCCGTGGTATTTCCCGAAGAACGGCGAGGATCTCCATGCGGCCGTGAAGCGCGAATGCCTCGCGGTGCGCAACGGCGTCGGCATTCTCGATGCGTCGACGCTCGGCAAGATCGACATCCAGGGCCCGGACGCGGTGAAGCTGCTGAACTGGATGTACACGAACCCGTGGAACAAGCTCGAGATCGGCAAGTGCCGCTACGGGCTGATGCTCGACGAAAACGGGATGGTGTTCGACGACGGCGTGACCGTGCGCCTCGCCGACCAGCATTTCATGATGACGACCACCACTGGCGGCGCGGCGCGCGTGCTGACGTGGCTCGAGCGCTGGCTGCAGACCGAATGGCCCGACATGAAGGTGCGGCTCGCGTCCGTCACCGATCACTGGGCGACGTTCGCGGTGGTCGGCCCGAAGAGCCGCAAGGTCGTGCAGAAGGTGTGCCAGGACATCGACTTCGGCAATGAGGCGTTCCCGTTCATGAGCTACCGCAACGGCACGGTTGCCGGCGCGAAGGCGCGCGTGATGCGGATCAGCTTCTCGGGCGAACTCGCCTACGAAGTGAACGTGCCGGCGAATGCGGGCCGCGCGGTGTGGGAAGCGCTGATGGCGGCCGGCGCCGAGTTCGACATCACGCCGTACGGCACGGAAACGATGCACGTGCTGCGCGCGGAGAAGGGCTACATCATCGTCGGCCAGGACACCGACGGCTCGATCACGCCGTACGACCTCGGGATGGGCGGGCTCGTCGCGAAGTCGAAGGACTTCCTCGGCAAGCGTTCGCTGTCGCGTTCGGATACCGCGAAGGAAGGCCGCAAGCAGTTCGTCGGCCTGCTGACCGAAGACGAACAGTTCGTGCTGCCGGAAGGCGCGCAGATCGTCGCGAAGGACACGCAGGTGTCGGCGGTCGATCCGACGCCGATGATCGGCCACGTGACGTCCAGCTACTACAGCCCGATCCTGAAGCGCTCGATCGCGCTCGCGGTGGTGAAGGGCGGCCTGAACAAGATGGGCGAGAGCGTCGTGATTCCGCTGGCCAACGGCCGCCGCATCACCGCGAAGATTTCGAGCCCGGTTTTCTACGATACCGAAGGGGTGCGTCAGCATGTGGAATGAAACGAGAAACCAGACGCAGGTGGCGGGTGCGGGCGGCGTGACGCTTGAATCGCCGTTCGTCGGCGCGGCCGACGTGCTGAAGGCGCACCAGGCGCGCGTATCGAAGAAGTTCACGCTGCGCGAGCGGCCGTTCCTCGATCTCGTCAACGTGCGCGGCGAGTTGAACGATCCGGCATTCGTCGCCGCGTTCGAGCGCGTGGTGGGCTGCCGGCCGCCCGCGCAGCCGAACACGGTGGCGCGCGGCGCCGAGTACGACGTGCTGTGGCTCGGCCCCGACGAATGGCTCGTGCGGTCGAACGGGCCGGTTCAGGCCGGCGTGCTCGAGGCGAAGCTGGCGGAGGCCGTGCAGGGCTCGTACGCGGCGGCCGTCGACGTCGGCAGCGGCTATACGGTCGTCGAGATCAGCGGCGAACGCGTGCGCGACGTGATCGCGCGCGGCTGCCCGCTCGACCTGCATCCGCGCGTGTTCAAGCCGGGCCAGTGCGCGCAGTCGCACTACTTCAAGTCGCCGATCACGCTGATCCCGACCGGCGACGACACGTTCGAGATCGTCCTGCGTCGCAGCTTCGCCGACTATTTCGTGCGCATCATGCTCGACGCCGCGGCGCCGCTCGTCTCATGAAGCCGTTCGACGAACCGTTCGTGGCGATCGACGCGCCGCGCCTGCGCGGGCGCGGCTGGAGCGTGTTCGTCGACGAACTGAAGGTGCCCGCGCGGATCGGCATTCACGCGCACGAGCACGAGGCGCCGCAGCCGATCGTGATCGATGCGCGGCTCGGGTATCGCTGCGAGCCGAGCGAGCAGGGCGAGTGGATCGATTACGACGGGTACTGCGCGCGCGTTGCGTCGTTCCTGTCGCACAAGCCGCATACGCGGCTGCTGGAGACGCTCGTCGCGGATGTCGCGGTGCTGTCGTTCCGCGAATGGCCGGCGCTCGAATCGCTGACGCTGTCGATGTACAAGCCGAAGATCCGGCCGGGGACGAAGCGCGTGGGCGTGTCGCTCGACTGGACGCGCGGAGATTACCTGCGGTGGACGGGGGCGGCGGGGCAGCTTTGATCAGAGG
>NZ_JACCQA010000079.1:0-7784 GCF_015712215.1 Burkholderia sp. 9779_493
TCCCCCATCCCCGCCCAATAATCTGGAGACATCCCCATGTCGCAAAACACCATGGCCGAAGCGACACACGGCCCGCTGATCGCTCCGCCGGCTTTCGTCAAACATCGCAAGCTGATCGACTGGGTATCGCGTATCGCGGCACTCACGGAGCCCGAGCGGGTTGTGTGGTGTGACGGCTCGCAGGAAGAATACGATGCGCTGTGCCAGGCGATGGTCGATCAAGGCACGCTCAAGCGCCTGAACCCGGCGAAGCGCCCGAATTCGTATCTCGCGCAATCCGACCCGTCGGACGTCGCGCGCGTCGAGGATCGTACGTTCATCTGCGCGGCCTCGCGCGACGACGTCGGCCCGACCAACAACTGGATCGAGCCCGCCGAAATGCGCGAGACGCTCAACGGGTTGTTCCGCGGCTCGATGCGCGGCCGCACGCTGTACGTCGTGCCGTTCTCGATGGGCCCGCTCGGTTCGCCGATCGCGCACGTCGGCGTCGAACTGTCCGACAGCCCGTACGTCGCGGTGAACATGCGGATCATGACGCGCATGGGGCGCGACGTGTACGACGTGCTCGGCGAGGACGGCGATTTCGTGCCGTGCGTGCACAGCGTCGGCCATCCGCTCGAAGCCGGCCAGCAGGACGTGCCGTGGCCGTGCAACCCGGTCAAGTACATCGTGCATTTTCCGGAAACGCGCGAGATCTGGAGCTTCGGCTCGGGCTACGGCGGCAACGCGCTGCTCGGCAAGAAGTGCTTCGCACTGCGCATCGCGTCGACGATGGGCCGCGATCAGGGCTGGCTCGCCGAACACATGCTGATCCTCGGCGTGACGTCGCCGGCCGGCAAGAAGTATCACGTCGCGGCCGCGTTCCCGTCCGCGTGCGGCAAGACCAACTTCGCGATGCTGATCCCGCCGCAGGGCTTCGACGGCTGGAAGGTCACGACGATCGGCGACGACATCGCGTGGCTGAAGCCGGGCCGCGACGGCCGTCTGTATGCGATCAACCCGGAAGCCGGATTCTTCGGCGTGGCGCCGGGCACGGGCGTGAAGACCAATCCGAACGCGATCGCCACGCTCAAGGACAACGTGATCTTCACGAACGTCGCGCTGACGGAAGACGGCGACGTATGGTGGGAAGGGCTGACCGACACGCCGCCCGCGAAGCTGACCGACTGGCAGGGCAATCCGTGGACGCCCGACATAGCCAAGGAAACCGGCCGCAAGGCCGCGCACCCGAACTCGCGCTTCACCGCGCCGGCCGCGCAGTGCCCGTCGATCGACGACGACTGGGAAAACCCGGCCGGCGTACCGATCGACGCATTCATCTTCGGTGGCCGCCGCTCGACGACGGTACCGCTCGTCACCGAGGCGCGCGACTGGGTCGAAGGCGTGTACATGGCCGCGACGATGGGTTCCGAGACGACCGCGGCAGCCGTCGGCCAGCAGGGCATCGTGCGCCGCGATCCGTTCGCGATGCTGCCGTTCTGCGGCTACAACGTCAGCGATTATTTCGCGCACTGGCTCAAACTCGGCAAGCAGCTCGAAGCCGCCGGCGCGAAGCTGCCGAAGATCTATTGCGTGAACTGGTTCCGCAAGGATGCGAACGGCAAGTTCGTGTGGCCGGGCTTCGGCGAGAACATGCGCGTGCTGAAGTGGATGCTCGATCGTCTCGAAGGCACCGGCGGTGGCGGCGAGCATGCGTTCGGCGTGTCGCCTGCGTATGAAGACCTGCACTGGGACGGCCTCGATTTCACGCGCGATCAGTTCGATGCGGTGACGTCGATGAACGCCGACGAATGGCGCGAGGAGCTGAAGCTGCATGCGGCGCTGTTCGAGACGCTGAAGCTGCGCTTGCCGGCTGAAATGACCGACACGATGAAGAAGATCGAGCAGCGTATCGGCGGCTGACGCGGTACGCATCGTTATCGACCCTGACGTCCCGCCGCCGGCGTTTGTTGCCGGCGGCGGGACGTTTTCGTATCCACGCCGTGCTTGACCCGTTCGCTCACCGCGCGCTGCAATGCGCGACGACTTCGTCGACCGCGCGCTGTACGTCGCCGCGCCGGTAGCGCAGCAGTGCGATATCCGCCGGATCGGGCTCGTACGACACGACGGTGCCACGCCCCGTGTAGATCGCGATGTCGGGCAGCAGCGGATGCTCCTGGTCGAGCGATGGCACGTCGCGCGGGTTGCCGGCCGCGCGGAAGAACGCGGCGAAGTAGTCGGCGAAGCTCAGGTTCTCGTCGCCGACGAGATAGGCCTTGCCGGCCTCGCCGCGCTGCAGCGCGCCCCAGATCGCTTCCGACAGCGATTGCGTCGAGATGAAGTTGCTGCCGCCGGCCGGTCCGTACACCGGCAGTCCCGCCAACTGGCCCTTCGCATACCCCGTGTACGCGGCGAACATCTCGTTGCGCAACCCCGGCACCGACCCGACGACGAACGGCGCATTGACGCTGCACACCGCGAACGACGGCGTCGCGAGCGCGCGCACGCGTTCGTCGGCGAGATGGCGCGAGCGTACGTACGGCACGGTGTCGACGAGCGCCGGCGCGACCTGCGGGTAGAAGCTGCCGACCAGCACCGCGCGCTTCACGCCCGCATCGCGTGCGAGTGCGAAGAAACGCGGCACCGCATCGACGTTCGCGCGTTCCCAGTGCGCGGCTTCGTCGGTGCCGGGCGGCAGATGGCGGATGTCGTTGCCGGCCGCGAACACGACCGCGTCGAACGGCGCGAGATCGTCGCGCGTGAAATTGCCGGCCACGTAGTCGCGTTGCAGCACGTCGAACTGCGCGAGCGCGCTGCCGGCCGCGGCCGGCTTGCGTGCGGCGAGCGTCACGTGATTGCCTTGCGCGTGCAGATGCAACGCGGCGTGGCCGCCGATGAGGCCCGTGCCGCCGACGATCAGGATCTTCATGGTGTCTCCGGTGGCGGCGCAAGGGCGCCGCGTGAAATGAACGGATGAAGCGGCAGGTGTGTCTGGCCGCTGCTCGGAAATCGAAGCCGTTGCCCGCGACGCATGGCAGTGGGTCTAGAAGCCGTTCGGGTCGCGATACCCGCTGACTGCCGCGAGTGAGTCACCGTCGACGTCCCGCATCGTGCCGGTGATCCGCGTCGCGAGCCCGCCGGCAAGGAACAGCGCGGCGCCTGCGATGCCGCCGGCGAAGCGAGCAGAAGCGCGCATCGTTCAGCCTTCCAGCGGCAGATCCTGCGACCAGTCGACGTGCAGCGTGCGCGCGGCGAAGCGCCACGTGCCGCCGTCGAACACGCAGCGGTCGCGATAGCGCAGCCCCCAGTCGAGCTTGCGCTTCACGCCGTCGCGCACGTACACGTGGCATGCGACGCCGTAGGTCTCGACATCGGCCTCGCCGCCGTCGAGCGTGACGAGCTGGTTGTGCACGTGATGCTGGGTCGCGTCGTAACGCTCGATCACGCGCATGCCGGCGACGATCGCGTCGCGGTCGTCGAAGCGGAAGCCGGGGCCGGCCAGCGTGGCGTCGGCGGTGAAGAGGGCGGTGAGGCGAGGCCAGTCGCGCCGGTCGACGGCCTGGGCGTAGCGGCACGCAAGCTCGTACAGCGCGTGGCGCGAATGCGAATCGGTCATGCAGTGCTCCCGTGGAAGAACGGAAAGAGTCGGTCGCGTCGCGTATGCGAACGCGGCGGCATTGCGACGTCGATGCGCAGGTTCGCACTGGACCGGTCGACCTTCATCACCCATACGGAGCAGGGCCGGGGTCGGGGAAAACACCGGGGACGGCCGGCGTGCGGCGTACGCGCGCGAGTCGATGGTGCGATGCGGTGACGAAGCAGGACATGCGTCTGACGATTGAAGCGACCGGTCGAGCAAGGCTGTCACGTGATTGCCTGCCCCGCAGGCATGCGATGCCGTCGGTATCGCATGCTGCGGCGCGACATGCGGCGCCCGGTCCGCTCAGCGTTTGCCCCTAGTCGAAACGGACGATGGCCGCCGGCCTGGCGCTGGCTACCGTGCAGTCATCCGGTGCGGCACGCGAGGCACGCCGGACACGAACCGCACCAGCGGCCAACCGGAGGGGACGACGATCATGAGACTGACGACTCGCAAGCTGTGCGTACTGGCGATGGGCACGTTCGCTGCCATGGCGATGGCGCGATACGGCGCGGACGAAGTCCCGTCGCCGCCGTATGCGGCCGGCATCCTGCAATGCCGCTCGGTCGATCCGAACGGGTTGCCGACCGGGTGCGTGCCGATCGATCCGTCGCACTTCGGTTTCGCCGCGCTGCGCGGCATGTGACGCCGGTGCGGGCTCGAGCCGCGCAGGAAGGACGCCATCGCGGCGCGATGGCGCGTGGACCGCTTTCGGCGAGCGCACGCGATACGACACGTGGCGTGTCGCATCAGGCAGCGTAGCCGGTCAGGTTTCATGTCGCCGGCGTTCCATCCGTGCCGCGCATGGGATTCGTATCGACCACGCTGCTTGGCGTCAGGCCGTCCACGCGGGCGGCCATCGCCGCGCCCGCAGCATCCCGCAGATTTCCTCCACGCCGATCCATTCGTCATGTCATTCGACTATTCCCTGACCCATCCCCTGAATCTGCGCGACGTGCACCGCTGGGACGCCGACCACGACGTCGTGATCGTCGGCTTCGGCGCGGCCGGCGCGTGTGCCGCGATCGAGGCCGCGAGCGCCGGCGCGGACACGCTGATCGTCGAGCGCGCGTCGAGCTACGGCGGCACGAGCGCGCTGTCGGGCGGCGAGATCTACCTCGGCGGCAGCGGCGGCACGCCCGCGCAGCGGCAGGCCGGCTTCACCGACGACACCGAGGATCTGTATCGCTACCTGATGCTCGCGGGCGGCCGCGACGCCGACGACGCGAAGGTGCGCCTCTATGCGAACGAGAGCCTGGCGCACCACGACTGGCTCGTCGCGCAGGGTGTGACGTACAAGAACACGTTCATCGCCGAGCGGATCGTCGAACCGGAAACGGACGACTGCCTGATCTGGTCGGGCAGCGAGGAAGCCTGGCCGTTCAGCGAGGCCGCGAAGCCGTGCCCGCGTGGCCACACGCCGCAATGGCCGGGCTGGGGCGGCGGACAACTGCTGATGCGCGTGCTGGCCGAGCGTGTCGCGGCGCTCGGCGTGGCCACGCGCTACGACACGCGCGCGGTGGCGCTGATCGTCGACGACGGCGGCGCGGTACGCGGCGTCGTGCTGCGCGCGTATGGCGACACGGTGTTCGTGCGTGCGCGCCGTGCGGTGATCCTGTGCGCGGGCGGTTTCGCGATGAACCGCGACATGGTGCGCCGGCATGCGCCGCAATTCCTGCGCTCGGACGAGCCGATCGGCAGCCCGGGCGACGACGGGTCGGGCATCCTGCTCGGCCAGAGCGCGGGCGGTGCGGCGATCCA
This sequence comes from Burkholderia sp. 9779_493, assembly GCF_015712215.1. Taxonomy (NCBI): domain Bacteria; kingdom Pseudomonadati; phylum Pseudomonadota; class Betaproteobacteria; order Burkholderiales; family Burkholderiaceae; genus Burkholderia; species Burkholderia sp. 9779_493. Next base: position 5,381 of record NZ_JACCQA010000079.1, read on the forward strand.
CATGGACGAGGGCTTCGTCAGCCTGCCGTTCTACGCGCCCGAAGCGCTGATCAAGGGCATTTTCGTGAACGCGCGCGGGCAGCGCTTCGTCAACGAGGACGGCTATCACGGCCGCACCGGCCACCATGCGTTCCATCAGGCCGACGATCGCATCTACCTGCTCGTCGACCACGCGACGTACCAGGAGCCGCCCGCCATCGCGCGAATCGGCATCGCGGCGGCCGGCGAAACCTGGGAGGAGGTCGAACGCGACCTGCAGATGCCGGCCGGCACGCTGACGGCGACCGTCGACGTCTACAACCGCCATGCGGCCGACGGCGTCGATCCGCTGTTCCACAAGGCGAAGCAGTGGCTGCAGCCGCTGATCGAGCCGCCGTTCGTCGCGCTCGATTGCCGGATCGACTACGCGTTCTATCCGCACTTCACGCTCGGCGGGCTCGATACGCTGCCCACCGGCCAGGTGCTCGATGCGACGCGTACGCCGGTGCCGGGGCTCTACGCAGCCGGTCGCACGACGTGCGGGCTGCCGCGCTGGGGCGCCGGATACAGTTCGGGGCTGTCATTGGCCGACGCGACGTTCTTCGGCCGGCAGGCCGGCCGTCATGCGGCGCAGGCCGTGCGCGACGCAGTGCGCAGCGCCGCGTAGCGCCGCCGGGCCTGAAACGAACGACGCCCCGGACCATTCATCGGATGGCCCGGGGCGTCGTCGTTTGCGGCGACCGGCTGGCGGTCAGCCGAGCTCGAGTGCGTTCGTCAGGTCGCCCGGCGGCGTCGCGCCGCGCGCGGCGAACGCGTTGTCGCGCAGGACCACGCCGTCGAGCGGCGCGAGCCCGTGCACGCGGCTGATGAAGCGCAGGATCGAGTTCGTGTCGTACAGCGTGTGATCGACGAAGCCCTTTTTCGCGAACGGCGAGATCACGAGCGCCGGAATCCGCGAGCCGGGGCCCCAGCGGTCGCCGACCGGCGGCGCGACGTGATCCCACCAGCCGCCGTTTTCGTCGTGCGTCATCACGATCACGGTGTTCTCCCATTGCGGGCCGCGCCGGATATGGTCGATCACGGTCGCGATGTGACGGTCGCCCGATTCGATGTCCGCATAGCCCGCGTGCATGTTCAGGTTGCCCTGCGGTTTGTAGAACGTGACGGCCGGCAGGCGGCCCGCGTCGATGTCGGCGATGAAGTGGTTGGTCGACGGCTCGTCGCCGAGCCCCGCGTCGCGCAGGTGCTTGCGGCGCGCTTCGGTGCCCGGCGCGTAGTTCACGAAGTAGTTGAACGGCTGGTGGTGGTACTGGAAATCGGGCACCGTGCCCGTGTCGCGATGCTCGAGCGCGTACTGCCACGCGCCGCTGTACCACGCCCAGTCGATGTTCTTTTCCGACAGGCGGTCGCCGATCGTCGCATAGCCCTGCGGCGGCATCACGCGATGGTCGGCCGGGTCTGCATACGCGGCATTGCCCGGATCGGGCGGCGGCACGTAGCTCGGCTGGTACGGCGGGGCCATCGTGTTCACGCCGTAGCCGTCCGGCGTGAGCGGGCCGTCGACCGCGAATTTCGGCGGGCCGTCGAGCGCGGACGCGGGCGAATCGTCGGCGAGCTTCAGGCGCGTGCCGGCCGGATCGTCGCCCTCGACCTTCGACAGCAGCTTCGCCGCATGCGGATGCTTGTGCGCGTCCGGATACCGCGGCGGCTGCGCGGAAATCAGGAACATGTGGTTCATCCACGAACCGCCGAAGGCGGCCATGAAGAAGTTGTCGCACAGCGTGTATTGCCGTGCGAGATTCCACAGCCGCAGCGTGTCGGCCGAATTGCGGTAATGGCCCATCACGAGGCCGCCCGAATCGGCCCATGCGGCGAACTGGTTGTTGCGGCCGCCGGCGATCTGCATCTGGTTCTGGTAGAAGCGGTGCCACAGGTCGCGCGTGATCACGCCGTTCGGCAGCGGCTTGCCCTGCGCATCGGCAATCCGGAACGGCGCGTTCGGCAGCTTGTCGATGTCGCGCTCGGCGATCGCGTAGCGCTTGCCGTCCACTTCCTGCGCCTGCGGCACGAGCCCGCCCCAGATCTTCGGCAGCACCGGCAGCGGCGTCTTGCCGTCGCGGTCGAGCTGCTGCGCATGCTCGGGCCGCACTTCGCTCAGCGGATAACGGACACCCGGGAAATCGCCGTACAGGTTCGCGAAGCTGCGGTTTTCCGCATAGATCACGACGATGTGGCGCACGCGCTGGCGCAACGCCTCGTCGATGCGCAGGTCGGCGGCCGAACGCGGCGCGTTGCCCGCGGTGGTTTCGCAGCCGGCGAGCGCGACACCGGCGCCGAGCGCGGCGAGGCCGCCGAGTAAGCGGCGGCGGTCGGGATCGGCGGGAAGGTCGTCGGGGCGATCAGGGGTGTCGTTCACGTCGTGGGC
>NZ_JACCQA010000007.1:0-254099 GCF_015712215.1 Burkholderia sp. 9779_493
CCATCGCCGTGGCCGCCACCATGGCCATGACCACCGCCGTCACCGTCGCCATCGCCGTGGCCGCCACCATGGCCGTGACCACCGCCATCACCATCGCCGCCACCACCGTGCCCACCGCCACCTGAGGTGCCGCCACCGGAAGTGCCTCCACCGGAAGTGCCGCCACCTGAGGTGCCGCCGCCTGAAGTGCCGCCGCCTGAAGTGCCGCCGCCCGAAGTGCCGCCACCCGAAGTGCCTCCGCCCGAGGTGCCGCCACCTGAGGTGCCGCCACCGGAAGTACCACCACCGGAAGTACCACCACCGGAAGTGCCGCCACCGGAAGTGCCGCCACCCGAACCACCGTTACCCGACGCATTGCCTCCGCGGCCCGTGCCGCTCGTACTGCCTGAAGTTCCACCTGTCGTTCCACCGACACCGGCGGGCCCGACGGCCCCGTTCCCGTTATTTCCGCCGCTACCGGTCCCGTTGCCACTGCCATTACCGGTGCCGCTGCCGCTTCCATTCCCATTACCGCTGCCGCTCGCACCGGCCCCGCTGTTGCCGACGCCCCGACCGGCATAAACGTGCACCGCGCACGCGGCCGGATTGGCGGCGCACGGCGAGGCATTCTCGACCAGCGTCATGATGGTGTCCGCGCTGGCGTTCGCGGCGGACGCGGTGTCGGGCGTGGTGTTTTGTGCGACGGCATACGAGCAGCAGCACGCAAACGCGGCCGCGGCCAGCAAGGTTGCACGAGGGCGCCGTCCCGCCGCGCGGAACGGTTGTTTCGTCTTATGCATCATGGCCTCCCCATGCGCGCGATGCCTCGTTGCCGCGCGACTATTCACGTGTGGTGCAGGGGGGCTTAAAAGATTCGTTGTCCTATCGTCAGCCGATGACCTCCTGGCCAGCGCTTGACGCTAGCCGCGAACGCGGATCGGCACGCGGGCCCGCCGTGCGCATCCCACTCTGCGAGATTCGTGCCATCGGCCGCGCGGGGCCGTGGCGCAAGGCGGGCGCAGTCGCGTGACCACGCATGCAACGTCGTTGGGGAGGGTTTTGTTTCCGGAATGAAACGTCGGGGCGTCGTTCAGCGCGCCGGCGCGTCGGCCGCGCGCTGCCAGCGGTGAAACAGGATCGACGCGATCCAGCAGACGAGGAACAGCGCGACGATGCCGTAGCCGATCGAGCCGAAGCGTTCGCCGAGCGCATCGAGCGTGTCGCGCACGGGGCCCGTCAGCGACAGCTTTTCGGCCAGCAGTCCGGCTGCCTCGATCCCGCCGATCGCCAGCGCGACGGCAGCCGACACGAACGTGATGCTCGCGTTGTAGAGCAGCTTGCGCTGCGGATCGTCCATCGCCCAGCCGTATGCGTGAATCATCAGCACGTTGTCGGTCGAGTCGATCAGCGTCATGCCGGCCGTGAACAGCGCGGGAAACAGCATGACCGTATAGATCGGCAGCCCCTGGCTCGCCTGCGCGGCGGCAATCGCGAGCAGGCCGATTTCGGTTGCAGTATCGAAACCGAGCCCGAACAGCACGCCGACCGGGTACATGTGCCAGCTCTTCGACACGAACCGGAACAGCGGGCGCAGCAGCCGCGATACGAGGCCGGCGGGGCGATGATCATGCGCGCCGTCGTGCGCGGGCGCGGATACGCCGCGATAGCGTCGCCACACGTCGCGCAGGATCATCAGGTTCACGCACGCGAGCACCAGCAGGAACGTGGCCGATACCGCCGTGCCGATCGTGCCGCCGATATCGCGGAACGCATCGAACCGGTCGCGCAGCGCGAACGCAGTCAGCGCGATGCCGAGCGTCGCGGCGATCACGATCGTCGAATGGCCGAGCGAGAAGAACAGGCCGACGCTCACCGGACGCTGGCCGTCCTGCATCAGCTTGCGCGTCGCGACGTCGATCGCGGCGATGTGATCCGCGTCGACCGCGTGACGTAGCCCGAGCCCGTACGCGATCGCCGCGGTGCCGAGCAGCAGCGGATGATCGCGCAGCACCGCGAGCGCCCACAGCCAGACGGCGACGTTCGCGGCGATCAGGCCGGCATAGAGAGTCAGCAGGCGGCGCAGGGCAGGGGTGGGCGGCATCGGGCGGGTTCCATCGGACGAATCGCGATCCATTGTGGCACGCGAAAAAAATGTCCGGCGTGCCGATCAAAAAGCCGCGCACGCCGTGGTGCGCCGGATGAAAAAAAGGCCCGTCCGGAACCGGACGGGCCTTGCGTGCCTGCGACAGCGCGCGGGCGAACGGCGCTTACTTCGTCTTCGCGCTGATCACGCCTTCCGATACGTTGGCCGGCGTTTCCGCGTACTGCTTGAACTCCATCGTGTACGTCGCGCGGCCCTGCGTGGCCGAGCGCAGCGACGTCGAATAGCCGAACATCTCCGCGAGCGGCACTTCGGCGCGCACGAGCTTGCCGCCGCCGCCCGCGATGTCCTCCATCCCCTGCACGATGCCGCGCCGGCTGGACAGGTCGCCCATCACGTTGCCCATGAACTCCTCGGGCGTCTCGACCTCGACGGCCATCATCGGCTCGAGCAGCACCGGCTTCGCCTTGCGCATCGCTTCCTTGAACGCCATCGAGCCGGCCATCCGGAACGCGTTTTCGTTCGAGTCGACGTCGTGGTACGAACCGAACGTCAGGTGCACCTTCACGTCGACGACCGGGTAGCCCGCGAGCACGCCGCTCTTCAGCGTCTCGGTGATGCCCTTGTCGACGGCCGGGATGAACTCGCGCGGAATCACGCCGCCCTTGATCTCGTCGAGGAACTCGTAGCCCTTGCCCGGGTTCGGCTCGAGCGTGATCACCGCATGACCGTACTGGCCGCGCCCGCCCGACTGCTTGACGAACTTGCCTTCGACGTCGGCCGCCGTCGTGCGCACCGTTTCGCGATACGCGACCTGCGGCTTGCCGACCGTCGCCTCGACGCCGAACTCGCGCTTCATCCGGTCGACCAGGATTTCGAGGTGGAGCTCGCCCATCCCCGAAATGATCGTCTGGCCGGACTCTTCGTCGGTCTGCACGCGGAACGACGGATCTTCCTGCGCGAGACGGTTCAGCGCGAGGCCCATCTTTTCCTGGTCGGCCTTCGTCTTCGGCTCGACGGCCTGCGAGATCACCGGTTCCGGGAATTCCATCTTTTCCAGGATGATCGGCTTGGCCGGATCGCACAGCGTGTCGCCGGTGGTCGCTTCCTTCAGACCGACGGCCGCCGCGATGTCGCCCGCGCGCACTTCCTTGATTTCCTTGCGCTCGTTCGCGTGCATCTGCAGGATCCGGCCGAGCCGCTCCTTCTTGTCCTTCGTCGCGTTGAGCACCGTGTCGCCCGACTCGACGACGCCCGAATACACGCGGAAGAAGATCAGCTGGCCGACGAACGGGTCGGTCATGATCTTGAACGCGAGCGACGAGAACGGCTCGTCATCGCTCGGATGACGTTCCGCCGGCTTTTCCGGATCGGCGAAGTCGTGGCCGAGGATCGCGGGCACGTCGACCGGCGACGGCAGGTAGTCGATCACCGCGTCGAGCATCGCCTGCACGCCCTTGTTCTTGAACGCGCTGCCGCACAGCATCGGCACGATCTCGTTCGCGATCGTGCGCTTGCGCAGCGCGGCCTTGATCTCGTCCTCGGTCAGCGATTCATGGTCGTGCAGATACTTCTCGAGCAGTTCCTCGCTCGCTTCGGCCGCGGCCTCGACCATCTTCTCGCGCCATTCGTGCGCGAGCTCGACGAGGTTCGCGGGGATGTCCTCGTAGGTGAACTTCACGCCCTGGCTTTCGTCGTCCCACACGATCGCCTTCATCTTCACGAGATCGACGACGCCCTGGAAATGGTCTTCCGCGCCGATCGGAATCTGGATCGGCACGGCGACGCCTTTCAGGCGCTCGCCGATCTGCTTCTGCACGCGGAAGAAGTCGGCGCCGATCCGGTCCATCTTGTTGACGAACGCGATGCGCGGCACCTTGTACTTGTTCGCCTGGCGCCACACGGTTTCCGATTGCGGCTGCACGCCGCCGACCGAGTCGTAGACCATGCACGCGCCGTCGAGCACGCGCATCGAGCGCTCGACCTCGATCGTGAAGTCGACGTGCCCGGGCGTATCGATGATGTTGATCCGGTGTTCCGGATAGTTGCCGGCCATGCCCTTCCAGAAGGCCGTGGTCGCGGCCGACGTGATCGTGATGCCGCGTTCCTGCTCCTGCTCCATCCAGTCCATCGTGGCCGCGCCGTCGTGCACTTCACCGATCTTGTGGCTCACGCCGGTGTAAAACAGGATGCGCTCGGTCGTCGTGGTCTTGCCGGCATCGATGTGAGCGCTGATCCCGATATTTCGATAGCGCTCGATGGGGGTTTTGCGGGGCACGTGAACCTCCTGGTGGTTCGGATCGTAAGCGGGCCGTCTGATTGGGTGCCGGCCCGGGCTGGAACTAGCGAGATTTAAAGGATAGCGCTTGTCCGTGGCTTTTGCAGATGCGGGCAGCGGGTGCCGAATCAAGGCGGGCGCCGCCGGCGGGCGAAAAAAAACCGGCGCCCGACGACAAATGACGGGCGGCCGGCTTTCGGTCGGTGCGCGGCGCGGTGCCGCCGCGCGCGCCGGGGCGGTTACTGGGCCCGCGGCAGGCCGTCGAGCTTCATGCCGGGCTTGATGCCCTTCGCGGCGAACCAGCCCTTGCTCATTTCGAGCGCATAGACGCCGTTGTTGCGCGGGCAGTGGTTGTCGGTGGTTTCCGCGCGCATCTCGTCGATGTCGGTGATCGTGCCGTCGGCACGGATGAACGCGATCGACAGCGGAATCAGCGTGTTCTTCATCCAGAAGCAGTGCACGGCGTTCTCGTTGAAGACGAACAGCATGCCTTCGTTCGGCGCGAGCTGCGAACGGTACATCAGCCCCTGTTCGCGGTCGGCGTCGTTCGCGGCGACGGCCGCGTCGATCACGTACATGCCGGCGCGCAGCTTCACGCGCGGGAACTCGCTCGGCTGCTTGGCGCCGGACGGCACTTGCGCGCCGGCGGCCTGCATGCCGAGCGCGAGGACGGCGAGCGCGGCGGGAAACACGGCGGCACGCGCAAGGCGGCCGAGCGACGGGCGCAGGGAGAAGTGCACAGCATGGCTCCTGTCTGGAAAACAAGACCCGCATGGTACGCGATGCGCGCCGGCGGGCACAAAAAAGAAAAAGGCAGATCGCCTTGCGGTGATCTGCCTTTCAACGCCGTAAGAACGGCAAGACTGCGTGTTCTTGACTGCGTTATTACAGCTTGCTTACTTAGTTCGAAGCAGCTGCCGGTGCTGCTGCGTCGCTTGCTGCAGCCTTCTTCGATGCCTTGTGGTGCTTCTTGGCAGCGTGGTGCTTCTTGGCAGCGTGCTTAGCCGGTGCCGAAGCAGCTTCTGCTGCTGCCGGAGCAGCTTCCGGAGCCGAAGCTTGTGCGAAAGCAGCCGTTGCGAAGAGGCCAGCGACCAGAGCGGCGATCAGTTTGTTCATGTTGTGTTCCTCAGCTTTAGTTAATTAACCAAATGACCCGGCAATAGGAGTCATGTCGTCTAACGGTGCCATCCACCTTTCGGTTGACAGACGCTTCGAGAAATTTCTCTTTGCGCTGCGGGCGCCGAATCGTATTCGAATAAAACGTCGCTTTCGTGACGCAAACACGGGTTCGGCTGCCAATGCCGGATAGCTAAGGTTGGCATCTGCGTGGTTTAACGCACGATCTCCGCAGGCGGTTGACGAAAAAGATGACGAAAAATTCGCGCGTCCCGGATGCGTCATCCGGCGGGCGCGAAACCGTCCCATGGCGCGCGCGGCGGCAGGGCAATTGTTTCGCCTGGCGCAATGCCGAGCGCGAATATATCGAGTGCGCCGATGCCGACGCGCACGAGGCGCAACGTCGGAAACCCGACGGCTGCCGTCATCCGGCGCACCTGCCGGTTCTTGCCCTCGGTGATCGCCAGCTCGATCCACGTGGTAGGAATCGCGGCGCGGTAGCGGATCGGCGGGTTGCGCGGCCACAGCGTGTCGGGCGGCTCGATGAATTCGGCGCGGCACGGGCGGGTCACGTAGTCGCCGAGGTCGACGCCGCGGGCGAGCGCCTTCAGGTCGGCCGGCCCGGGTGCGCCGTCGACCTGCGCCCAGTAGCGCTTCACCAGTTTGTGGCGCGGCTCCGCGATGCGCGCCTGCAGCGCGCCGTCGTCGGTGAGCAGCAGCAGCCCCTCGCTGTCCGCGTCGAGCCGGCCGGCTGCGTACACGCCGGGCGTTTTGACCCAGTCGCCGAGCGAGGGCCGCGTCTCGTGCGCGGAAAACTGGCAAATCGTGCCGAACGGCTTGTTGAGGGCGATGAGGTTCATGGCAGGGCGCCCGCCCGGCGCACCGCGGGAGGCGGGAGCGGGCGGTCTATGGCAAATGGCGGAATCTTAATGCATAATACGGAACGGCAAGTCCTCTGTCTTATATAAGACATAAGTGAGGTCTTGATACGCAGTGCCGCGGTTCACGCCGAAGTGCCCGGTTGGGGCGCTAGAATAGCGGCTCGCTGTTGCCGTCACGGGGTGGCCATGCCGCGCCCCCGCCGCGCGCGCAGCTTCGACCAGCATCACCTGCTCAGCCACGTCACTGGAGTCGATCATGCCGTATCAGCACATCAAGGTTCCGGAGGGCGGTGACAAGATCACCGTCAACAAGGACTTCTCGCTCAACGTTTCCGATCAGCCGATCATTCCCTATATTGAAGGCGACGGTACGGGCTTCGATATCACGCCGGTCATGATCAAGGTCGTCGACGCGGCGGTCGCGCACGCGTACAAGGGCAAGCGCAAGATCCACTGGATGGAGATCTTCGCGGGCGAGAAGGCGACCAAGGTGTACGGTCCGGACGTGTGGCTGCCGGACGAAACGCTGCAGGTCCTGAAGGAATACGTGGTGTCGATCAAGGGGCCGCTCACGACCCCGGTCGGCGGCGGCATCCGTTCGCTGAACGTCGCGCTGCGCCAAGAGCTCGATCTCTACGTGTGCCTGCGCCCCGTCCAGTACTTCAAGGGCGTGCCGTCGCCGGTGCGCGAGCCGCAGAAGATCGACATGGTGATCTTCCGCGAGAACTCGGAAGACATCTACGCGGGCATCGAATGGGCCGCGGGCTCCGAGCAGGCGAAGAAGGTGATCAAGTTCCTGCAGGACGAGATGGGCGTGAAGAAGATCCGCTTCCCGGAAACCTCCGGGATCGGCGTGAAGCCCGTGTCGACGGAAGGCACCGAGCGGCTCGTGCGCAAGGCGATCCAGTACGCGATCGACAACGATCGCAAGTCGGTCACGCTGGTGCACAAGGGCAACATCATGAAGTTCACGGAAGGCCTGTTCCGTGACGCCGGCTACGCGCTCGCGCAGAAGGAATTCGGCGGCGAGCTGATCGATGGCGGCCCGTGGATGCGCGTGAAGAACCCGAAGACGGGTAACGAGATCGTGATCAAGGATTCGATCGCCGACGCGTTCCTGCAGCAGATCCTGCTGCGCCCGGCCGAATACGACGTGATCGCGACGCTGAACCTGAACGGCGACTACATCTCCGATGCGCTGGCCGCGCAGGTCGGCGGCATCGGGATCGCGCCGGGCGCGAACCTGTCGGATTCGGTCGCGATGTTCGAGGCGACGCACGGCACGGCGCCGAAGTACGCGGGCAAGGATTACGTGAACCCGGGTTCCGAGATCCTGTCGGCGGAAATGATGCTGCGCCACCTCGGCTGGACGGAAGCAGCCGACACGATCATCGCCGCGATGGAGAAGTCGATCCTGCAGAAGCGCGTCACGTACGACTTCGCGCGCCTGATGGAAGGCGCGACGCAGGTGTCGTGCTCCGGCTTCGGCGAAGTGCTGATCGAGAACATGTAAGACCCCTTCCGGGGTGGGCCGGCACGTTGCCGGCCGCCCCGGCGCTGACTGCCGGCGCCGGAGCGTTTCGTGGATGGCAGGTTTGTTGGCAGGGCGGTCCGGCATGCGGGCCGCGGCGCCGCGATGCGGCCCGCAAGCCCTGCAAGGTAGAACATGACGGCCCTCGCAACACCTCCGCCGGGCTGAGCCGGCGCACCCCTTTCGCGATCGACCCGGTCGCTCCCCGCCGGTTACCGCCGGCGCTCTTCAGTCCCACCATTACGTAGCAATGCTTTGACCACCATGTCCACTTCGCCCAAGATCATCTACACCCTCACCGACGAAGCGCCGGCGCTCGCGACCTATTCGCTGCTGCCGATCGTCAAGGCCTTCACGCGTTCGTCCGGCGTCGCCGTCGAAACGCGCGACATCTCGCTCGCCGGCCGCATCATCGCGGCATTCGCAGACGTCCTGCCGTCGGAGCAGAAGGGTTCCGACGATCTGGCGGAGCTGGGCCAGCTCACGCTGAAGCCGGAAGCGAACATCATCAAGCTGCCGAACATCAGCGCATCGGTGCCGCAGCTGAAGGCCGCGATCGCCGAATTGCAGGCGCAGGGCTACGCGCTGCCGGCCTATCCGGAAGATCCGTCGACGGATGAAGAGAAGGCCGTCAAGGCGCGCTACGACAAGATCAAGGGCAGCGCGGTGAACCCGGTGCTGCGCGAAGGCAACTCCGACCGCCGCGCGCCGCTGTCGGTCAAGAACTACGCACGCAAGCATCCGCACAAGATGGGCGCGTGGAAGTCCACGTCGAAGGCCCACGTCGCGCACATGAGCGAAGGCGACTTCTACGGCAGCGAGAAGTCGGCGCTGATCGCCGAGGCCGGCAGCGTGAAGATCGAACTCACGACGACCGACGGCGCGAAGAAGGTGCTGAAGGAAAAGACGGCCGTGAAGGCCGGTGAAGTGATCGACGCATCGGTGATGAGCCGCAACGCGCTGCGCAGCTTCATCGAAGCGCAGATCGCCGATGCGAAGGCGCAGGACGTGCTGTTCTCGGTGCACCTGAAGGCGACCATGATGAAGGTCTCGGACCCGATCCTGTTCGGTCACTTCGTGTCGGTGTTCTACCGCGACGCGCTCACGAAGCACGCGGACGTGCTGGCGAAGGCCGGCTTCAATCCGAACAACGGGATCGGCGACCTGTACGCGCGCCTGAAGGACCTGCCGGCCGACACGCGCGAAGCGATCGAGGCCGACGTCAAGGCCGAGTACGCGGTGCGCCCGCGCCTCGCGATGGTCAACTCGGACAAGGGCATCACGAACCTGCACGTGCCGAGCGACGTGATCGTCGATGCATCGATGCCGGCGATGATCCGCGATTCGGGCGGCATGTGGGGCCCGGACGGTCAACTGTACGACGCGAAGGCCGTGATTCCGGACCGCTGCTACGCAGGCGTGTACCAGGCCGTGATCGAGGACTGCAAGCAGCACGGCGCGTTCGATCCGGTCACGATGGGCAGCGTGCCGAACGTCGGCCTGATGGCGCAGGCGGCCGAAGAATACGGTTCGCACGACAAGACGTTCCAGATCCCGGCGGACGGCGTCGTGCGCGTCACCGACGAAGCCGGCAACGTGCTGCTCGAGCACGCGGTCGAGGCGGGCGACATCTGGCGCATGTGCCAGACGAAGGACGCACCGGTGCAGGACTGGGTCAAGCTCGCGGTCAACCGCGCCCGCGCGACCGGCGCCCCGGCCGTGTTCTGGCTCGATCCGGCGCGCGCGCACGATGCGCAGATCATCGCGAAGGTCGAACGCTACCTGAAGGATCACGACACGAACGGCCTCGACATCCGGATCATGACGCCGGTCGACGCCACGCGTTTCTCGCTCGAGCGCATCCGCGCGGGCAAGGACACGATCTCGGTCACCGGCAACGTGCTGCGCGATTACCTGACCGACCTGTTCCCGATCATGGAACTCGGCACCAGCGCGAAGATGCTGTCGATCGTGCCGCTGATGGCCGGCGGCGGGATGTTCGAAACGGGGGCGGGCGGCTCCGCGCCGAAGCACGTGCAGCAGTTCGTCGAGGAAGGCTTCCTGCGCTGGGATTCGCTCGGCGAATTCCTCGCGCTGGCCGCGTCGCTCGAGCACCTCGGCAACGCGTACCAGAACCCGAAGGCGCTCGTGCTCGCGAAGACGCTCGACCAGGCAACCGGCAAGTTCCTGGACGAGAACAAGTCGCCGGCGCGCAAGGTCGGCGGCCTCGACAACCGCGGCAGCCACTTCTACCTGTGCCTGTACTGGGCGCAGGCATTGGCCGAGCAGACCGAGGACGCCGCGCTGAAGGCGCAGTTCGAGGGCGTGGCGAAGGCGCTGTCCGACAACGAAGCGCGCATCCTGGAAGAACTGGCGGCCGCGCAGGGCAAGCCGCAGGCGATCGGCGGCTACTACCGTCCGAACGTCGAGCTGACGAGCCAGGCCATGCGCCCGAGCGCGACGCTGAACGGCATCGTCGACGCGGTCGCCTGACGCCGGGCGCGCACTCGCGCGAGCCGATGCGCGTGTCGACGCGGCGCGGTCAGCCGTTCGCCGCCCGACATCCAATGAAAACGCCCCGGTCGCCCGGGGCGTTTTTCGTTGCAGGCGTGCCATTCAGACGTGAACGATTTCCCATTCGGCGATTTCGTGCGGCACTTCGAGCGTTGCAGTGTCGAGTTCGGACAGTTGCTCGCAGTCGCCGCGGGAGATGTGGTCGGCCGCCACTTCGGGGCACGAGAATGCGCCGAGCAGGGCGTTGCCGAACGTCGCTTCCCAGCCGCCGTTACCCGGCAGGATGTAGAACGACCCGAGCGCTGAACCAAAGCGAAATCCCTTCATTTCCGTTCTCCCTTTCTGATGACGAGCGATTCTGTTGTGCCGCCTGCCGGCTCGGCCGGCTGTGGCCCGACTGGCTGCCTGCGCCGCGTTCCGTGTCGGACCGTCGTGGCGAAGCGTCAGTGCATGGAACAAAGTCTACGTCCGCGACCCGCCCGGATGGTGCATGTAGAACGGCTTCTCGAAACAAAAATTCTCTTTTAAAAACAAATAATTATTTCGAGCATTTTGTATTGCGGAACGTTTTTCGGCATCGCGAAACGGGAAATTTGTGCCCTGCACCACGAATTTTTATAACGCAGTGACTTGTTCCGCATCGTGAAAAATTAACGGGTTTGCGGATCGTCGATGCAGCGGGTGGAAACGTGGGGGCGGGCGCAACGCGCATGGGGACGGCGGACGAGGAGCGACCGCTGGCGAAGCGCCGCTCGGCGATGCCTAGCGTGGCGCCGCATCCGGCACGGTGGCGATGCTCGCTGCGGCGTATCGCCGCCCGCCCGGCGACGGCGTTTTCCGATCCGGCCCTGCGGTTATGATGACGCGACCGCCGCGGCTGTCGCGCGGCGCTGCATGAACAACGAGGATCGATTGATGAGACGGAGAACTTTCCTGTCGCGTGCCGTCGGTGTCGCGGCCGCATCGCTGTTCGCGCGCACCGCGTGGGCGCAGCATGCCGGTCACGCGGGCATGGCCGGCATGGATGCGATGGACGACATGGCGGGCATGTCGGGGATGTCGGCGCACGCGCAGCACGGCCAGCCCGCGCCGGCCGCGCTGGCGGCCGCCGACGCGCTGCCGGCCGGCGCGCCGCTCGCGACGTTGCGCACGCTGGCCAACGAAAGCCGCGAGCCCGGCACGTTCCGGGCCACGCTGGTTGCTCAACCGGTGGCGCGACCGCTGCTGCACGGCGCGCGGCCGACCTTGTTCTGGCAGTTCGGCGCAGGCACGCAAGGCCCCGTCGTCGGCCCGCTGATCGACGTGCGCGAGGGCGATACGGTCGAGATCAGGTTCGTCAACAAGCTGCCGCAGCCGTCGACGATTCACTGGCACGGCCTGCCTGTGCCGCCCGACCAGGACGGCAATCCGTCCGATCCCGTCGCGCCCGGCGCGTCGCGCGTGTATCGCTTCACGCTGCCGAAGGGCAGCGCCGGTACCTATTGGTACCACCCGCATCCGCACATGATGACCGCCGAGCAGGTGTTCCGCGGGCTGGCGGGCCCGTTCGTCGTGCGCGCCGCGGACGATCCGCTTGCCGGCTGGCCCGAGCGCCACTTGTTCGTGTCGGACCTGAAGCTTGCACGCGACGGCACGATTGCGCCGAACGACATGATGGACTGGATGAACGGCCGTGAAGGCCAGTTCGTGCTGGTCAACGGCGCGCGCCGGCCGCGCGTCGACGTCGCGGGTGACGAACGCTGGCGGGTCTGGAACGCGTGCAGCGCGCGCTACCTGCGCATCGCGTTCGACGACGGCCGCGCGTTCGAGCACGTGGGCACCGACGGCGGGTTGTTCGACGCGCCGCGGCGCGTGACGTCGCTGCTGATCGCCCCGGGCGAGCGTGCGGAACTGCTGGTGCGTGCCGGCGACCGCGCGTCGCGCGCGGTGCTGCAGGCGGCCGAGTACGACCGCCGCAAGATGGCGATGTCGCACGACGCCGGCCACGGCAGCCTGCCGCCCGATCCGGCGCTGGCGCTGGCCGATGTCGCGTTCGCGCCCGCCGAGGCCCGCGCGCTGCCTGCCACGTTGCGCGCGGTGGCGCCGCTGGGCGAACCGGTGGCGCACAAGACGGTCGCGTTCGGCGAGGAAATGGACATGGACGCGATGATGAAGGGCGCGGCGCACGGCCGGCCGGCGGGCATGCGCTTCACGATCAACGGCGACACCTACGCGCCGCACCGTGCGACGCTGACGAGCCGGCGCGGCGACGTCGAGCGCTGGGAGATCCGCAATACGACGGACATGGACCATCCGTTCCATCTGCACGGCACGCAGTTCCAGGTGATCGAGCGGGCGTCGGCCGGTTCGCGCACGAGCGAACCGTTCCGCGCGTGGCGCGATACCGTGAACGTGCGCAGCGGTGAAACCGTGTCGATTCTGGTCACCCAAGACATGCCCGGCGAGCGCATGTTTCACTGCCACATTCTCGAACACGAGGATCTCGGGATGATGGGGACGCTGAAGGTCGTGTAACGAAGCCGCGAAACTGTTTCACGTGCGGAGTCGATATCCGATCTGCGCGCGTGACAAGACAATGCGTGTTCAATTATCGGGATTGAACGAAAAGGCCGGCCAATCGATTATCGATTGGCCGGCCACAAAAAAAGAAACCCGGCGCAAATGCGCCGGGTTTCTTCGTCAGATATCCGATGCCTTATACGGCCTGGATGTTCGACGCTTGCTTGCCCTTCGGCCCTTGGACGACGTCAAAGCTCACCTTCTGGCCTTCCTTCAGCGTCTTGAAGCCATTCATGGTGATAGCCGAGAAGTGCGCAAACAGATCCTCACCGCCCTCATCGGGAGTGATGAAACCGAAGCCCTTCGCGTCGTTGAACCACTTAACGATACCAGTTGCCATTTCCTACTTCCCCTGTCACACAGTCGCTGCTACTTACCACGAGCACGCTCGAAAAGCTAAACGACCGGAAAATGCAGCCGTTCCCCCCTCACAAGCTCACCTCGGCCTCTTTCGTTTCGCCAACCGGCAAATTGAAAAAAGTGCCAGCTTGATTGTTGGCGCTCTTTATTGGAGTGTCAAGTGGAATTTTTAGACGTTTAGAGGGTCGTTGTAAAGAACCCATTTTCAGGGTTTTTCCGGCTTTGCTTTGCAGCATGCGGCCAAGCGCGGGGGCTTGAAAAGCCGCATAATCGGCTCATATACCAGGCTCGAGTGACACGCGTTCGAGTCGTCCCGGCTTGTGGGATACTGGATGCGGACACGACGTTCCGGTGCGATTCCCCCTGACGGTTCGTGTTCCGCGCCATGCGTGAAAGCCGGCACCGCAGCCGGCTTTCGTATGGCGCGAAGACGAGCGCGTGTTCCGGGATACCGGGGAGGGCGCCGGCCGGTCGGTCGGGTAATGGCAGGATTGCGGGCCTGTCCGAGTTGTTTAGAATGGGTGTATGGCGATTATCCCGGACAAGCAGGACAGTACCGTCCTGGAACGCAAGCAGCAGAAGCTCAAGCCGCCTTCGATGTACAAGGTGGTGCTGCTCAACGACGACTTCACGCCGATGGAGTTCGTCGTGATGGTGGTCCAGGAGTATTTCAAGAAGGATCGCGAGACGGCCACGCAGATCATGCTGAAGGTCCATCGCGAAGGGCGAGGGGTTTGTGGGGTCTATACGCGGGACATCGCGTCGACCAAGGTTGAGCAAGTCGTTACCCATGCGCGGCAGGCAGGGCATCCGCTGCAGTGCGTGATGGAGGAAGCATGATTGCCCAGGAATTGGAAGTCAGCCTGCACATGGCGTTCATGGAAGCACGCCAGGCGCGCCATGAGTTCATTACGGTCGAGCATCTGCTGCTGGCCCTGCTGGATAATCCGACGGCAGCCGAGGTGTTGCGCGCGTGCGCGGCCAACATCGAGGACCTGCGTCAGAACCTGCGCAATTTCATCCACGACAACACACCTACCGTCCCGGGCACCGACGATGTCGATACCCAGCCGACGCTCGGTTTCCAGCGTGTGATCCAGCGCGCGATCATGCACGTCCAGTCGACGTCGAACGGCAAGAAGGAAGTCACCGGCGCGAACGTGCTGGTCGCGATCTTCGGCGAGAAGGATTCGCACGCCGTGTACTACCTGCAGCAGCAGGGCGTCACGCGCCTCGACGTGGTGAACTTCATTTCGCACGGCATCGCGAAGACGAACAACGGCGAAGCCGCGAAGTCGACCGACGCGAACGCGGAAAGCGAAGACGCGAATGCGCAGAAGGAAACGCCGCTCGCGCAGTTCACGCAGAACCTGAACCAGATGGCGAAGGACGGCCGCATCGATCCGCTGATCGGTCGCGAGCCCGAGGTCGAGCGCGTCGTGCAGGTGCTGTGCCGTCGCCGCAAGAACAACCCGCTGCTCGTCGGCGAAGCCGGCGTCGGCAAGACCGCGATCGCCGAAGGGCTCGCGTATCGGATCACGCGCGGCGAAGTGCCGGACATCCTCGCGAACGCGCAGGTGTACTCGCTCGACATGGGCGCGCTGCTCGCGGGCACCAAGTATCGCGGCGATTTCGAGCAGCGCCTGAAGACGGTGCTCAAAGAGCTGAAGGAGCGCCCGCACGCGATCCTGTTCATCGACGAAATCCATACGCTGATCGGCGCGGGCGCCGCGTCGGGCGGCACGCTCGATGCGTCGAACCTGCTGAAGCCGGCGTTGTCGTCGGGCACGCTCAAGTGCATCGGCGCGACGACGTTCACCGAATATCGCGGCATCTTCGAAAAGGATGCGGCGCTGTCGCGGCGCTTCCAGAAGGTCGACGTGACGGAGCCGAGCGTCGAGCAGACGGTCGCGATCCTGCGCGGGCTGAAGTCGCGCTTCGAGGAGCATCACGGCGTCAAGTACTCGTCGGGCGCCCTATCGGCCGCGGCCGAGCTGTCGGCGCGCTTCATCACCGACCGTCACCTGCCGGACAAGGCGATCGACGTGATCGACGAGGCCGGCGCCGCGCAGCGCATCCTGCCGAAGTCGAAGCAGAAGAAGACGATCGGCAAGAGCGAGATCGAGGAAATCATCTCGAAGATCGCGCGCGTGCCGGCGCAAAGCGTGTCGCAGGACGATCGCAGCAAGTTGCAGACGCTCGACCGCGACCTGAAGAGCGTCGTGTTCGGCCAGGATCCGGCGATCGACGCGCTCGCGGCCTCGATCAAGATGGCGCGTGCGGGTCTCGGCAAGATGGACAAGCCGATCGGCGCGTTCCTGTTCTCCGGCCCGACGGGCGTCGGCAAGACCGAAGTGGCGCGCCAGCTCGCGTTCACGCTCGGCATCGAGCTGATCCGCTTCGACATGTCGGAATACATGGAGCGTCACGCGGTGAGCCGGTTGATCGGCGCGCCGCCGGGCTACGTCGGGTTCGACCAGGGCGGCCTGCTGACCGAAGCCGTCACGAAGAAGCCGCATTGCGTGCTGCTGCTCGACGAAATCGAGAAGGCGCATCCGGACATCTTCAACGTGCTGCTGCAGGTGATGGACCACGGCACGCTGACGGACAACAACGGCCGCAAGGCGGATTTCCGCAACGTCATCATCATCATGACGACGAACGCGGGCGCCGAGTCGATGCAGAAGGCGACGATCGGTTTCACGACGCGCCGCGAAACGGGCGACGAGATGACCGACATCAAGCGCCTGTTCACGCCGGAGTTCCGCAACCGCCTGGATGCGATCATCAGCTTCCGCTCGCTCGATGAGGAGATCATCATGCGCGTGGTCGACAAGTTCCTGATCCAGCTCGAGGAACAGCTGCACGAGAAGAAGGTCGACGCGCTCTTCACCGACGCGTTGCGCAAGCATCTCGCGAAGCACGGCTTCGACCCGCTGATGGGCGCGCGGCCGATGCAGCGGCTGATCCAGGACACGATCCGGCGTGCGCTGGCCGACGAACTGCTGTTCGGCAAGCTCCTCAACGGCGGCCACGTGACGGTCGACGTCGACGAAAGCGACAAGGTGCAGTTGTCGTTCGACAAGCTGGCGAATCCGCCGCACAAGCCGAACGAAGAGACGGTCGAAGTCGAGTAAGCGATAATTCGTTGTTCATGCGAACGGCGCGGGAAGGTCTCCGCGCCGTTTCGTTTTATCCGGCGCCGGCGGCGCGATGGTGGTGCAGGGGAGTGGTAACGCAGTGACACAACAACAACGGTCGTTCGACGCTATCGTCGCGCGCGAACAAGGGTTGCGCCACGCGCTGACGTCGGGGCAGATGGCGATGATCGCGATCGGCGGCGCGATCGGCACGGGGCTGTTCCTCGGCAGCGGGTTCGCGATCGGGCTCGCCGGCCCGAGCGTGCTGGTTTCCTATGCGATCGGCGCGCTGATCGCGCTGCTGCTGATGGGCGCGCTCGCGGAAATGACCGTCGCGCATCCGACGGCCGGCTCGTTCGGCGCGTATGCCGAGCATTACGTCGGCCCGCTCGCGGGCTTCCTGGTGCGCTATGCGTACTGGTTCGCGGTCGTGTTCGCGATCGGCACCGAGATCAGCGCGATCGCGGTGTTCATGAAGTACTGGTTCCCGGCGGTGCCCGGCTGGTACTGGGTGATCGGCTTCTCCGCGCTGCTGATCGCGGTGAACCTCGCGAGCGTCACGCTGTACGGCACGGTCGAATACGCGTTCTCGCTGCTGAAGATCGCGGCGATCGTCGTGTTCATCGTGCTCGGCGCCTATCTCGTGTGGGCGGCGCCGGCCGCGTCGGGCATCGGTTTCGCGAACTACACCGCGCACGGCGGCTTCATGCCGAAGGGACCGTGGGGCACCTGGGTCGCGGTGATCGTCGCGATCTTCAGCTACATGAGCATCGAAGCCGTCGCGATCGCGGCCGGCGAAGCGCGCGATCCGCAGCACGCGGTCACGCGCGCATTCCGCTCGACCGTGTTCCGGCTCGTGCTGTTCTACCTGCTGACGCTGTCGCTGATGCTCGCGATCGTCCCGTGGACGCAGG
This sequence comes from Burkholderia sp. 9779_493, assembly GCF_015712215.1. Classification (NCBI taxonomy): domain Bacteria; kingdom Pseudomonadati; phylum Pseudomonadota; class Betaproteobacteria; order Burkholderiales; family Burkholderiaceae; genus Burkholderia; species Burkholderia sp. 9779_493. The sequence continues at coordinate 17,374 of NZ_JACCQA010000007.1, forward strand.
CCGGTACCGACGAAAGCCCGTTCGTGAAGGTGATGGCCGCGACGCACGTGCCGTATGCGGCCGGCGTGATCAATTTCGTGCTGCTGATCGCGGCGCTGTCGGCGATGAACAGCCAGCTCTACGTGACGACGCGGATGATGTTCAGCCTGTCGCGCGCGCGCCTCGCGCCCGCGGTGTTCGGCCGGCTCGGCGCGAACGGCGTGCCGCGCGCGGCGCTGTGGATCTCGACGAGCGGCGTCGCGGTGGCGGCCGTGCTGGTCGCGGTGGCGCCCGACACCGCGTTCACCGTGATGATGGCGATCGCGATGTTCGGCGCGCTGTTCACGTGGCTGATGATCTTCGTCACGCACTTGCGGTTCCGCTCGCAGTATCGCGGCCCCGCACTCGCATTCCGGATGTGGGGGCACCCGTTCGGCAGCCTGCTCGGCGCGGGGCTCGTCGCGGCGATCCTGCTGACGACCGCCTTCACGCGCGAATTCCGGATGACGATGGTGGTCGGCGTCGTGTTCGTCGTGCTGCTGACGCTCGCCTACGCACTGCATTACCGGCACCAGCACGCGCGCTGACCGCGCCGGGGCGGCCGCCCACGCCGTTCTCCAGTCGCTAAGGTTCCGTTAAGCGAGCGGCGACTACATTCGATCCTGTCTGCAATGCGTGCCGGTCCGCACCGGCACGCCGCTTCCTGCAAAAAGGGGTTCGAATGAACAAACTTCCCGAAATCACGCTCGCGTTCTGGATCATGAAGATCTGTGCGACGACGCTCGGCGAGACCGGCGGCGATCTGCTGTCGATGACGCTGAACGTCGGCTACGCGGTCAGCTCGATCCTGCTGTTCGGTTTCTTTCTCGTGACGCTGGGCGCCCAGCTCAGGACGACGCGCTATCGCCCGGCGATCTACTGGGCCGTGATCGTCGCGACGAGCACGGCCGGCACGACGATGTCCGATTTCATGGATCGCACGCTCGGCCTCGGCTATGCGGCCGGCTCGTCGATCCTCGTCGCGATCCTGCTGGCGATCTTCGCGGTCTGGCGCGTCAGCGGCGAATCGCTGTCGGTCGACCTGATCCGTACACGCAAGGTCGAGCTGCTCTACTGGATCGCGATCCTGTTCTCGAACACGCTCGGTACCGCGCTCGGCGACTTCCTCGCGGACAGCTCGGGGCTCGGCTTCGGCGGCGGCGCATTGCTGATCGGCGGCCTGCTCGCGGCGATCGTGCTCGCGCACTACTTCACGCGCCTCTCCGGCGTGCTGCTGTTCTGGGCCGCGTTCGTGCTCACGCGGCCGTTCGGCGCGACGGTCGGCGACCTGCTGACGAAGCCGGTCGCGAAGGGCGGCCTCGCGCTCGGCACGGTCGGCTCGTCGGTGGTGCTGTCGGGCGTGCTGGTCGCGATGGTCGCCTATGCGAGCATCACGCAGGCGCGGCGTCGCGAACCGGTGCCCGCGCGGATCGCGCAACCAGCCGGCAAGTGACGGGTGCGCGCCAAAGAAAAGGGGCCGCGAGGCCCCTTTTTCGTGCTGCGTGGCTCAGGTTCAGTGGCGGCCGGTGCTGCCGAAGCCGCCTTCGCCGCGATCGCTCTCGGTGAATTCGTCGACGATATTGAACTGCGCCTGCACGACCGGCACGATCACGAGCTGCGCGAGGCGTTCGAACGGGTTCAGCACGAACTCGGTCTGACCGCGGTTCCATGTCGAGACCATCAACTGGCCCTGGTAGTCGGAGTCGATCAGGCCGACGAGGTTGCCGAGCACGATCCCGTGCTTGTGGCCGAGGCCCGAGCGCGGCAGGATCAGCGCCGCATAGCCGGGGTCCGCAAGGTGGATCGCGAGGCCCGTCGGCACGAGCGTGGTCTCGCCCGGCTGCAGCGTGACCGGTGCGTCGAGGCACGCGCGCAGGTCGAGGCCCGCGCTGCCGGTGGTCGCGTAGGCGGGCAGGTAGTCGCGCATGCGCGCGTCGAGGATCTTCAGGTCGAGTTTCATGCGGTCGTCGAATCGGTCGGGAAGGGCGCAGCGGCACGCGCCGCCGCGCGGGTGATCAGATCAGGCGGTTGTCGGGCAGGCGCTTCGCGATTTCCGCGACGAGCGCATGCGCGAGTTCGTCTTTGGGCGCGCGGGGCAGGCGCGTGAGGCCGGCGGCCTCGAACAGCACGACTTCGTTGTCGTCGCGGCCGAACGTCAGCGGGCCGAGGTTGCCGACGAGCAGCGGCACGTTCTTGCGCTTGCGCTTCTCGTCGCCGTGCACGTCGAGGTCGCCGCTTTCGGCCGCGAAGCCGACGCAGAACGGCGCATCGGGCAGCGCCGCGACCGACGCGAGGATGTCGGGATTCTCGACGAACGCGAGCGCCGGCATCTTGCGGTCGGCCGTCTTCTTCATCTTGTGCTCGGCCGGCTGGTCGACGCGCCAGTCGGCAACCGCGGCCACCGCGATGAAGATGTCGGCATCGGCGACCGCATGCATCACCGCGTCGTACATCTGCTGCGCGGTCTGCACGTCCTGGCGGTACACGCCCCACGGCGTGTCGAGCGCGACCGGCCCGGCGACCAGATGGACGTCGGCGCCGGCCTGTTGCGCGGCGCGCGCGAGCGCGAAACCCATCTTGCCGCTGGAGCGGTTCGTCAGGCCGCGCACCGGGTCGAGCGGTTCGAACGTCGGGCCGGCCGTGATCAGCACGCGCCGGTGCGCGAGCACCTTCGGCGCGAAGTGCGCGACGATCGCCTCATAGATCGCCTCGGGCTCGAGCATGCGGCCGTCGCCGACTTCGCCGCACGCCTGCGCGCCCGAATCCGGGCCGAGCACCGACACGCCGTCCGCGCGCAGTTGCGCGGCGTTGCGTTGCGTGGCCGGGTTCTGCCACATCTGGCGGTTCATCGCGGGGACGACCAGCAGCGGACAGTCGCGCGCGACGCACAGCGTCGACAGCAGATCGTCCGCGAACCCGTGCGCGAGCTTCGCGAGGAAATCCGTCGACGCGGGCGCGATCACGATCGCGTCGGCTTCGCGCGACAGGTCGATGTGCGCCATGTTGTTGTCGATGCGCGCGTCCCACTGGCTCGTATAGACGGGCCGGCCCGACAGCGCCTGCATCGTGACGGGCGTGATGAACTGGGTGGCGGCGTCGGTCATCGCGACCTGCACGGTCGCGCCGGCCTTCACGAGCAGCCGCGTGAGCTCGGCGATCTTGTAGCAGGCGATGCCGCCCGTCAGGCCGAGAACGAGGTGTTTTCCTGCGAGTTCTGCGTGTGCCAACTCAGGCCTCCTGGGGTCAAACGGAACGGCCGGCGCGAAGCCGGCCGTCGACACGGAGTATGCGCGCTCAGCGCGAACCGCGCACGCGCCGCAGCTCGTCGTAGATCAGCAGCACCGCGCCGATCGTGATCGCGGAATCGGCAAGGTTGAACGCCGGGAAGTGCCACGCGCCGAGATGGAAATCGAGGAAGTCGATCACGTGACCGTAGACCAGCCGGTCGATCACGTTGCCGAGCGCGCCGCCGAGGATCAGCGCGAGCGACACGCTGAACAGCCGCTGGTGGCCGTGGCGCTTCAGCAGGAAGCAGATCACGAGCGTCGCGCCGACGCCGAGCGCGGTGAACGCCCAGCGCTGCCAGCCGCTCGCGGTCGACAGGAAGCCGAACGCGGCGCCGCGGTTGTACACCAGCACGAGGTTGAAGAACGACGTCAGCGCATGCTGCGCGCCGTACGCGAACGTTTTCAGGATCGCGATCTTCGACAGCTGGTCGAACAGGATCACGATCAGCGAAATGCCGAGCCAGGGCGCGAGCGCGCCGCTGGCCGGTTTCGACAGGGTCTTCGCCATATTTACGCAGCGCTCCGGATTTCGCCGTTTTCAAACAGGTTCGAGAAGCAGCGGCCGCACAGCGTCGGATGCTCGGCGTGCGCGCCGACATCTTCGCGGTAGTGCCAGCAGCGCTCGCACTTCTGGTACTTCGACGCGGCCACGTCGACGCTTTCCTGCGCTTCGTCGTCGACCTTGACGACCGTCGCGGCCGACGTGATCAGCACGAACTTCAGGTCGTCGCCGAGGCTCGTCAGCGCGTCGTAGCGCGCGCCGCTCGCATGGACGGTGACTTCGGCCTGCAGCGACGAACCGATGCGGTTCGCGGTGCGCGCTTCCTCGAGCGCCTTCGTCACGTTGCCGCGCACGTCGCGCAGCAGCGCCCACTTGTCGATCAGCGCGGCCGAGCCGGCGACTTCCGGATACGCATAGTAGGTTTCCGTGAAGATCGTGTCGCTCGCCGGCTGGAACACCTTCCACGCTTCTTCCGCCGTGAACGACAGGAACGGCGCGAGCACGCGCAGCAAGCCGTGCGTCAGGTGGTACAGCGCGGTCTGCGCGGAGCGGCGCGCGCGCGAATCGGCGGCGCTCGTGTACAGGCGATCCTTCAGCACGTCGAGGTAGAAGCCGCCGAGGTCTTCCGAGCAGTACGTCTGCAGCTTCGCGACGACCGGGTGGAATTCGTACTTCTCGTAGTGGCCGAGCAGTTCCGTCTGCAGTTGCTGCGAGAACGCGACCGCATAGCGGTCGATCTCGAGCCATTCGTCGACCGGCACCGCGTGCTGCGCGAAGTCGAAGTCCGACAGGTTCGCGAGCAGGAAGCGCAGCGTGTTGCGGATGCGGCGATAGCCTTCGGTCACGCGCTTCAGGATTTCCTCGGAAATCGCGAGCTCGCCCGAGTAGTCGGTCGACGCGATCCACAGGCGGATGATTTCCGCGCCGAGGCGGTTCGCGACTTCATGCGGGTCGATGCCGTTGCCGAGCGACTTGCTCATCTTGCGGCCTTCGCCGTCCACCGTGAAGCCGTGCGTGAGCAGGCCCTTGTACGGCGCGCGGCCATCGATCATCGAGGCCGTCAGCAGCGACGAGTGGAACCAGCCGCGATGCTGGTCCGAGCCCTCGAGGTACAGGTCGGCCGGGAACTGCAGCTGATCCTTGTGCGAGCCGCGCAGCACGTGCCAGTGCGTCGTGCCCGAGTCGAACCACACGTCGAGTGTGTCGCGGTTCTTTTCGTACAGGTTCGCGTCGTCGCCGATCAGCTCGCGCGGGTCGAGCGATTGCCACGCCTCGATACCCGACTGCTCGACGCGCTTCGCGACTTCCTCGAGCAGCTCGAGCGTGCGCGGGTGCAGCTCGCCGGTTTCCTTGTGCACGAAGAACGCCATCGGCACGCCCCACTGGCGCTGGCGCGACAGCGTCCAGTCCGGACGGTTCGCGATCATGCTGAACAGGCGCTGCTTGCCCCACGACGGGTAGAACGCGGTCGCGTCGACGCCTTCGAGCGCCGTTTCGCGCAGCGTCTTGCCGCCGTCTCGCGGCGTCACGTCCATGCCGGCGAACCATTGCGACGTCGCGCGGTAGATGATCGGCGTCTTGTGGCGCCAGCAGTGCATGTAGCTGTGCGTGTACTTCTCGCTGCGCAGCAGCGAGCCGGCCGCGTTCAGCGCGTCGACGATCTTCGGGTTCGCATCCCAGATCGACAGGCCGCCGAACAGCGGCAGCGATTCGATATAGCGGCCGTCGCCCATCACCGGGTTGATGAAGTCGGAATCGGTCATCCCGTGCGCCTTGCACGACATGAAGTCCTCGATACCGTACGCGGGCGACGAGTGCACGACGCCGGTACCGGTGTCGGTCGTCACGTAGTCGCCGAGGTAGACGGGCGCGGTGCGCTTGTAGCCGGGGTGGGCCGATGCGAGCGGGTGGTGGAAGCGCAGGTTCGCGAGCTTCACGCCGGGCGTGGTCGCGATGATGCGGCCCGTCAGCTTGAAGTCGCTCATGCAGGCTTCGACGCGCTCTTCCGCGATGATCAGCAGCCCGCGCTCGGTGTCGACCAGCGCGTAGACGATTTCCGGATGGAGGTTCAGCGCCTGGTTGGCGGGAATCGTCCACGGCGTGGTGGTCCAGATCACGATGCCGCCGTCGGCGCGCGGCAGCGCGGGCAGGCCGAACGCCTGCGCGGTCTTTTCCGGTTCCGCGAACGCGAACATCACGTCGATCGTCGGATCGGTACGGTCCTTGTACTCGACTTCCGCTTCCGCGAGCGCCGAGCCGCAGTCGAAGCACCAGTTCACCGGCTTCAGCCCGCGGTACACGTAGCCCTTCTCGATGATCTTGCCGAGCGCGCGGATTTCTTCCGCCTCGTTCACGAAGTTCATCGTCTTGTACGGATTCGCCCAGTCGCCGAGCACGCCGAGGCGCTTGAAGCCAACCTTCTGCTTCTCGATCTGCTCGGTCGCGTACGCGCGCGCCTTGCTCATCACTTCGGCCGCCGGCAGCGACTTGCCGAACTGCTTCTCGATCTGGATCTCGATCGGCATCCCGTGGCAATCCCAGCCCGGCACGTACGGCGCGTCGAAGCCGGCCATGTTGCGCGACTTGACGACGATGTCCTTCAGGATCTTGTTGACCGCGTGGCCGAGGTGGATGTCGCCGTTCGCATACGGCGGGCCGTCGTGCAGGATGAACTTCGGCCGGCCCTGGCTGGCCGCGCGGATCTTGTCGTAGATGCCGCGCTCTTCCCACTCCTTGACCCACTGCGGCTCGCGCTTGGGCAGGTCGCCACGCATCGGGAACGGCGTGTCGAGCAGGTTGACCGGATACTTGGCCTGCGGTTTCGAATCGGCTTTCTTGTTGCTCATGATGGGATCGCTATCTCAATCGGGGGACGCTCGGGCGTCGTGAATCGGGGATGCGCGCGAGAGGGCGGCGCGAGGGGGCGGCGCCAGCGCGCCGCCGTCCGGATCAGCTAATTCGGTCGGTAGCCGACGTCGCGAAGCCCGTCGCGCGGCTGCCCGGCGCACGGTCGCGTTCGATGAAGTACGCGCGCGCATTCGCGACGTCCAGCGCGATCGCGCGCGACAGCGCCTCGAGATCGTCGAACTTCGCCTCGTCGCGCAGCTTCTTCAGGAATTCGACACGGATCAGCTTGCCGTACGCATCGCCGTGCCAGTCGAGCAGGTGAACTTCGAGCAGCACGCGGCCCGAATCGTCGACGGTCGGGCGCAGCCCGAGGCTCGCGACGCCCGGCAGTGGCTCGGGGCCGAGGCCGTGCACCTGCACGACGAAGATGCCCGCGAGCGCCGGCCGCTTGTGCGCGATCGGCAGGTTCAGCGTCGGGAAGCCGAGATCGCGGCCGAGCTTCAGCCCGTGCGCGACGTGGCCGCTGATCGCGTAGCCGTGGCCGAGCGCCTGCGCGGCCGCGTCGAGATCGCCCGCGGCGAGCGCCGCGCGCACGCCGGAGCTGGAAATGCGCGTGCCGTCGCTGCCGGCCACCGTGCCCATCTGCTCGACCTCGAAGCCGTGCTGCTCGCCGGCCGCCTTCAGCGTGTCGAAGGTGCCCGCGCGCTTCGCGCCGTAGCAGAAATCGTCGCCGACCATCATCCAGCGCGTATGCAGCCCGTTCACCAGCGTGCGCTCGACGAACGCCTGCGGCGACTGGCTCGCGAAGGTGTGGTTGAAGTGCTCGACGACGACGCGGTCGACACCGTGATCGCGCAGCGCTTCGAGCTTGTCGCGCAGCATCGCGATGCGCGGCGGCGCGCCGGCCGGATTGAAGAATTCGCGCGGGTGCGGCTCGAACGTCATCACGCACACGGGCAGGCCGCGCGCGTCCGCTGCCGCGTGCACGCGCGCGAGCAGGGCCTGGTGGCCGCGATGGACACCGTCGAAGTTGCCGATCGTCAGCGCGCACGGGGCGCGGCTCTCGGCGTTGGGCAGGCCGCGGAAGACTTTCACGATAGCGGATGCAGCGTCGGGGGAATGGGCGGTGGGATGCCGCAAAGCAGAAGATTATAAACGTTCGGGCGGGCCGGCGGCCGAGAAGGCGGGAAACGCGGGGGCGAATGGTAAAATTCGCGGATGAAAAAACTCGTGATCCTGATTTCCGGTCGCGGCAGCAACATGGAGGCCATCGTCCGCGCGTGCGCGCAGGAACGTTGGCCGGCCGAGATTGCCGCCGTGATCGCCAACCGGCCCGATGCGGCCGGACTGGCTTTTGCCGCGTCGCACGGGGTGGCGACGGCGGTGGTCGACCACCGGTCGTTCGACGGCCGCGACAGCTTCGACGCGGCGCTCGCCGCCGAGATCGACCGCTTCTCGCCCGATCTCGTCGTCCTCGCCGGCTTCATGCGCATCCTCACGCCCGCATTCGTCAGACGATACGAGGGCCGGCTGCTGAACATCCATCCGTCGCTGCTGCCGAGCTTCAAGGGCATCCACACGCACCAGCAGGCGCTCGACGCCGGGGTCGCGCTGCATGGCGCGAGCGTGCATTTCGTGATTCCCGAGCTCGACAGCGGGGCGATCGTCGCGCAGGGCGCGGTGCCCGTGCGCGCCGGCGACGACGCGGCCGCGCTCGCGCAGCGCGTGCTGGCGGTCGAGCACGTGCTGTATCCGCGTGCGGTGCGCTGGTTCGTCGACGGGCGGTTGCGCCTCGAGAACGGCCGCGCAGTGGTGGCGCCCGAAGAGGCGCGCTGGATTTTCGCGGACCAACCGCAAACCGAAACGAGTGAGGGCGTATGAAGCTGCACGGATTCCTGATCGGCCAGACCGAGACTTTGCTGGCCGAGGTGCTGAAGTTCGCCGGCCCCGCCGACGCGACGACGAGCCGGTTCTTCCGCGCGCACCCGAAGCTCGGGCATGCGGAGCGCGGCGTGATCGCCGAGGCCGTGTTCGCGGTGCTGCGCCGGAAGATGGAGTTTTCGCACCTGGCCGAGAGCGGCACCGGCACGCCTGCGCGACGCCTCACGCTGCTCGGCCTGATGCAGACGGTCGGCCGCAATGCGCTGAAGCCGTTCCTGTCCGACACCGAGTCCGCGTGGCTCGAGCACGTGTCGAAGATCGATCCGGCGAGCCTGCCGGTGCGCATTCGCACCAACCTGCCCGACTGGATTCACCAGGCGCTGTCGGAGCGTTTCGATGCCGAGGAGCTCGCGCAGCTCGCCGCCGCGCTGAACTACCCGGCGCCGCTCGACCTGCGTGCCAACGCGCAGAAGGCAAGCCGCGACCAGGTGATCGAAGCGCTGCGCGTGAGCGGCATCGATGCGGGCGCGACGCCGTTCGCGCCGTTCGGCGTGCGCGTGGTCGGCAAGCCGGCGCTGACGCGCCTCAAGTTGTTCGAGGAGGGCGCGATCGAGGTCCAGGACGAAGGCAGCCAGCTGCTGTGCTCGCTGGTCGCGCCGCGCCGCGGCGAGATGGTCGTCGATTTCTGCGCGGGCGCGGGCGGCAAGACGCTCGCCCTCGGCGCGATGATGCGCTCGACCGGGCGCCTCTATGCGTTCGACGTGTCGGAGAAGCGTCTCGCGAAGCTGAAGCCGCGCCTCGCACGCAGCGGGCTGTCGAACGTGAACCCGGTGCTGATCGACAGCGAGCACGACGCGAAGATCAAGCGCCTCGCCGGCAAGATCGACCGCGTGCTGGTCGATGCGCCGTGCAGCGGCCTCGGCACGCTGCGTCGCAATCCGGACCTCAAATGGCGCCAGACGCGCACCGCGATCGACGAACTGACGCCGAAGCAGGCGTCGATCCTCGCGAGCGCCGCGCGGCTCGTGAAGAAGGGCGGCCGGCTCGTCTACGCGACCTGCAGCGTGCTGGATGCCGAGAACGAGCGCATCGTCGAACAGTTCCTGGCCGACCATCCGGACTTCGTGCTGGTGCCGGCGCAGAAGGTGCTGGCCGACCAGCGCATCGAGCTCGAGACGGGCGACTATCTGTCGCTGTGGCCGCACCGTCACGCGACCGACGGCTTCTTCGCCGCGGTGCTCGAGCGCCGCGCGGCGCAGTAACGACCGCCCGGACGGACGATGGAGAACCTGCAGAGCCGCCTGCTGTCGCACCGGCTGGCCTCGGTGATTCGCGATTTCCACCAGCCGGTGATGATCTGGCAGGCGGCGATCCTCGTCGGTGCGCTGTGTTTCGCGTGGGTCGCCGCGCGCTTCGTGCACGGCCGGATCGATGCGCGGCGCCGGGCGGCCGGACGCGCGCCGGGCGCGGGCGCGCAAAGCCTCAAGCGCGCGTTGTTTCCGCTGTTCGGCAGCGTGTTCGTCGGCGGTGCGCAGCTCGCGTTCGACCCGTTCATGTCGACGTCGCTGCTGTCGCTCGCGCTCGTGCCGCTGTTCGGCATCGGGCTGATCTACGTGCTGTTCTTCTTCGCGCGGCGCGTGTTCGCGCGTGACGGCCACACGCACGCATGGCTGTCGATCGTCGAGAAGATCGTGTCGACCGTCGTGTGGGCCGCGATGGTGATGACCGTGCTCGGCATCCAGCGCGACGTGCTCGGCTGGCTCGACAGCGTGCAGTTCCGCGTCGCGACCGCGCACCTCACGCTGCTGTCGGTGATTTCCGGCGCGCTGTGGGTGTGCGTGACGCTGATGGTCGCGATGTGGCTCGGCTCGGTGCTCGAGGATCGCCTGTCGCGCGCGAGCACGCTCGACGCGAACCTGAAGGTCGTGCTGTCGCGGGTCGGCCGCGCGCTGCTCGTGTTCGCGGCGATCCTGATCGGGCTGTCGCTCGTCGGCATCGACGTGACGGTGCTCGGCGTGTTCGGCGGCGCGGTCGGCGTCGGCCTCGGGTTCGGGCTGCAGAAGATCGCCAGCAACTACGTGTCGGGCTTCATCATCCTGCTCGACCGCTCGCTGCGGCTCGGCGATGCGATCAGCGTCGGCGGGCTGCAGGGCGTGGTCACCCAGATCCGCACGCGCTACACGGTCGTGCGCGGCCTCGACGGCAACGAGACGCTGATCCCGAACGAGAAGCTGATCACCGACGTCGTGCAGAACCAGTCGTCGTACCTGACGCGCGGCTATGCGAAGGTGGCGGTGCAGGTGGCGTACACGAGCGACGTCGAGCAGGCGCTCGCGTTGCTCGCCGACGCGGCGAAGGACGTGCCGCGCGTGCTGGCCGAGCCGGCGCCCACCCCGTACCTCGTGAGTTTCGGCGCGGACGGGATCGACCTGGAGCTCGGCTTCTGGATCGAGGATTCGGCGAAGGGCACGTCGGGCGTGCGTTCGAGCGTGAACCGCAACATCTGGCGGCTCTTCAGCGAGCACGGGATTTCGATTCCGTTTCCGCAGCGCGAAGTGCGCGTGGTCGGGTTGCCGGACGGCTTCGCCGCGGCCGGCGTGGCGGCCGGGCACGATTCGGCCGCCGCCAACGGTGCGCTGGACGGGCGCGCGCCGGCCGCGTAGCGGGTGCGGGCGGTCAATCGTACCGATTCCGCGGTCGGAACCGGATCGCGGGCCTTTCCCAGTCCGGCCGTGGACCGCGCGGATTGCGTCAGGGCAAGAAAATATTCATTTTTTACAAAGACTTGGAACGGTTGAAGTAAAATTCTGGTCTACACGCGGTATGCTTTCATTCTTCTGACGCCGGTGCGGCGTCGCTCTCATCACAGGTAACTGCCTTGTTGAATTCCCTGCTCGATTTTCTTTCCCACGGGCTCCTGCATTTTTCGTGGTGGCAGGTCGCGCTGTTCGCGCTCGCCGTCACGCACGTCACGATCATCGGTGTGACGGTCTACCTGCATCGCTGCCAGGCGCACCGCGCGCTGGAGCTGCATCCGATCGCGAGCCACTTCTTCCGTCTCTGGCTGTGGATGACCACCGGCATGCTGACCGGCCAGTGGGCCGCGATTCACCGCAAGCACCATGCGAAGTGCGAGACCGAGGAAGATCCGCACAGCCCGCAGACGCGCGGCATCTGGAAGGTGTTCCTCGAGGGCGCCGAGCTGTATCGCGCGGAAGCGAAGAACGAAGAGACGATGCGCAAGTTCAGCCACGGCACGCCGAACGACTGGATCGAACGCAACCTCTATTCGAAGTACCCGATCCTCGGCGTGAGCCTGATGATGGTGATCGACGTCGCGCTGTTCGGCGTGCTCGGCCTGACCGTCTGGGCCGTGCAGATGGTGTGGATCCCGTTCTGGGCGGCCGGTGTCGTCAACGGCTTCGGTCACTTCTGGGGCTATCGCAACTTCAACTCGGCCGACGCGAGCACGAACCTGTTCCCGTGGGGCATCGTGATCGGCGGCGAAGAGCTGCACAACAACCACCACACGTTCGCGACGTCGGCGAAGCTGTCGAACAAGTGGTACGAGTTCGACATCGGCTGGATGTACATCCGCATCATGTCGGCCTTCGGTCTCGCGAAGGTGAAGAAGGTCGCGCCGACGCCGCGCCTGAACAAGCCGAAGACGGTGCTCGACCAGGAAACGCTGCAGGCCGTGCTGTCGAACCGCTACGAAGTGATGGCGAGCTACGGCAAGGCCGTGAAGCGTGCGTACCGCCAGGAGCTCGCGCACCTGAAGGAACTCGGTTCGAGCGAGAAGTACCAGTTGATGCGCGGTGCCCGCAAGTGGTTCCACAAGGACGCCGACGGTCTCGACGAGCCGCAGAAGAAGCTGTTGCCGGAAATCTTCGCGAACAGCCAGAAGCTGCATACGTACTTCCAGCTGCGCCAGGATCTGGCCGCGATCTGGGATCGTTCGACCGCGTCGCGCGAACAGCTTCTCGCGCAATTGCAGGATTGGTGCCATCGCGCAGAACAAAGCGGCATCAAGGCGCTGCAGGAATTCGCGACGCGCCTGCGTCGCTACGCCTGATTCGAAATCGATTAGAATCTCAGGACGTCACAAACCCCGCGTTGGCGGGGTTTTTTCATTTGGGCCGCCGGTTTGTGAAGCGCGTCGGCGGGCCGGGATTTGTCTGACGCTTGGGGCCGTGGCGGGTGGTGTCCCGGGGCGAATGAAAGGGATGGGATCGGGGCAGGCGCGAACGCGCCAACGCCGATCGACCGCGTAGCATGGGATCAGGGTAAGCGCTCAAGCGCCAACGCTGATCGACAGGAGATATGGAGATGCAATCGACGATCAAACCCGTCGAGTACGACCGGCCCGTCGCAGCCGGGACCGTGTGCGGCGTGGGGCAGGCATGGGCCAAGGTGCCCGATGCGCCGTCCGCCGAGGAGCGCGCTGCGCTGAAAGCACGCATCAAGGCGTTGCTCGCCCGTGAAAAGGCCGTGCTGGTCGCCCACTACTACGTGGACGCCGAACTGCAGGAACTGGCCGACGAAACGGGCGGCTGCGTGGCGGATTCGCTCGAAATGGCCCGCTTCGGCCGCGATCACGACGCGCAGACGCTGGTCGTCGCCGGCGTGCGCTTCATGGGCGAAACCGCGAAGATCCTGAGCCCGAACAAACGGATCCTGATGCCCGATCTCGACGCGACCTGCTCGCTCGACCTCGGTTGCCCGGTCGACGAATTCTCGGCATTCTGCGATGCGCATCCCGACCGTACCGTCGTCGTCTACGCGAACACCAGCGCGGCCGTGAAGGCGCGCGCGGACTGGATGGTCACGTCGTCGATAGGCCTCGAGATCGTGGCCGACCTGCACGCGCGCGGCGAAAAGATCATCTGGGCGCCGGACCGCCATCTCGGCAGCTACATCCAGAAAAAAACCGGCGCGGACATGCTGCTGTGGCAGGGCTCGTGCCTCGTCCACGACGAGTTCAAGGGCATCGAGCTCGACCTGCTGCGCGCCGAATATCCGGACGCGAAGGTGCTCGTCCATCCCGAGTCGCCGGAAAACGTCGTGGCGCAGGCCGATGTCGTCGGCTCGACCACGCAGCTGATCGACGCGGCCGTCAAGTTCGACGCGACCCGCTTCATCGTCGCGACCGATCTCGGCATCCTGCACAAGATGCAGCTTGCCGCGCCCGGCAAGACCTTCATCGCCGCGCCGACGGCCGGCAACAGCGCGACCTGCAAGAGCTGCGCGCATTGCCCGTGGATGGCGATGAACGGCCTCGCGAACCTCGCCGACGTGCTCGAACGCGGTCACAACGAGATCTTCGTCGATCCCGCGATCGGCGAGCGCGCGCGTTTGCCGATCGACCGGATGCTCGAATTCGCGGCTGCGCACAAGAAGCGCGTGCAGGCGAGCGGCGACCTGCAGCGCGACCAGCAATTGTTCGCGAACGTGGGGGCCGCATGAGCAACGCCGTATCCCCGCTGTTCGAAGCCGTCCGCGCGCAGTACGGCGCGGCATTCGACGAAGCGATCGCGCGCAACGTGGCCGATGCGATCGCCGAAGACGTCGGTGCCGGCGACCAGACCGGGCGGCTCGTGCCGGCCGGCGAGCACCGCCGCGCGCGGATCATCGTGCGCGAGGAAGCCGTGCTGTGCGGCGTACCGTGGTTCGAGGCCGTGATCGCATGGATCGATCCGTCGATCGTCGTGCACTGGCGCTATCGCGAAGGCGACCGGATGACGGCCGATTCGACCGTCTGCGAACTCGAAGGGCCGGCACGCGCGCTGCTGACGGCCGAGCGCAACGGGCTGAACTTCCTGCAGTTGCTGTCGGGCGTCGCGACGGCGACGCGCCGTTACGTCGATCGCGTCGAAGGCACGCGCGCGAAGATCCTCGATACGCGCAAGACGTTGCCGGGGCTGCGGCTCGCGCAGAAGTACGCGGTCCGGGTCGGCGGCGGCGAGAACCAGCGTCTCGCGCTGTACGACGGCATCCTGATCAAGGAGAACCACATCGCGGCGGCAGGCGGTGTCGGCGAGGCGCTCGATGCGGCGTTCGCGCTGAAATCGGGCGTGCCCGTGCAGGTCGAAGTCGAGACGCTCGCGCAGCTCGACACGGCGCTCGCGCACGGGGCGCAGTCGGTGCTGCTCGACAACTTCACGCTCGACATGATGCGCGAAGCGGTGCGCGTGGCGGATGGCAAGGCCGTGCTCGAAGTCTCGGGCGGCGTCAATTTCGAGACGGTCCGCACGTTCGCGGAGACGGGCGTCGATCGCATCTCGATCGGCGCGCTGACGAAGGATGTGCGGGCGACCGATTATTCGATGCGGATCGTCGACTGACCGAACATCATCCGATCAGACAAAAAGCCGTTGGCGCGCAAGCGCCAACGGCTTTTTTCTTGTGCTGCCGCGGCCGCGGAAGGGCGGCGCGCCGCTCAGCGGCGCACGCGCGGCGTGAGCACGCTCGGCAATGCTTTCGGCAGCGTATGCGGCCAGTCGCGGCTGTAGTGCAGCCCGCGGCTTTCGCGGCGCGAGTGCGCGCTTTTCACGATCAGCGTTGCCACGTCGACGAGGTTGCGCAGTTCGAGCAGATCGCGCGTCACGCGGAAGTTCGCGTAGTACTCGTGGATCTCGTCGCGCAGCAGCGACAGGCGATGTTTCGCGCGCTCGAGGCGCTTGTCGGTGCGCACGATGCCGACGTAGTTCCACATCAGGCGGCGCAGTTCGTCCCAGTTGTGGGCCACGACGACTTCCTCGTCCGCGTCCGACACGCGGCTTTCGTCCCACGCGGGCAGCGCGGCCGGCGTGTCGGCGTCGAAGCCGGCCGCCTCGATCGCCTCGGCTGCCGCGCGGCCGATCACCAGACATTCGAGCAGCGAGTTGCTCGCGAGCCGGTTCGCGCCGTGCAGCCCCGTGTACGAGGTTTCGCCGACCGCGTACAGGCCGGCGAGGTCGGTGCGTCCGGCGAGATCGGTGACGACCCCGCCGCACGTATAGTGCGCGGCCGGCACGACCGGGATCGGTTCTTTCGCGATGTCGATGCCGAATTCGAGGCAGCGCGCATGGATCGTCGGGAAATGTTCGCGCAGGAACGCTTCCGGCTGATGGCTGATGTCGAGATACACGCAGTCGATCCCGCGCTTCTTGATCTCGAAGTCGATCGCGCGCGCGACGATGTCGCGCGGCGCGAGTTCGGCGCGCGGATCGTGCGACGGCATAAAGCGCGTGCCGTCAGGCAGCTTCAGCAGGCCGCCTTCGCCGCGCACGGCTTCCGAAATCAGGAACGATTTTGCGTACGGATGGAACAGGCAGGTCGGGTGGAACTGGATGAATTCCATGTTCGACACGCGGCAGCCGGCACGCCACGCCATCGCGATGCCGTCGCCGGTCGCGGTGTCGGGGTTCGTCGTGTACAGGTAGACCTTGCCGGCGCCGCCGGTGGCGAGCACCGTGTGCGGCGCCTCGATCGTGATCGTGCGGTCGTTGTCGACGTCGAGTGCATACAGGCCGTGGCAGCGGCGGCCGGGCAGGCCGAGCCGATCCGACGTGATCAGGTCGATCGCGTGATGATTTTCGAAGAACGTGATGTTCGGATGCTGGCGCGCGCGCGCCGACAGCGTCGCGAGCACCGCATGGCCGGTCGCATCGGCCGCATGGATGATCCGGCGATGGCTGTGGCCGCCTTCGCGCGTCAGGTGAAAGCCGAGTTCGGCCGCGTCGTCCTTCGTGAACGGCACGCCTTGCGAGATCAGCCATTCGATGGCTTCGCGGCCGTGCTCGACGATGTAGCGCGTCGCGCCTTCGTCGCAGAGGCCGCCACCGGCGACCAGCGTGTCGTCGACGTGGTTCTCGATGCTGTCCGCCGAGTCGAGGACCGCCGCGATGCCGCCCTGCGCGTTATCGCTCGCCCCCTCCATCATCGAACGTTTCGCGATCAGCGCGACACGTCGCGTGCTGGCCAGATTGAGTGCGACCGACAGCCCTGCCAGGCCGCTGCCGACGATCGCCACGTCGAATTTCATGCTGCATCTCCATCGTTACGCTTTTGATCTTGCGTTCCGTCGACCGCGGCCGCGGAAAGGGGAGAGCATACCGCGTCGGGCTCACGCGTGCGCGCAAAAACCGCGCAAAACAAAAAGCCCCGCATGTGCGGGGCTTTTCGGTCGCCGTCAGGCTGGCAGAAACCGGAGATTACTTGATCTTGGTTTCTTTGTATTCAACGTGCTTGCGGACGACGGGATCGAACTTCTTGATCGCCATCTTTTCCGGCATGTTGCGCTTGTTCTTCGTGGTCGTGTAGAAGTGACCCGTACCAGCGGTCGACTCGAGCTTGATCTTGTCGCGGGCGCCTTTTGCCATGATTGTGCTCCTTGGGCTTAGGCTTCGCCGCGTGCGCGCAGGTCAGCGAGCACGGAATCGATGCCGTTCTTGTCGATCAGGCGCAGGCCGGCGTTCGAGACGCGCAGGCGCACCCAGCGGTTTTCGCTCTCAACCCAGAACCGGCGGTTCTGCAGGTTCGGGAGGAAGCGACGCTTCGTCTTGTTGTTGGCGTGGGAAACGTTGTTGCCGCTCATCGGCGCTTTCCCAGTTACTTGGCATACGCGTGCCATGAGAGCACTCCTAATACGCTAAATTCGGGGTTCGATCGCCGGTGAAGGTTCCATCGCACCGCCACGTGATCCATGGCTGCACTCAGAACGCCGTAGCCCTTACAGACAAGGCCCTTCGATGGCTAGAACTGGTTGGAAAAAAGACAGACGACGATTCTAGCAGAAAAAGTTCAGAAAAATCAAACCCAATTTCGCTTCGTCGTTGCGGCGCCCTGGGACGGGCCGCCGCGCCACAGTCTACAGCCAACCGGCCCGCGCGAACGAGAAAGTATCGCTGACCCCGACGACGACGTGATCGAGCAGCCGCACGTCGACGAGCTCGAGCGCGTCTTTCAGCACGCGGGTCAGGCGGCGGTCTTCCGCGCTCGGCTGTACCGCGCCCGACGGATGATTGTGCGCGACGATCAGCGCCGCGGCGTTGTGTTTCATCGCGCGGCGCACGATCTCGCGCGGATAGACGGCCATCCGCGTGAGCGAGCCGCGCGCGATTTCCTCCATGTCGATCAGACGGTTGCGCGCATCCAGATAGACCGCGATGAACACTTCGTACTGGCGCGTGCCGATCTTCAGTCGCAAGCAATCCTCGACCGCGCCGGGCGAGTCGATCGGCATCCGTTCTTCCGCTTTCTCCACCAGCATGCGCCGCGCGATCTCGGTGACCGCGACGAGTCGCGCGGAGCGTGCGGGGCCGATGCCGGGGTACGCCTCGAAATCGTCGGCGCTCGCTTCGAGCAGCCCGCGCAACGTGCCGAACTGCTCGACCAGTGCGCGGGCGGTGACGAAGACGTCGTGACCGGGCTTGCCGGTGCCGAGCAGCAGCGCGATCAGCTCGTCGTCGGTCAGCGCGGCCGGCCCGCGCTCCAGCAATCGCTCGCGTGGCCGCTCGGGCCGCCAGTCGCCCGGGCGGCGCCTGCGCCGGTTGATCGGGATCACGCGGCCGGGCGGATCGGCCGGCGTGTCGGCGGTGTCGCGGCATTCGGCCGGCGGCGCGATGAGGCAGGGTGACAGCATGGTCGGAACTCCATTGGCGGCGGGCGGCGTGCGCAACGTCGTCGCACTTTCCGCCTTGCACGCTCAGGTGACTTACAATATTGGCTTTGCGCCGGGCCATTCGGCCGTAGCGGGCGCCGACTGAACGAGTAATTCATGAGCCTCATCGATCTATCCGAAGTGAAGCCCGGTTCCCACGTCACGTTGCATTACCGGCTGGCACTGGCCGACGGCGCCGACATCGTCAACACCTTCTCGGACAAGCCGGCCACGCTGTTGCTGGGCGCGGGGCAGCTGGCGCCGTCGCTGGAACAGATTCTGCTCGGGCTCCGGGTCGGCGACCATTCGACTTTTCAGCTAGCCCCCGATCAGGGGTTCGGCCCCCGCAATCCCGACATGCTCCAGCGCGTGACGCTGGCGACGCTGCGCGAGAACGGGATGGTCGGCGACGATTTCACGCCGGGCGAACTCATCGAGTTCAACGCACCGGATGGCGGTCGCTACGCGGGGGTGCTGAAGGAAGTCAGCGAAACCTCGGCGCTGTTCGACTTCAATCATCCGCTCGCGGGCCAGGCGCTCACGTTCGAAGTGAAAATCATCGGAATCCTGTAATCATGAGTACCACCGATACGCTGTCCGGGCAGACCGTCGCCGCCGACGCCGAAATCCTGCTGGCCCAGCCGCGCGGTTTCTGCGCGGGTGTCGATCGCGCGATCGAGATCGTCGAGCGCGCCATCGCGATGCACGGTGCGCCGATCTACGTGCGTCACGAAATCGTCCACAACAAGTACGTGGTCGAGGATCTGAAAAAGAAGGGCGCGATCTTCGTCGAGGAACTCGAGGAAGTGCCGGCCGGCAACACCGTGATCTTCAGTGCGCACGGCGTGTCGAAGGCCGTGCGCGACGAGGCCGACGTGCGCGGGCTGCGCATTTACGACGCAACCTGCCCGCTCGTCACGAAGGTGCACGTCGAAGTGGCGAAGATGCGCCAGGACGGCGTCGACATCGTGATGATCGGCCACAAGGGCCATCCCGAAGTCGAAGGCACGATGGGCCAGGTCGAGCGCGGCATGCACCTCGTCGAAAGTGTCGAGGACGTGCAGAAGCTCGAGCTCGCCGATCCCGAGCGCATCGCGCTCGTCACGCAGACGACGCTGTCCGTTGACGACGCGGCCGAGATCATCGGCGCGCTGAAGGCAAAGTATCCGAAGATCCGCGAGCCGAAGAAGCAGGACATCTGCTACGCGACGCAGAACCGCCAGGACGCGGTGAAGTTCATGGCGCCGCAATGCGATGTCGTGATCGTGGTCGGTAGTCCGAACAGCTCGAACTCGAGCCGGCTGCGCGAAGTGGCCGAGAAGCGCGGCGTGGCCGCGTACATGGTCGATGCACCGGACCAGATCGATCCGGCGTGGGTCGCCGGCAAGCGCCGCATCGGCGTGACGGCCGGTGCGTCGGCGCCCGAGGTGCTCGCCCAGGCCGTGATCGCGCGGCTGCGCGAGCTCGGCGTGCGCAACGTCCGCGCACTCGACGGCATCGAGGAAAACGTGTCGTTTCCGCTGCCGCGCGGGTTGAACCTGCCGCCCGCCGCCTGATTGCCGCATCGCACCCGCGGAACACCGAAGCGCGCCTCCCGGCGCGCTTTTTTTTGGTGTCTCGAAATTGTAATCGCAACCATTATTCCCAATCATGGTGCAACCCGGTTGCTCCCGCCTCATCCAATCGTTTCTCAAAATTGGTTGCAATGCAGGAAAACCCCATCGAATCAGGATTATTGGCGTCCTATAAATGGAGTTACAATGCGCCCGTTTTCAAGCCGGAATGGCTTTGAAATCGGGTTTTGGCAAGGCGCGGGAGACCATTCAATGCATGTGAAGTTGGCTTACGCCGTGTCCGTCGCCGCACCGGTTGCAATGCTTGCCGGCTGCAGCAAAAAGAGCGACGACGGGGCGGGCAGGGACGCTGCGGTAATCGCGGCATCATCGGCCAGCGGCGTGCGCGTCGCCGGAGCCGGACGTGCGGCGCCATCGGCGCGCCGTATCGCGCAACTGGGCAGGGACAAGGAAAACGGGGCAGGTTTGACGATCGAGGACATCAACGCGCTTGGCCTGACGACGGGCCGGGCAGCGGGCATGCAGACTGCGTCGCGGCAAGCCGCCGGTCGACGGATGCCGGACGATCGCGGCGTTGCCGGCAGCGTGCCGAAGCCACTGTCCCCCCTTCAATTCGATTCGACGAAACAGCGCGCCGCCGCGACCGACCGTGTCGTGACGCGCAGTCTGGTTCGTACGATGGATTCCGATGCAGTCCTGACGAAAGTCGGGCGCGACTGCCGCAACGCCCTGCCGGGCGACGCGGCGCGGAATCCGATCCGTCCGGGCGCGCTGCTTGCGCGGCGCCGGACGGGCCAAGGCACGGATGCCGGGAAACCGGACGACGGCCGTCTCGGCATGCTGCCCCACGACTTCAAGGAGGCCACGAACACCGTCCTCGATGTCGTGACGATTTAGCGACGGGACTCATGACGGCACCGGAACAGTGCGGTGCCGTTTTTGTATCCGCTCCGGCGGCAGGTCCGGCCGTACAGGCCGGGCGGCGCGCGCCGGGACGATCCACCCTTACCGGTATCGACTAGTACCCGCAGTGTCGCCGAGAAGGCGCGATTCCTCGCTTACCCGCGGGGCGCAACGTCCTCCGGCAGCACGGGCCAAGGAGCTTTAAATGGATATTTTCGTCCAGCAGGTTCTCAACGGGCTGGTGCTCGGCAGTGTGTACGCCATCATCGCGTTGGGATACACGATGGTGTACGGCATTCTCGGCATCATCAACTTCGCGCACGGCGACGTGCTGATGATCGGCGCGATGGTTGCGCTGTCGGCCATCACCGTGCTGCAGAACCACTTTCCCGGACTCGGCAACGTCGCGACGCTGACGATCGGCCTGGGCATCGCCGCGGTCGTCTGTGCGTTCGTCGGCTTCACGATCGAACGCGTCGCGTACCGGCCGCTGCGCCGCGCGCCGCGTCTCGCGCCGCTGATCACCGCGATCGGCGTGTCGATCCTGCTGCAGACGGCTGCGATGATCATCTGGTCGCGCAACCCGCTGCCGTTCCCGCAATTGCTGCCGACCGACCCGATCAACGTGATCAAGGCGACCGACACGACGCCCGGCGCCGTGATCTCGGTCACGGAAATCGTGATCATCGCGGTCGCGTTCATCGTGATGGGCGGCCTGCTGCTGCTCGTGCACAAGACCAAGCTCGGCCGCGCGATGCGCGCGATCGCCGAAAGCCCGAATACGGCAAGCCTGATGGGCGTGAACCCGAACTTCGTGATCTCGGCGACGTTCATGATCGGCTCCGCGCTCGCCGCGCTGGCCGGCGTGATGATCGCGTCCGAATACGGCAACGTGCACTTCTACATGGGCTTCATCCCCGGCATGAAGGCGTTTACCGCGGCGGTGCTCGGCGGGATCGGCAACCTCGGCGGCGCGATGGTCGGCGGCGTGCTGCTCGGCCTGATCGAGCAGCTCGGGGCCGGCTACATCGGCAACCTCACGGGTGGCGTATTCGGCAGCAACTACCAGGACGTGTTCGCCTTCATCGTGCTGATCATCGTGCTGGTGTTCCGTCCGTCGGGCCTGCTGGGCGAACGTGTCGCGGACCGCGCGTAACGGAAGGGGAGCAAACAACATGACATCCATTCAACCGATCGAATCGTCGACGTCGCTGGTCGAAGAGCGCAACACCGCCAAGACCGTCGTCATCGGCCTCCTCACTGCCGTCCTCGTGATTGCCGCGCCGATCGTGATCGGCTCGGCCGGCGGCAACTACTGGGTCCGCGTGCTCGACTTCGCGATGCTGTACGTGATGCTCGCGCTGGGCCTGAACGTGGTGGTCGGCTTCGCCGGCCTGCTCGACCTGGGCTACATCGCGTTCTACGCGGTGGGCGCCTACACGGCGGCGCTGCTGAGCTCGCCGCACCTGACCTCGCAGTTCGAGTGGATCGCGGCGCTCGCGCCGAACGGCCTGCACGTGCCGTTCCTGCTGATCGTGCCGATCGCGATGGCGCTGGCGGCGACCTTCGGGATCCTGCTCGGCGCGCCGACGCTGCGCCTGCGCGGCGACTACCTGGCGATCGTCACGCTCGGCTTCGGTGAAATCGTCCGGATCTTCATGAACAACCTCGACCGTCCGGTGAACATCACCAACGGCCCGAAGGGGATCACGGGCATCGATCCGGTGCACGTCGGCGGCTTCAACCTGTCGCAGACGCATACGCTGTTCGGCTTCCAGCTGCCGTCGGTGTACATGTACTACTACCTGTTCGTGCTCTGCTCGCTGCTGGTGATCTGGGTGTGTACGCGTCTGCAGCACTCGCGTATCGGCCGCGCGTGGGCCGCGATCCGCGAAGACGAAATCGCCGCGAAGGCGATGGGCATCAACACCCGTAACGTGAAGCTGCTCGCGTTCGCGATGGGCGCTTCGTTCGGCGGCCTGTCGGGCTCGATGTTCGGCGCGTTCCAGGGCTTCGTGTCGCCCGAGTCGTTCACGTTCTGGGAATCGATCGTCGTGCTCGCCTGCGTGGTGCTCGGCGGCATGGGCCACATCCCGGGCGTGATCCTGGGCGCGGTGCTGCTCGCGATCTTCCCGGAATTCCTGCGCTCGACGATGAGCCCGCTGCAGCACGCGCTGTTCGGTCACGACATCGTCGATACCGAAGTGATCCGTCAGGCGCTGTACGGCCTCGCGATGGTGATCATCATGCTGTACCGCTCGGAAGGCCTGTGGCCCGCGCCGAAGCATGAGGACAAGATCGCGAAACTGGCGAAGCGCAACAGCAAGAAGCCGGTGCGCGCTTAACCTACGGACAAGGGGATACACACATGAGCGACAAGCAAATCCGACTGTCCGTCTCGGGCGTGAACAAGCGCTTCGGCGGGCTGCAGGCACTGTCCGACGTCGGCCTGCAGATCCGCGAAGGCGAGATCTACGGTCTGATCGGCCCGAACGGGGCCGGCAAGACGACGTTCTTCAACGTGATCACGGGCCTCTACACGCCGGACTCCGGCGACTTCAAGCTGGACGGCACGAACTACACGCCGACGGCCGTGCACCAGGTGGCCAAGGCCGGCATCGCGCGCACGTTCCAGAACATCCGCCTGTTCGGCGGGATGACGGCGCTCGAGAACGTGATGGTGGGCCGCCACGTGCGCACCAAGCACGGTCTGCTGGGCGCGGTGTTCCAGACGCCGGCCGAACGCCAGGAAGAGCGCGAGATCAAGGAGCGCGCGATCGAGCTGCTCGAATACGTCGGCGTGCTGCAGTACGCGGACTACACGTCGCGCAACCTGTCGTACGGTCACCAGCGTCGTCTGGAAATCGCCCGCGCGCTCGCGACCGACCCGAAGCTGCTCGCGCTCGATGAGCCGGCGGCCGGGATGAACGCGACCGAGAAGGTCGAACTCACGCGCCTGCTCGACAAGATCCGCTCGGACGGCCGCACCATTCTCCTGATCGAGCACGACGTGAAGCTCGTGATGGGGTTGTGCAACCGGATGACGGTGCTCGATTACGGCAAGGTGATCGCCGAGGGTCTGCCGCAGGACGTGCAGAAGAATCCGAAGGTGATTGAGGCATATCTCGGCGCAGGGGTGCACTGATGGCAGCGGCAATGTTGAAAATCAAGGGCTTGCAGGTCAACTACGGCGGCATTCAGGCCGTCAAGGGCGTTGACATGGAAGTCCGTCAGGGCGAGCTCGTGACGCTGATCGGTGCGAACGGCGCCGGCAAGACCACGACGATGAAGGCGATCACCGGCCTGAAGCCGTACTCGGCGGGCGACATCGAGTACGACGGCAAGTCGATCAAGGGCATCCCGCCGCACGAACTGCTCAAGCGCGGCCTCGCGATGGTGCCGGAAGGCCGCGGGATCTTCGCGCGGATGTCGATCATCGAGAACATGCAGATGGGCGCGTACCTGCGCAACGACAACGAGCAGATCAAGAAGGACGTCGACCGGATGTTCGGCTTCTTCCCGCGCCTGAAGGAGCGGGCGACGCAGCTCGCGGGCACGTTGTCGGGCGGCGAGCAGCAGATGCTGGCGATGTCGCGCGCGATCCTCTCCAAGCCGAAGCTGCTGCTGCTCGACGAGCCGTCGATGGGCCTGTCGCCGATCATGGTCGAGAAGATCTTCGAAGTGGTGCGCGAGATCTCGAAGGAGGGCATCACGGTGCTGCTGGTCGAGCAGAACGCACGCCTCGCGCTGCAGGCGGCCGACCGCGGCTACGTGATGGATTCGGGCACGGTCACGATGGAAGGCGACGCGAAGCAGATGCTCGACGATCCGAAGGTGCGCGCCGCGTATCTGGGCGAGTAAGCGATCGAACGCGCGGGCCCGGTTGCGCATGGCGCATCCGGGCTGTCGAAAAGCCGTCACGGGAAACCGTGACGGCTTTTTTTCGTCGTGCGCGATTCGCGTCGAACTGTGCGCGCAAAGGCGACTCCATTCGACTGTTGCACTGCGCAGGCTGCATCGCGTGCCGGCGACACCGCGGCCGGCCGTCGGCAAACCGACACACGGGCTGCGTAGCATCGATGACCCATCGGGACACGGAGAACACGCATGAGTCTGGACTACGGTTTCGTGAAGGCGAAGGTGACGTCGGTGGCGAAGCTGAAGGGCTCGCCGCACGGCAGCGAGATCCAGTATCACGTTCACCTGACGCTGGCGCTGCCGGCGGGCGACTGGGATGTCGCGATCAACGTCGGCACCAACGACGCGGACGACCTGCTGAACTACAAGCTCGTCTACGATTTCCACCATCCGGTCACGCAGACGCTCGCCGCCGCGGCCGAAGGCTATACCGATCTGACGGCGCAGACCGCGCTGCCCGCGCTCGACTACCTGCGCAGCGACATCCTGAACGAGACGGGCGCGTGGCGCGCGAGCGCGGTGATGGACGGCACCGAGCATCCGGAGCCGATCCCGTCGCTGCTGCGGCTGGTGAGCGCCGCGCAGTCGCAGGGCCTCGACGTCGTCGTGTTCGGACGCACCTATGCGCAAGGCAACGGCATCCACGACACGCACATGAACCAGGGCTCGACGGGCCCGCACTACCTGCATCGCGCGGGCGACGACCACAACGACCACAACGACGTGTGGCAGGACGGCGCGCTGCTGGTGCGCGTGAGCGAATCGCAGTGGGCCGCGTATTTCGCGGCGTTCGAGCAGCAGGCCGTGCCGACCGACGTGCTCGGCAATCCGCTGCCGGGCGCGGGGCCGATCACGCGCTGAATCGGCCGGCGGCGGTCTTACGCGGCCGGCAGCGTCTTGCCGAACGAGATGCGTTCCTCGACGCGATAGCCGAGCGCCGCATAGAAGCGGCATGCGTCGTCGTTGCCGGGCAGCACCTGCAGGTTGATCTTCAGGCAGCCGCGCGCGGCGAGCGCGCTTTCCGCATGCGCGATCAGCGCGCGGCCGACGCCGAGCCGGCGCGCGTCGTTCGCGACGCCGAACGAGTAGAGCCAGCCGCGATGTCCGTCGAAACCGGCCATCAGCGTGCCGACGACCCGCGCGCCGCTGGTCGCGACGAAGAACAGTTCCGGCTGGGTCGCGAGCTTCAGCTCGATCGATCGCAGCGGATCGCGGTGCGGCGGCGCACCGGCTTCGTCGTAGTGCGGGAACGCGTCGCGCCATACCGCGAGCACGGCATCGGTGTCGGCGCGTTCGAACCGGCGGATAGCGACAGCATCGGCGGCGGCATCCATCGCGGCGGTCTCCTTACAGCGTGTCGAGGATCGACCGCAGCATCGCCATCATCTGGTCGATTTCGTCGGTCGTCACGTTCAGCGCGGGCATGAAGCGCAGCAGGTTCGGGCGTGCGGCGTTCAGCAGCAGGCCGTCGGGCTGCATGTCGCGCGCCTTCTCGACGATCTGCGGGCCGATGTCCTTGCCGAGCAGCAGCGCGCGCAGCAGGCCTTCGCCGCGTTCGCCCTCGAAGCCGCGCTCCTCCGACAGTTCGAGCAGCTTGCGCTTCAGGTATTCGCTGCGCGCACGCACGCCTTCGAGGAAGCCGGGCGCGACGAGCTGCGAGATCACCGAATAGCCGACCGCCGTCATCAGCGGGTTGCCGTTGTACGTACCGCCCTGGTCGCCGGCCTCGAACACCGCGACGTCGGCCTTCGACAGCAGCGCGCCGAGCGGTGCGCCGCCGCCGATGCCCTTCGCGAGCGTCATGACGTCCGGCTCGATGCCGGACAGCTCGTACGCGAACAGCGTGCCCGCGCGGCCGCAGCCGCTCTGCACTTCGTCGACGATCAGCAGCAGGTTGTGCTGCTTCGTCAGCGCGCGCAGCGCCTGCATGAATTCGCGCGTCGCCGGAATCACGCCGCCTTCGCCCTGGATCGGTTCGAGCATCACGGCGACGGTCTTGTCGGTGATCAGCTTCTCGACCGACGCGATGTTGTTCAGCTCGGCCTTCGGGAAGCCCGGCACCTGCGGTGCGTAGATCGTGTCCCAGCCCGGCTTGCCGCTGGCCGACATCGTCGCGAGCGTGCGGCCGTGGAAGCTGTGGTCGAACGTGATGATCTCGTATGCGCCGTTCTTGAACTTGCGGCCCCACTTGCGCGCGAGCTTGATCGCGCCTTCGTTCGCTTCCGCGCCGCTGTTCGTGAAGAACACCTTGTCGAACACGCTGTGCTGCGTGAGCAGGCCCGCGAGCTTCGCCATCGGCTCGTTGTAGAACGCGGGCGACGGGTTCAGCAGCTTGTCGGCCTGCGTCTTCAGCGCTTCGACGATGCCGTCGTTGCAGTGGCCGAGGCTGTTGACGGCCCAGCCCTGGATGAAGTCCAGATAGCGCTTGCCCGTGTGATCGTAGAGCCACGAACCCTTGCCGTGCGTAAACACGATGTCGGGGCGGTTCGTGATGTACATCAGCGAGTCGATCGGATAATCGTTCAGGGGCATGGCAGCAGACTCCAGCGGGCGTTGAAAGGGAAACGGGCAATAAAAAAGCCACGGAAGGCCGTGGCTGGTGGGTCGAACAGCTTGTGCGTAACCGGTGAAGCGGAGGAGGGTTACGCGCGAGTCCGTGACGAGCCGGCGGCATCCGGGCGGAGCGGCGAGCGGCGACGTCGGAGAGCGGACAGGAAGCGGTTCATGTGCGCAAGCATAAGGCATCCCGCGCCCCACTGTAAACCGCCGCGATGCCACGGATGTGACACGGCGGCGCACGGCGGGGTGCGGTCGCGCCCGGTGTTCAGACCGGATGCGCGAGATCGGCGGCGCTCGTGAACGAGTCCGCGTAGAACTCGTCGGCCGGCAGCGCGTGGTGCTGCGTGAAGTCGCGCTGCGCGGATTCGACCATCACCGGCGCGCCGCACGCGTACACCTGGTGGCCGGACAGGTCGGGCAGATCCTCGATCACCGCGCGATGGACGAAGCCGGTGCGGCCCGTCCACTGGTCGGCGTCGTCCGGCTCGGAAAGCACCGGCACGTACTTGAAGTTCGGGATCTCGCGCGCCCACTGCTCGGCGAGCTCGGCGAGGTAGATGTCCTTCTTGCGGCGCGCGCCCCAGTAGAGCGTCATCGGGCGCGTGATGCCCGAATGCTTCACATGCTCGATGATCGCCTTGATCGGCGCGAAGCCGGTGCCCGACGCGAGCAGCACGATCGGCTTGTCGGAGTCTTCGCGCAGGAAGAACGTGCCGAGCGGGCCTTCGAAGCGCAGGATGTCGCGCTCCTTCATCGCACCGAACACGTGGTCGGTGAACTTGCCGCCCGGCATGTGGCGGATGTGCAGCTCGATCGGGCCTTCCTCGTGCGGCGCGTTCGCCATCGAGTAGCTGCGGCGCGAGCCGTCCTTCAGGATGAATTCGACGTACTGGCCCGCGAGGTACTGCAGGCGTTCGTTGGCGGGCAACTGCAGCTTCACGACCATCACGTCGTCCGCCTTGCGTTCGAGCGCGGCGATCCGGCACGGCAGCTTCTTGACCTGCACGCCGTCGACGCCGGCGATCTCGCGCACGTCGATCTCGAGGTCGCATTGCGCCTTCGAGCAGCACAGCAGCGCCAGGCCGCGCGTGCGTTCGTCGTTGGACAGCGCCGACGCGGCGTGCGGGCCCTGTTCGATCTGGCCCGACACGATCTGGCCCTTGCAGGAGCCGCACGCGCCGTTCTTGCAGCCGTACGGCAGATGGACGTTCTGGCGCAGCGCGGCCGCCAGCACGGTTTCGTCCGACTCGACCTGGAATTGCCGGCCGCTTTGCTTGAGAGTGACGTTGAATGCCATAGAACCAAACTAGAACAAAATGGGGGGACCGTGCATGTCGCGCACGGCAGCTACAATGCAAAACCGCTGCGCGTCGCGCAACGGCGGCTACTGATTTCGCAACCAACATGATCGCGACACGAATCCTGCGCCGGCCGCGCGTACTGATCGTCGGCTGCGGCGACGTCGGCATGCGCTGCGTCGCGCAATGGCGTGACGCGCGCCGCAATCTGCGCATCCTCGCGCTGACGAGCCACCCGGCCCGCCGCGACGAACTGCGCGCCGCGGGCGCGACGCCGATCGTCGGCGACCTCGATCGCCCGGCGACGCTCGGCCGTCTCGCGGGCCTCGCCCGCATGATCCTGCATCTCGCGCCGCCGCCATCCGACGGCCGCGACGACCGGCGCACGCGTGCGCTGATCGCCGCAACGTCCATGCCCGCGCGTCGGCCGGCGGCACCGCCGGCCCCGGCGGTCGGCCGGCTCCGAACGCTGCGCACCGCGGCCCGACAGGCCGGCGCGCCCGTTCGGGCAGCGCGTATTGTACCCGACGGTCTTCGCGCGCCGACGCTCGTCTACGCCAGTACGACGGGCGTCTACGGCGACTGCGGCGGCGCGCGCATCGACGAAACGCAGCCGCTGCGCCCGGCGAATCCGCGCGCGTTCCGGCGCGTGTCGGCCGAGCGGCAACTGCGTGCGGCGACGGTGCGCGGCGTGCTGTCCGCGCGCATCGTGCGCATCCCCGGCATCTACGCGGCGAACCGCCTGCCGGTCGCGCGGCTCGAGCGCGGCACGCCGGCGCTCGAGCCGGCCGACGACGTGTACACGAACCACATCCACGCGGACGATCTCGCGGCGATCCTGCGTCGTGCGGCCGTGCGCGGCAAGCCGGCGCGCGTCGTGCACGCGTCGGACGACACGGAACTGCGGATGGGAGAGTATTTCGACCGGGTCGCGCAGGTGCTCGGCCTGCCGAGGCCGCCGCGCGTCAGTCGCGCGGACGCCGAGCGTCTGCTCGAGCCGACGCTGCTGTCGTTCATGCGCGAGTCGCGGCGCCTGTCCAACGCACGGCTCAAGGCCGAATTGTGCGTGACGTTGCGCTATCCGACCGTAGACGATTTCCTTCAAACGCTCGCGCCGGGCAGCGCGTCAGGTGAGCGCCGGTAACGCCTCGATCAGCAGGAAGCACAGCAGCGCACCAATCAGCGCGCCGATCAGGTTCGGGTGATATTTGTGCTTCAGATGCATCGCGGCCAGCAGGCCGCCGATCACGATGACGCCGATGACCGCGAACGCGATCATCACGGACGACAGTTCGAAAGAATGGTCGATGTTCATGATGTCTCCCCTGCGTCGCTGCTCTTGCAGCTTGTGATTTCAGTATAGCGGGGGAACCTGCGGCAAAGAGGCGGCCGGACACCGAACGGTCGTGCGGATTTTCCCTTACAGGGAACAGAAGAAACGCGATAGAATTGCTCCTATCGCGTTTTTTCACATCTAACGTACGTAAAATCAAGACCTTGCAGAGAAAAGTTCGATAGGAGCACTCCTATCGCGTTTTCGTCTAAGGTGAAAAATACGTACGAAATACGTACGTACGGGAAAGCCCGACTACGGGGAGCATACGAACATGGCAAAAGCCAAGGAATCCATTCGCACCAAGACCGCCCGCGCCAAGCTGGCCCCGCGCCGTGACCCCTACTGGTTGCAGATCGTCAAGGGCCTGCATATCGGCTACAGACGGACGGCAGAGGGCGGGACGTGGATAGGGAGAAGGAAGGGCGCGGATGGACGGTACGAGTTCAACTCGTTCGGAAAGGTGGACACCTACGGGGGGATGGTCGACGAGTTTGAGAGCGCGTCACGCAAGGTCCGGGAATGGGCCGATAACATGGCTGCGGCCGTGATCGCTCAAGAAGAGAAGGGGAAGCCTAAGACGGTTGCAGACGTGTGCGCGCTGTACGTTGAGGATCGGCGTAAGGAATCGGGCGACTCGGCCGCATACAACGCTGAGAGAATATTTAAGCGGCGCATCTATGACCGCCCTATAGCCTCCATCGCCTTGGATCAATTGACCGCTGAGGACGTGGAAGGTTGGCGGGACTCTTTGGTGCCGAAGGGGCTAGAATCCGACGACCTGCGGAGGGCTAAGGACTATGCTAACCGCGAATTTACCAGTTTTAAAGCTGCGCTCAATTTTGGATATAAAAAGAACTTCATCAAAAGCAATGAGGCTTGGAAGGCTATCGGCCGTCACAAGGGCGTTAGCAAGGGTCGTAAAGGATGGCTGAAAGCCGATGAGCGCAATAGATTGTTGGATGCGATGCCCGATGACTTGCGTATGCTCGCTAAGGCACTGTTGCTTACCGGAGCGCGTCCGGGTGAGTTGATGAAGGCAGATATAGCCGATTACGATAGAGCATCCGGCATGCTGACTGTAATAAATAACAAGGGCAAGCATACGGATAGTTCAAAAAAGTATCGCGAAGTTGCGCTATCGAATCATGCGCGTGAGTTATTCGAGCAAGCTATTGGTTCGCGGAAACTTGGTCCGATCTTTATTCGCGCAAAGGATTCAAAGCGGTGGACTGCATTGAATTACGCGAAACCGTTCCGGCAGGCGCGCAAAGACGCGAAACTTCCGCATGCCGTGATGTACTCATTTCGACACAGCTACATCAGCGAAATGCTATCGCAAGGCGTTGATATTTTCTTGGTCGCAAAACTGACCGGTACTAGCTCGAAAATGATTGACGCGACATACGGGCACTTGACATTGAGAACGGCCGAAGCGATTAACCGCGTTTCCCTTCTCTGATTGCTTCGGGAACTGTCTGGTTTCTCGTCCGGACAGTTCCCATTTTCGTGAAAGGGGAAAGTCTGAAAAACATCGTTGCGATGCGCGTTGAAGTCCGCACATTACACATGCCGCTCTAAAAAATCCCCACTCCCAGCTTTCCGTTCACGTCAGCAGTGTGAGTAATCTCCGCTGTAGTCTATGAAGTAATCTCTGTATCTAGACGGATGTTACTTTCTCCCTCCCCGGAATGCGGGAAACCAACATTCGGGGAGGTGCTTACCCGCATTCGGGAATGTTGGAAACCCCCGCGTCGCGCGCTCGTTAGTCTGAAAAACGTGCACTCGCCCCGGCGCGGGAGCGGCAGGGGGTATTGCGAAAATAGCTATACCCCCTTGCGAAAATAGCTATACCCCCCTTGCGAAAATAGCAAGGTAATAACACAGATATGAACAATACATATAGATGTAAACCTAGTAGTACCGGCGAAGCCGAGTGAGGTTTGGGCGGAGGTTAGCGATCCGCGCAAACCACGTCGATAGATACGGACTTTTTTGCTTTACAACTCGGATCGCGTGTGGTGATATTGCCCGACCGCGAATTCCTGAGTATCGTATGAGTAAGTCTCAAATCCCGAACGACAACCTGATTCAGCGTGCCGCGCGAGCGCATCGCATTTTCGTCTCGAAAAACGGAAGTGTGGCAGATATTCCCTCGAACAGCGCTTCGGGCGTATTCGCGCATGCCGGGAGGGAATACGTGGTGCTGCGCAATGTCAGGGGAATTATGGCGGTCTATCGCATCAGAAGCGATACGGGGGTTCTGCGTCGCCTGAAACGATGGCCCGCTGCGCTGGTTAATTGAGGGTGGGCGCGTAGCCGTGGCCATAGACAAGGTGATCCCGCGTGGCGGGGGTGCCGCTGGCGGTCAACCGTCCTCCCCACCGTTCCCAAAGGCAAACAGGCTCGCGGGCGTTCCGGGCGTACCGTCGCTCCCCGTCGATAAACCGCTGCCGTCTTGGGCCACGCCGAGCGACGTGTCCGCAGGCGAACTGATGAGCTACCTGCAAAGCGTTGTCGCGGGGTCGGGCGGTGCCGTTGCTGGTACTGCGTCTGGACTGGTTGACGGAACGGCTTTAGCAGACGCTGCGCCGTTCGACTATACGCCCGATGTTTTGAGCGGCGACGTTGAAGAACTCGCGGCATCCACGAACAACCCGAACTACGCGGCCAAGATGCTCGGGTACGAACGTAAAATCTTTGGAAACATGATCCACCAAATGAAAGACGCTAACGATCTCGGTGGGGCGGATAACGTTCTCTGGCACGACAACGGAGACGTTGAATTCAAAGGCGTCGTGATCGACAACATGCACAACTATGGAAACTGAGCGCGTCATGAAAAAGCATCAGCTTGCGCATGCGTCCTTCTCGATCGCTGGCGACGATGTGGTTCCGTCCTTCTGGACCGAGTATTTTGACGTTACTCCCGATACGGCTGTGACCAAAGGCGACCGTGTGAACGATCCGACAGGACAGGGGCGTGTCATTACCCGTCGAACGGGTGTGTGGGCCATTCGCAGTGAGAGCGCTATCGAGAGCGATCAACTGGAACCCCATCTGCGCTATCTCGTCAAGCATCTATCTCTGCCGCGCCCGGACCTGCGCGAACTCATCGAGAGCCAAGGCGCTCGGGTTCGTATCCGCTGCTATTGGGACAACGAGAGCGGGGAGCGTGTGCCGGACGTGCCGGACGATATCCGCGCGCTCATGGAATCGATTGGAGGCGTTGTCGAAATCGATGAATATCGATAGAGCGGACCAGCACGCCACTGACAACCTCTGACCCGTTCGCCAAACGAAAAGCCCCCGAACCTTCACAGGCCGGGGGCTTTCGTTTTACTGCATCACATCGGGTTAGCATCATCAAACACCGAATTGCCCGAGGGAAAGTTTTCAGTCGGTCGTGTAGAATTCCGACGTCCGACAAATGCGGATAAAAACTACGGGGGTAACATGAAAACAATGCGGTCGCTGGTTGCTGTATGGTTCGTTGCAATACTCGCGTTCTCATCATCAGCGAAAGCCGAGAGTAAGGCAGACTTCGTCAGAGCGGTTAGCGGCGTGTGGACCTCCGGTAGCGGTCTGTTCATCATCGGGACGGCGACAAACGGCGATTTGATCTTGGCCGACACTTCATCGCTGATGCGCTTCAAGGCGGTGCCCGCCGAATTTAACGCGCAGCAAGACTACCTCAACATGCGCGTGTCTGTTATTGGTGCCGATACTCCGGCGATGCTTTGGACCCTGCGTCGTACGTGGCGCGACGGCCACAAGAGCTTCAATCTGCGCTTGGTAACGAATACTGGTGATCAGATTGCGTTGGGTTTTGCGCGGGAACTGTCGGCGGACGACATGAAGATCGTCAACATGGACATACAGTCGGCACAATCCGCGCCACAAGTAACACCAGTCTCGACTCAAGGCGGGACGCAGCCAGTGTCGCAACAAGAGAGTTGTGCGGCGGCGGAAGAATCCGGCGTAACCGCTGACATTCTCGATTGTCTCAATGCAGAAGGGGACAAGGCTGACAAGCAGCTCAACGAATCATATAAGGCAACAATGGCCCGCTTGAGCGGCACTCGCAAAGCGGTGCTGCGCAATGAGGAACGCCTGTGGATCAAGGCGCGTGACGCGAAGTGCAATGCGGCAGGTAAGGAATTTTCTGGTGGCACTGCACAGACTATTGAGCAGACGAGTTGCTTTGTCGAAACCACGAAGCAACGCATCAAGGCAATCGAAGATTTCAACTGAATCTGAAACGAAAAAGCCCCTTGGATTTTTGTCCAAGGGGCTTTTTCATTGAACCAGTACGACACCGCGTAGCGCGGCTTCTTGGTCCACCGTCGTCTGACCCGTGCATACCCGGTTTTCTGCTTCGCGCCGCAGCCGTAATCCCTTCACTTCCTGCAACGAACCGCCCGGACCCACGCGCGCGTACTTGTACTCAAGAATCTTCGCGCATGCCTTGTCCACGTCGCCACGCAAAAGCAGGGGGCGCAACGATCCGGCGTTCAACGCGCCGATTCCAAGGTTGTGCACGAAGTCAATCAAGATGACTTCCTGTCCCTGCGTAAGCGGCACGTCGTAGCCAATCGAGGCGCGTAGCTGCGCCTCGTCCTTGTTCAAATCCTTGATGAGAATTCGTCCGCATTCCTCGTTGGTGTAGGTCCGCTTGGTGATCTTCTCTGTGCCGATCCCGTCGGTATGTCCCGCGCACACGGTGGAAACGCCGCCCTGATCCTTGTAGACCGTATTGCGCCAGCCTTCAAACCCAGTAACGAAGGGCGCAGCCGCAACCACGGCCGCGCTCGCCGCACCGACCAGCCATTTCTTTGATAGCTGTATCGTCATTGTTAAGTCCTACAGGTCTAAAAAATCAGGACACCCGAATAATCTTCCACAAAGCAATATAAGGATTTAAGATGCTAACTGGCGTCCCGTTGCCGGTGTTGCCGACGGTGATGTTGGCGTTGGCTCCAAATGTGTCGATTTCGGTGTGGAAGTTTTGGATGCTGATGTTCGCGCCCGAGCCGTTGATAGAGACGTTCGCGTACTGCGGCTGGATG
This sequence comes from Burkholderia sp. 9779_493, assembly GCF_015712215.1. Lineage (NCBI taxonomy): Bacteria > Pseudomonadati > Pseudomonadota > Betaproteobacteria > Burkholderiales > Burkholderiaceae > Burkholderia > Burkholderia sp. 9779_493. The sequence continues at coordinate 52,206 of NZ_JACCQA010000007.1, forward strand.
CTGATGTTCGAGCCAGAAACGTCCGTGATGCCGTCAAATTGCCCATCCCACGACGTGTTAGTACCGCCGCCAGTGAGGGCCGTTGACCCCTCATCTGTTGCGGCTCGGGCTATGACATGGTATGCGTGCTGGTGACCGCCATCGTTGACGCCGTGACCGTGCGGAGACTGCGAAATGCCGTGCGCGTGTCCGCCGTCGTTGACACCGTGCGCGTGATCCCACGCCAAGTGATGCACATGGGGAGCCTGTGACGCGGGGTGACCGTGCGCCGGAAGATTCTCGACGCTGAGAGTTGCGGTCGTCGCTCCACCAACGGCACCCTTCTGGTAGCTCAGACCCGCGCCAATCGTCATCCGGTCGCGCAAGTCCGGAGTGCCGTTCGTACCGTCTGCAACCTGCCAGCCCGGACCATACTTCGTCACGATGTCAGCTTGGTTGCCCCAGTAATCAAGAATCGTTCCAATCGGAAATGATTGGTTGTTCGAAACGTCCGTCACAAAACGCTGTCCGTCGTATAGGAAGCGGTACGTACCCCCGGATTTGATGCCGGTCGCTTGAATTGCGTTTCCATCCGACGCGACAGCGGGGATAGCGGGCAGGTTGTCCACCTTGAGCGTGACGCCCGTGGAGTTCGTGTTTGCCGCGCGAACGTAGACGCAGAAACCCCGTGTCAGCGCGGTGAGGTTCAAGCCGGTGTTGACGATCAACCCATTTGGCGCGCTTGCTGGCGCAGTATCATCTACGTACAACACGCGCGCCTTGTCGTTCCCGGCGCTAACGACCCATCGTGTTCCGTCGTAGACGAACTGATAGATGACGCCGCCGACGAGATAACCGGCGTCGAGCGGGTTCCCTAAGTTATCGACAACCGCGCGGTTCCCGAAGTTGTTCAGGTTGAACGTGTACGGGCCGGAGTTCGTAGACGGAACCAACACGTTGAGAGAGATACCGGCGCTCAGAGCAGACAACCCCTGAATCGGCAGGGTAGCGGTCAAAGCGGAAGTCGAGCCTTGTCCAGCAACGTACGTGAGGTATCCGCTTTGAAGCTGAGTGACCTGAACCTGTACACCTTCAGTTCCGGCCGTGTTGCCGTTGAACGCAATGTCACCCGCGTTCCACTGCTGAACGGCGGTTCCTTCCTGTCCGCGCAGTACCGTCAGCACATCACCAACACGGTTCGTCACATACAGAATTTCGTGCTTGGTCTGCGTCGCAGCGTCTACGAGGCTCAACCGGAAGTAGGTCGTTTCACCGGGCGGGTAGGTCGCCGGACCCGGTTGCGGGAACAGCTTGCCCGTCCCGCTCGTAAGCGTCACCTGCGTGGAACCGACACCGGAAGCGGGCAGTGCAAGCGCCAATGTGGTACTTGCGTTATTGGCGGAAATTTCGATCATTTTGTTGTCCTTTTACGAATCGATATGGCGCGCGTTGTCCCGCCGGTGAGGCATGCGGATTTTTGCTGCGCGTGAATTGCGCGAATGCGCGACTACAGCAGGGGGAGGGGGATTATTAGATGAGGGTGAACGCGATGCCGATCGGAACCTGACAGACGCCGCCTTGAATCGCGGCTTTCAGAACCTTCCACGCGTATTCTGTCCCGTCGGTGGTATCGACCGTTACAGTGACGTTGCGACGACTTGTAAACGTCACGGAAATGGCGTTGGTTTGATCGACGCCCGCGCCGAGTTGGGTTTCGTTCGCACCGTCAACGCCGTTGGTGCCGGTCAAGAATCGCTGAATCCTGCGTTTCAACCACGGTACGGAGAACACGTACCCGTCGCCCTTGTAGAGATTCCACGTGGCGATACGCTTGTAGATATCGTCGGTCGCGACGTAAGTTTCGGTAACTTCCCGCTTCGTGTACGCGTTGTATTCGATGGTGTTGTACGGCGTGCTGTTGAACGGGCCTTTGTCCGCGATCATCGCGGCGGGGAGTGCAGGGCGCTGAATCCCGTACAGGTTGTTCATCAGATAATCCAGACCGGCACCCTCGATAACGGTGTTGCCGACGTAGATCGGAAACTCAATCGAGTTGAACCAGTCCAGATAGTCTTGTGCGATCGCGTTGTACGCATCAACGAACGCTCGAATGTTCGGATCGTGCTGATACTGGTAGAACAGATACGACTTCCACGGGGCGGCCATGACCTGAATGTTCTGATTCGGGTACATGATCGCTTCGTACGGAGTCACGTTGTATGTCATCGCGATCCAGTAACCGGACGAGTCGATAAGCTCTACGTTGTCCCCATCAGGTGTCTGAATAGGTGTTATTGGCATTTTTATTTACCTACATTGTGTCCTTGGGTCCGTTGTGTTGTGCGCAAGGATAGATCGATGCTCGCCTATCCTTACCAAAGTTCAAACGAGCACGTTCCCCTTGTTCATCCATTCGAGCAGCAGACCCAGTCCACGGAAAATTTCTCCGGCCCAGAAGCCATAGAAGTAATGTCCACCGGGCCAGCTTGAGAACGAACCGCTCATGTCGGCGTATGATCCATTGCCGATCACATACGTCAGGTTCAATTGAGTTAGCAGTCCCTTAATGACTTGCTCCGGAATCCCGGTCTTGTCGCCTGCGTTGAGCATTTCCACGCAAGCCGACAGGAACAAGCCGGTCATGTGACCGACGTTATCGGGATCGCTGCGTGTAGGGTCGGGGTTGTAGCCGTCATTGAACGGCGGCGCATCGCGCGGGAACTTCGAGGGAGTCAGCCCACCGTTGTTCTGTTGGAAGTTGAGCAGGAATTTCGCCCAGTTCTGACACACCGTAACGAGCTTCGGATCGACGGTTTTACCCTGACGAACCAACTCCGCCCACAGGTGACAAGCGGACCACATGCCACGCGCCTCGTAGCCCGCCCACGGGTACGGTTGGTCCGAACCCCAGTCGAAGGAATTGATGGCCCCTTCGCCAAGGTTGTCGTATCGCGGCCAAACGTACAGCGGGCAGAACGGACCCAACACCCCAATGCGTTGCTGATAGGCTATCTGCGCGTCGTACCAGAACTGAATCACGTTTTCGTAGTAGTCCGGCAGACCCGCGTTCAGCCAATTGACCGGATACTGGTAGCCGGTATACGGCGTGCCGCGCCAGAATTCGTTACGGCGCAGGGTCGGCGAATACTGATTCGAAAAGGGCACGACACCGGGCGTGTACTTCAAGCCGCTATCCATCTCATTTCGGATGGTCACGTCGCCCACCAGCCACGTGAACGCACCGGAATCGCTGACGTGCATGAACCACTGCGTGGACCATTCTCCGTTGGGAACGTAGTACTTCGGCACTTCTCCCCACGTGTAGGTAGAAATGCTGGCGCTCATCGAGCCTGCCGGGATTTCAAAGATGACCTGCGTGAGTTGGTCTGTCGGCGTCGGAGTGGGTGACGATCCTGCGGGCTGATTCGGCGCGAGCGAGAACATGTCCCACGTGAGATTAAGCGTCGTCCAGTTGAGCGCCTGCGGCAAAGCCAACCAGTATTTGATGCCGAGCTTGTCTTTCAGGCTCAAATACATCTGACCGGATAGCGTCTTGTACGTGAGCGTTGAGAGTGGTGCATGCTTGGAATCGAGCAACCAGAAACCCGCGACAACACCGGAAGTACTGTCAGGGACGCTCGCCACTCCGACGTAATCCGTATAGGTCACCGTACCAACGTTGAAGGTCGTGAACTGCGATCCTGCCGACGCATTGCCATAGGCGGTGAAGTTGTTTCCGTCGAACGGGACAATCGGCTGCCCATTGCTCTGCGTAACGGAGAGCATCTGATTGAACGGGATGGTCAGCGTGGTTGGAACGGGGATCGTTTTCGGAACCAACGGATACCGGTACTGCTGGCCGTTGGGTTGGTCAACCGATTGAACGATGTTCGTGAAAAACTCCACGCGAGCAGCAGGGCTGCTGAGGGACATCACGACGTTCATCGCCGTGTTGCTTTGAACGCGATTGAATACCGCGATTTGCTCAAGCGCGGCCGTCCCCATGCTGGCGGTCGTTTCCGCCGTCTTCGTCACCTGAATGTAGCCCGCCGCATTCCGCGTCACGTTCACAACGCTGTTCGTCGGCGTGTAGCTCCAATAGTAGGAGATGCCGTAGTCGCAAGGGTCAACGGTCTGCGGCTCTTGACGGAAGTAGTACCGCACGTCGTCCACAACCGACGCTTCGAGGCAAGTCTTTAGCGAACACTGATAGATTTGGTTGTAGTACTCATTCCCCGTCTCGCGATACAGCAAGAGCGCCGCTTCGCAGAACCACTGTTCCGCATCGATGGCGTTACCGTATTGGTCCGGTGTCAACGAGCGCCATGTCGGCCATACATCGAACGGGGTATTACGTGGAATCATCACCCCCGAATGGATAACGTAGCTCACGCTCGCCGTGCCATTGAAGGTCTTGTCCTGAAGCACGATGGTTCCGACTGGTTGGTTCGGAGCAGGCGTGACGGCATCGTAGTTGCTATCCCAAGTCCCGTTTGTCGCAACGAAGTACTCGAACGGAAGAAGCGTTCCACCGTGCGCCGGACCCGCCCGCACCGATTCGTACGCGTAGCGGCCGGTAAAGACCTTGTAGACCTTAACCGTCTGTTCACCAAACGTCGGCTGTCCTTGCGGAATCTGACCAATACCGTTGACGAATGCTACGGGCTGCCCGTAGAAGCCCGGACTGCCCGTGTTCTGCGGGTTGGACGGGCCGTACACCTCGAACGGGTTCTTGCCGTTGAGCATCCAGTTCGCGCGATAGATATCGGGCGGATTCGGAACGGGAACCCCGCCATAGAAGTATTTCACGTACGCATCGAAGAAATACTTCGCTTTGTCGAGGAATTTGGGGTCGCCCGTTCCTTTGTATGCGTAGTAGTAGCCGAGAATCGTCAGCGCCTGCCCTTCCGTGGTGGCGCACTGCGTCGGGGTGTAATCCTGCGGCCCACCTTCGAAGTGCATGTTGTTGGCGAGCACCCCCTCATTGTTGATGATGAACTTGTTGATGAGATTGTCGCCGTCATCGTTTACATCGCCTGTGTGCCTTTCCAAGAAGTTATCCAGACCGTACAGAATGCTGTTGATGTTTTGTTGATCGGACTTGTTTGCCGCCAGAAGACCGGGACGCATGCCGCCTCCACTTAATTGATTTGACCGACGTAGAATCCCGCGAAGGTCTGTCCGTCGATGGTTTCCAGTTCGATCACGTTCCGGGAGCCTACGGTGTATGCGAAGATGGGGCGCGAGCCAACCCAGTTGATACGCGAGTCCCACGAACTGATCGTGTTATTGCCGGTGCCCTGTTCGAAATAGAAGGTGAGCCGCAACGCCTTGCCTGCGGGAAGCTGTAGATTGGTAAATGCGAAGGTCGCAGCAGGGGAATTGAGGACGACGTGATATCCCGGCACCGGCGAAGTGAGATCGATGTTGATCGTGTCCTGAGCCTGAATCGACACAATGTCGTAGTACGTGTCAACCGACAACTTGCCGTAGGAATCGACGGACACGCCCGAACCCGCAACGACGATACCCGGCGTCGAGGTGGTGGCATACGGAACAACGTAATGGAACGCGTCCGCCGCCCATGCTTTGAATCCGGTCGGGATAGTTGCCTTGAAGTTGCCGGAGAAGTTCGCCGTGAAGACAGCGGACGAATCCGTACAGAGGGCCGGGAACATCTTCCCTGTTTGCGTGTACGGAATGCCACCGGTGCCGCTCACCGGGTCGGCGGTTGCAGACGCGTTCCACTGCCCGGTGTTGCTGCGAAACCAAACCAGCTTGCGGTCTGCGTCAACGGCAACGCCGATGACATCGTTCGCGCTGGCGAATCCCGACACGCTAGCAACCTTCGATCCGTTGACGTACACATTCCCGCTTGTCTGGAATGCACCAACAGCGCCCGAATCGTCGTCGTAGCCGACTTGGCTATCGAGCGGTTCGTTGCTCGGGGCGATACCGACGCTGGCGTTTCCGCTGTTGCTGCCGCTCGCGAACGTGACTTCGAAGTAGTGTTTACCTGACGCGTAGCCGATGGTTCCCAAAACGACGGCTTGGCTACCTCCAAAGGTCGCGGTGAGGTTCCCGTTGCTCAGGGTGATACTCGAATGCTTGTATCCCGGATCGAATGTTGTGGGAGCCGCAACCATCGCCTGTGAAATACCGGCCCAATACTGCGACTGTCCAGCGTAGTAGAGCGACGAGTAGCTTGACGTGCCCTGTACTGTCCCGGTCGGCTGCGACGCCCACGCTTGAGCCGCTGTAGCCGAGCCTGACGCGCTCGTTTGTGCCTGCGTGGCCGTCGTTGCGGCGCTCGATGCGGTCGCTGCGTTCGCTGACGCACTGCTTGCCGAAGTAGCCGCCTGAGCCGCTGATACGGCCGCTTGATCGGCTGCCGACTGCGCCGCGCTTGCCTTGTTCCATGCGTCATCCAGCTTCGCCATGTCGGCAGACAGCCACTTCCCACGGCCGACTTGGTACAGGTCACCGAGAGACGTTACGATCGCTCCACCAGAAAAGTGAATGTCCCCGTTGAGCGTCAGTATCCCGTTGATGGTCGGGTTCGCATTCCCGATGAACGGCAAAGCGCCCGTCAGATAGGAGACGAGGTTTACAGCAGAATATTTACGTTCTCCGGACGCGGCCGCGTATGGGTCGTAACCGACCAGCATTTGCGTATCCGACAGTTGCCCGTCCGGGAACTGATTCATCTTGAGGTCAGCCATTGAAGCCTCTTATGTTTTAATTGACTTGTGCTTAAGTGGCGTAGATCGGTTTTATTAGCCGCGCACAACAGATATAGATGCAACGTTCGTGACGAAATAGCCTTCGTCGTTGCCTTTGATTTCTTGCTCGCCTGCGGGAGGCGCGACGACCGCGCCATCGATGGTGTAACCGAATACGAGCCGCGTAATGTCTTCTTCGGGAATAACCGTGGACATTGCGTCTGTTACACGCTTACGAAGCACGTTTTCGTTGATGTATCCGCCGCCCTGAATGCTGTTGATGTAGGCCAAGACGGCCGGTTGAACGACCTGAGTAATCGAGTCGTCGCTGATAACGTTTCCGCTCAGTGTGTTCCACGTGACGGTGACGCCGACATTCTGTTGAAGCGGTCGAACGAATGGGATGGTGTACGTGTCCGAACCGTCGCGCAGATTCACCGTGACAGTGCGCGATGCGTCCGCTGAAGGCATCAGTGCAGGTAGATCGAACATCGACGTGAAGATCGCCATTGCGACGGCGGTGTCGTCACCCCCACCGACGATCACGCGATAGCCTGCCGTGATGTCTGATCCGGAATACGCAATCGAAATCAGACGGCTCGACACGCCGGGAACCTGTTGCAGCGTAGTGCGCAGTGTTGAAATAAACCCCTGCGATACCGCGCGTTGGGTTTCCATGATGCGAGCGCGGTAGGACGAAATGTCTTCTTGCGCCTTGCCGGGAATGCCGTCGGCCGGGTTGTTCAGATTGACGGTGATTCCGTCCGGTAGCGGCGTCACTACGATTTTTACCGTGTTCGCCGGGATCGCGAAGGTGCCCGCCGTCTGACATACGAAGTTCATCGGATCGGTGGTGCCGTCCGGTTTGACTGCCGTTGGCGTCGTCAGGACGTATTGCTTGCTGCCGTCCGAGATGATGAATCCCTTGTTGAACACGAATCCGGGCGTGGAGTTGACGGCGACAACATCAACGGAGCCGTTCGAAACAGTTCCCGGTTGCACTCCAAGCTGTGTCCCGATGCGGTTCAAAATGTACGGCTGCGCTGTCGGACTCGTCAGGCTGTTGATAGTCTCTACGCGCGCCTGTTCCATCAGCGTGACTGCGGCAACGTCCGTTCCGAGAATATCGTCAATCATCGATCCGGGAATGTTCGCGGTGTATCCCGGACGTGCTTTGGTCACTCGCGTGATAATGTCTGCTTGTATCTCTGCCGGATCACGGGGAACCAGCCCGCTCGATGTGATTGGAGTAGTGAGCGCCATAAGTTATTTATTACCCAGTGATGTTTTGTTGGTACAGTTCCCCGTTCTTTAGAACCGCCGTGACGTTATACGTGAGCGCGAACGTGCCATCCGCTCTTTCTTGATTCTGTGGAACGCGCGTGATGGTCAGCGTGAGAAAGTACGGAGCGTACTTCTGCTGAATGAGTTGGACATACAGGTCCGGCGGCACTTGCGTATCCACGGCGTCGAAAAATGGAACGCCTGAATTGCCGTTGAATGGAGATTCGCCAAGCACGAGTTGTAGGTTTTGTGTAAGGGCGGTGATCCAGAATTGGGATGCGTCTCCCGTATCCGGCGTGTCCACCACTTCCCAGTAATACGCGCCGTCGTCATCGCGTTTGAATGTGCCCGTAGCTGGGTCTACGGCTCGTCCAAAGATTCGGGCCATGATTCAACTCTTATGGTTTTCTATTGCTGTTCGACCCACGCGCGGAAAGAAGCCTGATATTCCCCGGTATCGATGAACGAAGGACGGGGAGGGTTCTTGCTTGCGTAGGGGTGTAAAAGGCGGTGGTTCACGCCGTCTAGCGCGGCCTGTGTTGGAACCTGCGGGGCTGACTGCGCGGGATATTCCTCGTTGTCCAAGAAATTGCGAAACGCCGACTGAATTTCTTCCATCGCACCTTGATAAATGTCAGGTGACACCGGCAGACCCATTAGTTCGTCATCCATCGCGTCCGCGACGGCCTGCGCAACCGAATTGCTGATGTCCTTCATGTGCAAGTCAACGAAGACCTGCATTACGCCGTACTCGTCTTCGAGATACCTTGCCACTTCCGGAACGGTCGTCCCGTCTTTATAGGCTTGCTCGATAACGCCCAAATTGATTTCCATGTCAGTTATTCCCGTAGGCCTGTGGCGTCGTCTTCTGCGGCGTCTGGCTGTTGAGCGGCTGCCCGTAGTCGGACGGGGTAACCGGATTGGCATTAATGAGCATGTGCGTAGCCCATCCTGTCCCGTCTGGGGCGCGACTGTTGCCGACGTGATGCACGCTGAGAACTTGGAATACACCAACCAAATCACGCGGCCATCCGAGCGCAGTGATTGCGGTAGACGCCGCGAGTGATCGAACGAGCGCAGGCGTGTTCAACTGGATTAAGTCAAATGCGCGAATGTCTGCGCGCATAGGGCAGGAGACGTGCACATTCTGACTGTCCACGTATTCCGGTACGCCGATCATGTCGATCGTGTCGATTACCTTCGGCGCATTTCCCAAAGGCGCGATTACGTCACTCATCACGAACTTGTCACCCACAAAGCGCGAAATGACGCCCATATACGAGGGGTATTGGGAGCGCAGGCACGCTTTCGACTGCACGTTCACCAGATTGGCGAAATCCTGCAAACTCGAAATCGCATGCAACTGGTCTTCGTACAGCGTGATCGTGTCGGTGATGTTGATTTCGGGCTGAATGCCCGGATAGTATTGGCTGAACGTGCGCGCTACCACGTCCGAAAGCCGCTCGCCCTTCTTCCCGTGGAATAGCGGAGCGCTCGCGCCGACAGGCGCTTGAACCTGTTCGTTGAGGACCGTGCGCGCGATCGGGAGAACGACCAGCAATTCAGGCCGGATCGCATTGCCGTAGGGAAACTGAATCTGCCCCTCGATAAGAACGTTATCCGCACCTGTCAGATTTGCCAGCTTCCTACCGAGCGGTAGACTTTTCTTGTCGAATCCCGCCTGTACACGAATGATCCAGCCGTTCAGCTTGGCAATGTCGGCGATAGCTTCGGTTGGCAAGCCCCAAATCTGGACGTAATTCGATCCCAAGTCGGTAGGGTTGTAGCCGGAGCCGCCCAACATGCAGTTAATCTCGACCTGTAGGGCGCTGGGATTGGTCGATTCGAGAATGTACGTTGCTACGCCTTGCGTTGTACCGTCTGACAGCTTGCGTGTCTCACCGATGCCCGGAACCAATACCTGTTGCAGCGCTGTCGGCAGTGATTGAACCGGATTGGGATTGCTTGCGGTCGGAATCGGCGGTAGAAATGTGAGCTTGTAGTACCGCATTTCAATTATCCGATTTCTAGAACCATCGAACTCGCCCGGTAGATGATTGGCGTAGCGAGGTACCCGGCGTTGAGTGGAATATCCATGTCATCCGGGCTTTCGATGAGCGGCAACGCCATCGTCTGATTTGCCGATACAGCGCGTAGGTAATACCGGTTACTGTAGTGGTTGTACCATGAGTACAACGTGTAAACCTGCGTGCGTCCAGTTAAGTCCGTCCCGGTGAACGAATACGACCAGCCGTTCTTGGGGTCCGGGTTGAACGCGACATACAGGGTGTTTTCTGATGCCATTTTTCTGCCTCTTAAAACATGCTCTGTAGAACATTGCCGACGTTATCAACCAGCGTCCCGAGCGCTCCGCCCAAATCCTGCGCGCCGTTCGTGATGGCGCTCATCGTCCCGTTCAAAAAATCACCGAGCGGTGAGGGCTGTGTTGTCAAAGGTTGATCGAACGTCCATTGCCAAGTAACGGCGGGTTGATTCCCACGGCCCGTTATATCCACCAGTTGATTGAGCAGACAGCCCGTATAGATGTACGCGGGATGAATGACGGTGAAAGTGCCGCCTTCGCGCTGGTGGTTGTTCAGAATCGCTTTGAGAAGGGATAGGGCGGCTGATTTGACTTCGTAGCCGCCCGCACCCTGCGCTGGAATGTCCATAATCATAGTGACCTGCGCGGGTAGCAAAACCGAGGCGTTCGCGGCCGTCCGAATGTCCGCAGTCGGGTATGTCGGATTCTGCGCTTGAAAAAGGGCAGTTCCGGGAGCAGGCCGAAACGCAATCTGGTTCACGGCGATGGGAGCGCCGTTCCCGAGCAACGAGAGTACCGACGAGATGCCCGACGTTGATAGGGACAACAGCGAGCCAATCGGGAGCGGAATGTTGGAATTTCCCATCACGCCGCCGTTTAACAGGATGGGGTTCTTCTGATACATCAGTTCCCAAGCGTCGCGCGTCATTGACATTGTTGTGATTCCTCTTTAAATAGCCGATGCGGCTGCGTTGGCCGTCAGATTTGCGCCGGTTTGGTTTTGAACGACGACATTCAAGTTGACTCCTGTTACAGTGCTGACCGTGCCGCGCATGATGTCTCCGTAGCTGTTGAGCGCTTGTTTGCCATAGCGAATACGAGCAGCATCGTTCGCTCCTGACTCGCCCGGCATTTCGATATTTTTGCGGTGGTAAATCGCGGCTTCCTCGATGCTCTTTGTTTCGCGCAATCCATTGAGTTTCCCCATGTCGGCCATTTCCTGCCAAGCGAACCGAGCTTGAATCCACGATTCGGACTTGCCCGCGTTCTTCTTCCGGAATTCTTCCAGCTTGCGTTGCCGACTCTTATCGAGCCACTGGCTGGTGCCGTATGCACCGATACCGTTGCGCACAAACGGATCGAAATGGGATTCCTGAGCGATTGAGCCTAATACCCCGGCAATCTGTTCCGGGTTCATGCCCCGGCGTCTGCCTTCGGCAATGAATTCACCGATAAACTGCGCTTTTTCATCGATAGTCGCGGGGCCGCGTGCCGAGCCGTCGGGTCTGACGTACGTAACGCCAAGCATGGGAGCGGTATTCAAGTTGAGCGTGCGACCGTCATTACCCGCACCTGTCGAGAGCGCAGGAGTCGGGTTCGACGCGGCAACCAGTGCATCACGTTCCGCGTAGAGGTCGCGCAAAGTCTCGCGCGTCTTTTCCGAACGTTTGACGCCACTGATAATGTCAGGTGCGTGGCTCGCTTCGTAACGTACCTTCTCCCAAGGCGACATCTTGCCGGACTCGTAGCGCTCGTCGTCTTTCAGTTCGGCTTCGAATATCGCGATCTGCTGCTTGTTTCGACTGATCTTTCGATCGTTTTCGAAGAAACCGACGGGATCGTTGATGAAGCTCGCTATCTTGTCGATGCTGACGACCAGTTGCGTAGATGCGGTAGCTAGCTTGAACAGGTTGTCGGTTACGGTCGAAAGGGACTTCGTAAATTTTTCGGAACTGAGGAAGTCCGTGAACTGCGAAATCTTGCTGGGAAGCTCCGCGATAAAGCGTCGGAAGCCCGGACTGTCTAAAAGATCGGTAACCAGCTTGCCGAACGCATTGGTGATCTTGTCGAGACTTGGCTCTAACGCAATCAGCTTGTTAAATATGCCGACTCGGAGTTTTTCGAATGCTTCGGACAGGTGGGACGTGAATTCGAGCGCCCTACGTTGGTCCGCTGCTTGCGCATCAAGCTCGGGCGTTTGCCGCTGGTACTGGCTGCGCAGCCCCTCGATTTCTCCCGGTAGAGCGGATTGAATCGTCGTGACTTGCTCCGGCGTGATGAAGGGGCCGCCCATCGACCGCAGAACCAGAGGGTTCGCACTGCGCGATGCGTTGATAAGGCGGCTCATTACCTCTCCGGCGTCCGTTCCCTGTTCGGATAGCTGCGCGGCGTCCTGCGCACTGAGGCCCGCTGCCGTGAGCGCCTGTATCAGACCAGCTCGTTTGTTCGGGTCGAGCTGGGCTTCGGCTACGGCGCGCAGTTGCGCGTCGGAGAATCCGTACCGGCCGTACGTGTTCTCAAATGCCTTGCGCGAGCCTTGCGAAATTCCGCCCATCTGCAAATTCGTCGTCCGATCCGCGCCGACCGAACTCATCAGCTTGGAGAAACCGGCAAACATCAGCATCGGCAAGCTCGCGAGTCCTGCGATCCCGCCTATGGTCCCCAGTCCGGGAATCAACTTCGAGACGGTGGACATGACTTCCCTCACGTCCTTGTTGATGCCCCTCACCGTGCCGCCGATGTTCTTCCAGTGCTTCTCCATTACCGCGATTTGCTTATTGGAATCTTTCAGGCTCGATGTTTGCTGTTTTTGACCGGCTTGCAGATTCACCAAAGTGGCCTGTATTAGCTTCGCCTGCCGCAGCGCATCTTTCCACGGTTCAGGCATTCCCTGTAGCTGATCGTCAAACGCCTTGAAGTCTTTGAAATACTGGTCCGCTTCGGCGCGATCTACTTGGATTTTTAGAATGGAGACGGCCATTTCCTACCTCTTGTTCTAATGGTTATAGGCTTCGTCGGAGTAACGTTGTCGGTAGTGGTGCGCGTCTTTGAAGCCGTCAAATCGTCCGCCTGCGGCGTCGTCCCCGTAGCATTCTTGCCAGCCTTCCGTTGCTACCCAATCCAATACAGCGTGAATCAGGCTTTTGTCGTTTTCTCGTCCGAAGCATCTACCGTTGTCGAGGTCTGCAATGAATCGAGAAAATCCGTAAAGGTTGACGATGTGCCGACCACTTGCGACAGTGAAAGCGCCACGTACGACAGACCGCGCGCCCACTTGGCCAGCAAGCTCGCCAGCCAGAAGGATGTAAAATTTGCGATCTCATCCGCCCCCTCATCGGTGATTTTTCCTTGTGCCTTGGCGACGCCAAAGGGGAGCGTTTTGAATCCTTCTTCGCTATCTGCGAAGCCGACGGTCGTGCAACGCTTAATCTCCGCGAAGAATGGTTCTGCATCCACGCCACGCTTTTCGCATGACTCGCGAAACAGGTCAGCGGCTACCGACAAACCGGCGCACTGAAGCGACCTGATCTCTTCAAGAACCATCGCGAGCGGAATGCGGTACGAGCGCCAAATATCGAGTGAGATCGGCATGACGTACGCGTAGACGCCATTTTCGAGGTCGAACACGAGGTTCAGATTTCGATCCAGTTTTGGTTGATTTTCGAACATAAGAGTACCGTTGTGGTTATCGAAAAAGGGGGCGAGCAGCCCCCAAGATTTCGATCAAATTGCGCCGCTCTTTAAACCCACATCGAATTGTTGATGTCCCACGTGCCCGCGAGCGTGACGGTGAATGTCGCGTCTGTGCCCGACGTGTTCACGGCACCTTGAGACTGAATCGAGACGTTGCGAAGCGAGTATTTCGAGAGCGCCGGTGTATCGGTGTAGACATCCACATCGCCCAAGACGCCATACTGTTCGATTTGCTTCTTGAACAAATCGGCAACGGGGCTTGTCTTGTTGAGCGCGATGGTCAGGTGAACCTGAACGTAAGGCTCCGGGCTGTTGATCGTGCCCGTCATCGCTTCAATGATCGTAACGACTGCACCTTGCGGTTCAAGCGACACGCCAGCCTTGGCCAAATTCTCGGGAACGATGTTCAGTTGCGGGAAGCTGCTGAAGACGACGTGCGCGGCAACGCGGTTGAGCGTTCCCAATGGCTGTTTCGTATTTCCGGCCATGTTGTTTCCTTTCTATTGCTGGAAATGGGCGCGCGTCATCGCCACGCTATGCGCATGGTGCAAAGCACACCCATTCGAATTTTTTGAATTAGCTCGGGCTATTAACCAAATCGGTCACGGCCATGTTGAACGTCACATGCGTGAAGCTGCGCGCCGGAATCACGGTCACAGAAAGACCCCGGTAGATACCTTCGCGATAGTCGCTCGGGTTCTGGCTCGTATACGTGAGGAAGTCGATTGCGTTCACGATGCCGGTGCCGGTGGTTTGATCCGGAGGCAAGAGAACGCCAGCCGCGACGAGAGAGTTGATGGTGACTTGCGCGACTTGCTGCAAACGCTCGATGCCGCGTTGATCGAACTTCAGCGGATTGATTGCATTCGCGTTGCCGTTGACAATCGCGTTCGCGAGCGCCAAATGCTCGTTGATCGCCGTGCGATCCGACGCATACCAGTACTCGAAGAAGTCCCCGGAGGCATATCGATTGCCCTTCAAGACGGTACTGGTGAGTCCGGCTTCTGTCCCAACATCCGGATAGTTCACGAAATACTTGGTGAACAGCGCACGTTCTGCGGAAGTCCATTTGCTCGGCTGCACGCCATAGATCGGGCGGGGTCCGAGAGGCAAGAGCTTCTGCGTTGCGGTCGGGTTCTGGCTGACAATCAAATACGTGAGCGCAGCCGCGCCGAAGACGTTTTGAGTCGCCAAGTCTTCGTCAGACTCCGCATAGAGCAGAACGGATTTGTGACCGGCGAACGCAGCGCCGACCGTCTGCAAATTGCTTCGTGTGGCAGTCACCGCGAAGTACGTCATCGCCTGCGGACTGTCGTACGACGAGACGAGGATCGAGAAATCTTGGCTCGTCGCCCACGAACGCGGGACCACATAGACGTAGTTCTCAAGCGCGTTTTCTTGTAGATACGCACGAAGGGCGGTAACGGCATCCGGTCCGGACGCAAGGCCCAGTTCGAGGACAGTGGTCGCGATCGTCGCGCCGCCAGCGAAGAACGAGTTCCCCATGCTGCGGATTTCAGCCACGGCGGCCGGTGTAGCAGTGCCGAGTGTTTGCGTCGTGCCCGGATCGTTGCTCAGGCTGAACGTGAAGGACGATGAAGAAACGCCGGTGACCGTGAACGTCCCGTTGTACGCCGACGGAGACACACCAGAAATCGTGTACTGCGCGCTCGCACCTTCGGGTAGCGGGATGGTGCCGCTGACGACCA
The DNA here is from genome assembly GCF_015712215.1 of Burkholderia sp. 9779_493. Lineage (NCBI taxonomy): Bacteria > Pseudomonadati > Pseudomonadota > Betaproteobacteria > Burkholderiales > Burkholderiaceae > Burkholderia > Burkholderia sp. 9779_493. The sequence goes on from NZ_JACCQA010000007.1 coordinate 67,637, forward strand.
CGGTGACGACGCCTGCCGACCATTGAATCGAACTGATCGGGAGCGGAGATTGCAGAATCGCCGTAATGTCTTTCGGACTTGCGACGAGTTGGGTCGTGCCCGCAGGAAGCGTCGTGCCCCCTTGTGATACGAGGACGGCGTTGCGCTGTAGATTATTCGCAATTGGTGCCGTCTGGACCGAAATTACGATATCGACAATATCATCGATTTGATTTGCCATTTTTAATCCTTGAATTGGAATGGGAAGTTAGGCGCGAGCGAACCCGCCCGGCTGGAACGCAGGGGGATTGGAGGGGAGTGGTGCTAAATCGAAACTGCTTTGTCTGTTCGCGCTACGCGTTTCGGATTTCTATTTTTGCGGAGGGAACGGAGGCACCAGATAGCCGGGTTGATCCGAATACAGGCTCGGTACAGTAAAGTTGGGTTGCGCCTTGCGAAGCAGCGTGATTGCGTAGTCCAGAGCCTTGAAGGTTTGATAGCTGACTTCGAGCTCGATAGTCTTCTTCGGGCCGCGTATGTTGTACTCCGATTGAATGATCGGCATGTCTTTCATGTTTGGGCCGGACATCAACCCCATCACCGTGTTTCCTTGATTCAGGAAGAAAGTCATCAGGTAGTCGAGGTAGGCCATAGCGTGATCGCTATCGAACCCGTATAGGTGCAAGAGCACCCGATCCCGCTTCAGTTGCGACATGAATTCGCGATAGACTGGCGGATTCACGGTGTCGTCCTCAAACGCGTACTTTCGCGGCTGCGGCTCGATGCTCGTCGTCTCCTGAATCTCCACGGCGATATACGGCGGCTGCTGATTCGCAGCGACGAGGTATTCACCAAACACGGCTAACGGCTGGTCGTAGCCGGGAACAGCGGAGAGCGGACCTGTCAGCGATAGCCAAATCGGGATGCTGTTACTGAGGATTTTCGAAGTGGGTATGCTGGCGTTCGAGTCCAAAAACTGCGTGCGCATCGTCGGGAACACCGCCGTGCCCGCGTAGTGATTCAGGTCTGTCTGCCAATACCGCATCGTCCGCCGATTGAACGCGAACAGCATGCCGTCGTACTCGCAAACCCACATCGTGGACGGCGCAATGTCTTGGAATTTTGAGACAACGTCCAAGCTAGTAAAAATCACGGTGTTCTGTGCGTACGATTCGGACGGGCGCTGCTGTTGCTCGTTGGTGACGTGCAGAGAGCCTTGAACGGTGAATGTCGTATCGGCCTGACGAATCCAGTACACCATCCCATCGAGTGGGAGCACGTACTGTTGGTACAGCGTGAACGTCAACTGCTGATTGTGCGAAATGGTGCGGACCCCGGCTTTGAGAATGCCTGCTTGAGCGTTATTGATAGGCTCAGTTGAAGGGTCCGATGTGCGCGGCGGGAGTTGATCAAATAGTCCTGACATTTAATCTCCCTTAGTTAATTGGTCCGCCCGACGTACCGCTACCGGATTGGACGCCCGTATGCTTGTGCGTAGATTGCGTAACGCCGTTGATGGTCGCCTCAGGTGCCGTGACAGGACCGGTCGTGTCGAGCTTGTTGTTGATCTTGACCGGCGCGTTGATCGTCGCCGTTCCGCCTGAGCTATCCGTAGCTGTCAACGTGCCGTTGAGCGCGATTTGAGGGGCCGTGAGGCTTATCGATGTGCTGGCCGTGATGTCGACCTTGCCGTCCTTCAACGTCGCCGTGACGCCGCCCGTCGTAATCGTGATTCCGCCCGGAGCGATCGTGACCGTTGAATTGCTGGCCGTGTCGTGCAGGATGATGCCGTTCGGCCCGTAGACTTCGACCGCCTGCGGATCGATGGGCGGTGTCCAATGCACGTTGCCGCACGGTTCAAATACGAGAGCCGTCAGGTTCGGCGGTTGATCGAGCGTAGGCGGCGTATTCGCGCCCAGCCCGGAAATCTTGCCGGTCGAGGCTGCGACCGGAACCAGAATCCCGGCGTCGCCTTTCTTGATCGGGTAGCGAATGTACTCCGGCCCAGCGAGCGGGACCGTGATAGGGGGAAACGTCCACTGGCTCGTTACGTCGAGCCGCACCGTCACAATCGACCCATTCACCGACTCAACGATCGCAGGCCAGCCCTTAGACTGACTCCACGCATTTTGTTCTGCCGCCGTCTGCGCAACCTGCTTGATGGACGACTGGAATGGGCGGCGAATGTGATCGAAATTGTTCATAGACGCCCCTTACACCAGACTCCAAACTGACCCCATCATTTGCAGATATCCCACGAAACGCTGTCCGAAAGGGTCTTTCATCCACTGCAATTCCTGCAAAGTCGCGCTCTTTACCCAATCCGGAACGACGGTCGCGGCGCTCGTACCTTGATCGGCCGCACTCTGAATGATCCCGTTGAAACCCGACAGTAAGCCGTATTCTTTTTGTACGTTGGCAAACCAGTTCTGGCCCGGTTGATCGACGGCATTGTTGTATAGGAATGAGGTTGCCGCGTAATACACCATCAGTTCATAGATCGCGGCGGATGCGCACTGGAATTCGCACGGCGTCAGCGCGAAACCGACCGTGTAACTGATCGTGATGAATGGGCTGTCGTCGGGCAGTGCCTCAACCGGCACACCTACAACACTCCGCAAGAATTGCAGATATCCCGCTTGTGAAACTGCCATAAAAGCTCCGTTCAATATCGATCGCGTCTACTGTCCACACCAGCCGAACGCTGTTGCTGTTGTGCGGAACGCACCTGTATGTCGAGTTCGTTAATTTGCGACTGTTGCTTGCTTTGAATGTCGTGCATCTCTGCGACGACTGGCTGAAGCTGCTGGTTGATGTGGTCGCGGATGTACATCGCGCCAATCGCGGCCGCACCCGTGAACACGGAAGGCATGATCCATTTCGCGAGCTTGTTGGCCCAGCGCGCCGCGTTGGTGGCGGAAACTACTTCGTCGCGGATAGGTTCAAGCTTCTTGTCGAGGTCATCGACGCGCTTCTCGATTTGTGGAATGCGCTTGCTGTTTTCTTCGAGCCTCGTAATGCGTTCAATGAATGCTGTTAGCGCGGCGCGAATCTCACTGATCCCCGATCCAAGTTGCGTGAGCGAGTCTCTAATTTCGCTTCGCAACTGATTGACTTCATCGTTGTCAGGCATTTTTTCGGCCCCCTGTGCGATAGTTATTATTTGCTGCGCTTGTTGAGCACTTGTTTGGGGCTGATAACGTCGCGCGGTACATCACCATCTGTCTCGGTGATCGAAGCGGCTTCGCGAGTCAGCGTGAATTCGCGCTCTTGCGAGTTGTCCTCTGCGCCTTCCTCGACTGCTTCGAAGCCCCGCTCTGCGATCGCGATGGCTTCTTCGTCTCGCTTCTTCATGCGCCCATGCACAAGGTCATACAGTTGTGTCGCACTGATCGGCTTACCTTCCTGATACACCAAATGCAGCTTAGACGCTGGAATTCCGCGTGACAGCGCTTCCGTAACGTCCATCATTCCGTAGATCGCATGCTGGTCAATGATCGACTTGATGACTTCCGGCTCATGCGACAGCTTGATCGTGCCCGCGCGCGGGATGGGCCGAACCTGCAATGCAGAGACGCCCGACAGGCGGTACTTGAACTCGATTGCGTGCGGCGTGAGGTTTGTAATGAAAATGTCCATTTATTTTCCTTGAAATTCGATAGCGGGAAACGATCCGCCCATTACTCAAATTGGCGAATTCCTGAGCGTATTTTTGTGTGGACGGTCGGAATGGCGTGAGTTTGTAATTCTTGTTATCGAGCGGGGGATCGCTCTGCCATGCGAGCCAAGTGAAGGGGAAACGGGGAACCCGTGTGGACTCCCCGAATTCCAGAATTGGCTTACTGGTACTTCACCGATACAAGGGTTGCAGCTTTCGGGCGAACCATCCAACCCGGCGTCATGCGCTGTTCGTAGACGATGTCCACCACGCCACCCGACAGCGGAGCAGTGAATTCCATCGGCGTATCCGAACCGAAGTATTGGCGAGCCGTGCCCGAATCAGAAGGTTGCAGCTTCTCCGCAAAGATGTTGGTAGAAACGGGGCTCTTACCTTGCGGAGCGAGTTCCGGCACGATCACAAAGATTGCGTCTGTGCCGCCCGCGCCTTGACCTTGCAGGTTGTCGTCCACGTGCCACTCCACGTCCACACCATTCCAGTCGTTCACGTCGGTAATGCTGCCCTTGATCGTGTTCACGCCCGAACCGATACGCTGATACGACGTGAGGTCAACGACGCTGGCTTCGAGGAAGCCGATGATGTCTTGCGTCGAGACGACCACAACCTTGGTCGGGACGCCCTGACCGACGTTGAGCACGCGTTTACGCACGTCCTGAATCGTCTTCAGGAAGAAGTCGAACAGATACGGCGCGTTCATGGTGCTCAGGGTTGTGTGATTGTCTGCGTCCGGCGGGATGCTGACGGCCGTGATAGGCGCGTTCAACAGACCTTCACCATTCGACGGCGTGAAGCCAAAGAGCAGACCGTTACGGGCCGCTTGGAAGATGCCTTGATACGCAGCAAGACGCTTCGCGTCCGCAAGGTTCACATTCCAGCTTGAGGCCGCCGAGGCTTCGTGATGGTCGTATTGCGCGCGCGAGCGAAGCAGGTAGGTCGGAACCGAACCGTACGACGTGCGGAACGTTGCATTCGGCATCACGTTCGCAGCAGCTTGGTTTGCAGTCGCCGCGCTACGCACTTCGATCATGTGCTGATACACGTATTGATCGTAGTGGCCGATCTTCACTTCCGGCGCGCCGCCAGCGAGCATGTTGAATGCGCCCGACTGCTGGGTGTACGAGACGATCACTCCCGGCTCCGTAAAGCTGCGTTGAGCTTTGACGATATTCGAAAATGCTTGAGACATTATGGACTCCAATGAGGGGCCGTAGCCCCTTTGTTTTAGTTATGGTTTAGAGCTGGATAACAGCCGCCGCGCCCACTGCTTGCGACACGAAGCCCGTCACCGCATCCTCAACGAGAATGAATGAATCCGGGTACAGCGCCGTCACCGTGATTGGGAGCTTGTCAGCCGCCGTTGCAGCCGCGATGAGCTTGTTGTTCGTGTAGTCCCAACCGAAGCCGTTAGCAGGCTGTGCGCCGCCGCCGTACAGCGTTTCAGCGAGCGCGGGGTCGATCTGAACAGCTACGCGCACGCCCGAGCCGAAGCGGCCAAACTGCACGCCCATGCCCTTGCTGACGACACCTGCGCCGCCCGGAACTTGGATCGCGTTGAACATCTGGGTCGAGATGACGAATCCGGAAACTTCCGCAGCCGTCGTAGCGCGCCGGACTGCCGAACCCATCGTCTGAGCACCCTTTGCCGCGATGCCGACGTTCACGGGCAGACCGCCATAGAGGGACTTGCTGTCGATCGAGTAGCCACCTTCGATGTGGAAACGGTCATAGCCGCCCATCGATTGGATTTCGCCTTGCGTGACGCCTTCAGTGCCCTTGTTAAAAATGCCGTCAAACGCGGCAACCTTCATCGGGTCAAATTGCACCATGATTTGTTTTCCTTATTGTGTGGTTTACTGCGGACGGGCAAGGCGAGCGGAAAAGCCGGGAGCCATGAAGTCGCTCATCCATTCCTTCGCGGTCACACCTTCCAGTTGCTGCATGCGAACGCCGTTGACGTTCTTCTCGACAACGCGAACCGGGCGGCGAATCTCGCGGCTGTTGGCTGCATTCGCTGCATCCGCGTAGATTTCGCGTTCTGCCAGTGACAGCAGGGCGCTATCGTTAATCTCCGACAGCTTCACGGCTTTTTGCGCCGGACTGAATTTTTGCAGCCCCTTTGCAAGACGGCGGCGATAGGCGATCAAGCTTTCTCGTTCCATGTGCTTGGGAGCGCGCATGCCGTGCAGTTGGTAGATAGAATCGGCGTGCGTATACGCGTCAGCGATGGCGGCTTCTTCCTCGTCGGACAGGGCCGGAGCGGGTGCCGCTTGTGCAGCCTGAGCCGCTTCGAGCGCCGCAATCTTGGCCTTCAGTTCGGCAATCTCGCTGTTCTGCGCCGTCTCTTGCGCTTCGTCCGTCTCCGGATTGGTCGGCGTGTCGTTCGTCACTGGCGCAGCGGTCAGCGGATCGACCGGAGCGGATGCGGACTCGTCAGCCGTCTTTACGGGCGCTTCGAACGAGTCGTTTTCCTTCTTCTCGTCGCCGGTTTCTTTGTCGCTCTCCGAATCATTGAGCGCCTTTGCGGCCTTCAATGCCTCGATCTCTGCACGCAACGGAGCGAAATGCGTGGCAACGCTATCGTTGATGGCCTGAGCGACCATAGGCGACAGCATCTTTTGGAATTCTTCAGCAGTCATGTGAGTGATCCTGAAATTATTTGATTAGAGCCAAATCGAACATCATTGGCGGAGTAGTCTGTATCGCGGCAAGCCAATCGATTGCTGGTCCGGTGCTTTCCGCATTACATTCATTAAATTGGGAGGTTCTTGGCGTATCGGCGGGGTCCACCGAAACGGAGTCATCGATCTTTGAGTTTTCTTCTAAGTTTTCAGTCAAAGATTCAGCGTCAGTCGCCGGAATGATCGTTTGGTCGATCCCGGACGGTGGCCCGCCGTGGTCCCATACGCCCTGAGCGCAGATTGCTAAATGGTCGGGAGCGGCAAGCGGCGCACCCTCGATGATTACGCCGTCGCTCACGGTGGACCCCCCTACGATGATCGATGGGGACGTGGACAGAATCTTGGTGAGCAAGTCCTCTTGAATGAGGCCGTCGATGATCCGCAGAATGCACAGCACCTCTGTCGGATCGTCCGGATTGAGGTAGGCGTAGATGATGGTGCCTACGATCCTCACATCGTGAGGGTTAATCGTTGCCGAATCCTCGGGATGATTCATGATGACCGGCACGCCCGCGCATCGCGAAAGAAACTCCGGCGTCATGTAAAACTCCGGTGGCCGGAACATATCGCCCTGACGACTTCGCCAAACGTCTCCGGTGCCGGTCAACCGCGCGCGGTAATACAGGCTGTTGTCGTACGCGATGGGTGAGGGCGCACCGCCTTTTAGCTGCTGGATTATTTCGGTCTGTTTCAGCACATTTATTCACTCCGTATAGTTGACTGTGCAAGCATCGCCCGCAGACGCTCCGATTTGTGATAGCCACCCTGAAATCGGGTGATATGACCCCGGAAAATGCGTTTATCTCCAATATGTAAAATGGATTAGCTGACCTGCATATGTCGATTCGACTGTCAATATCGAACAGCTATAAAAAGTCAGCGAGAGACGATAGAGTTACAAATAGCTTACTAAATTGCGTTGTATCGGCGCATCAGGTGAGAGTTGGATAGTTGCCTAGGTCAAGTAATCTGAGAGCGGGCGTCCACGTATTTTTGGGTGAACATGTAAGGCGCTTTCCGATACAGGCCGGACAGACTGTAGATGTATGACGCAGTGCAGCGACAGTTAATCTCCTGTCCGGGTATCTCGGGCAAGTCCTCAACGTACTCGATGGATGAATTTCGAATCCATCCTTTGCTGTGGGCGAGCCGGATAATTGGCGAATCGCGATAGAGATAAACTATCCCATCCCGTTTTTCATGGTCTTCTCGGGGGTGTTTAGACCAATGGTGCTCCCACACGAACCCAAGCGCCTGATTATTGACCGCGATTGTCTCTGCAATACCGGCCGCTAACTTGTGCGCTTGATCCTGCGTGACACGCTGCGCTTCGTATCTGGCAAGCGCTTTCTCTGCTGCTTTGCTGATATTGTCTCGATCCGCACGCAGTTTTCGCATCGCGTAGGACTCGGTTTTCTCGGGTCCGGGCGGCGCTTGGACGTATCGGGTCGTGTACGTCGTTACCCGTTTATGTGTCTTGACTTTGCGCTCGATACCCGCTTCTCGGAGCCGTTCTTCTTCTCTTTTTATCTCGATCGGGCTTTTTTCAACGATTCTGAAGCCTTTTTCGACCTTCTCAATGACCTGTCGAGGATGGTCTACAGTGAGTTTAGGGGGAAGCGACGCGGCCCAGCCTACGAACCGTTGCACTGTCGTTTCTACCGATTTCGAGCGATTTAGCTCGATGAGCGAAAGGGACTGGACGATTTTTTCGTCCAACAGCTTCTGTGCGGATTGGGCGACTCGCGCACGCGTGAACGTATTGGTGGGTGAGGGCGGCTGTTTTTTCAGTTCCCTATCGTGAATATCGGTGAGTGTTTTGCGGACACGTTTTTGAATTTCTTCTTTGTCCTGTGGGCTTTGTTGCAGTAACTCCCGCAGTTTGGTGACGGCGAGAGCCAAGTCATTCGTTGACCTTGCGCTATCTGCGAATTGCCGCATGATAGCCGTGAGAGTTGACTTCCATGCGGCCATTTCGGTTACTCATTGGATTGCGATTTGTCGTCCGTATCGGCGGCTCCGTCCAAGTCCTCAGTTTCTTTGATTGAGCCTTTGAATTCGGTAGGTGCGGGAGCCGCAAAATCGTCCTCATCGAATGTAATCAGAATCGGCTCGGGCAAGAGTGTTTTGAAAGCGTCGGATTGGGTGAGGTCGATCATGGTTTGGGCGAGCGCTCTGCGGTTCTCCGGGTTTCGGATTCCGCTTTGCAATTCCCGATAGACCTGCATATATGCATCGAAGGAATCTTTCTGGCCCTTCCGTTTCTCGGAGTCTGGCTCGGACAGATAGTTGGGCCACGCAAACGAAAAATTTGCCTTCCAGAAATTGATTGCGGATTGGTAACTGATGCTCGCGTATTCAGGGTGAGACATCTGGAACGATTGATACCATTCTTCGGACCACGCCAGTGCTTGAATCTTTGGGGTGATCCAGTCGAACAGGCATTCAATTTCTTCACGATATCGCTCGACGTACTGGGCGAGGATCTTGGCGTCTTCCGAACCCTCCCCGAAACCTTGCGTGAGGACGGCGTTCTTCAGGATGAGCGCGGGCGCGTCCATAGCGGTCGCGATGTTTGAAATCATGTTGTCCCGCGCCGTCACCATGTCATCCGAATTCGTCATGTTGATAGTTTCGATTGACTCGTCGGTTTCTATCGCGATGACATTGCCGTTGAGCGCCCGCTTAACGTCGTCGGCTTTCTTGCGCCGGAAGAATTGAGTGATGCGGTTGCCTGCCGCACCGACAGGTTTTGTTTTGGCGACGAGCGCACCGGCTTTCTTCAGAACGAGCGTGTCTACGTCGATTGAGTACAGAAAGCCCGCGAGCATCGGGAGCATGTTGTAGAACACGCTGCGGCCACCGTAGGAGAACGCGGAAGCCGAGTACGCCAGATACACTTGCGCGCCGTTGTACAGGACGATCGAGTTTTGGTTGTTGAACTGACTGCCGCGTACGACTGGATCGTCTGCGGTCAGGAAGTCGCGGGAGAGCGGTTCCCCGATGTTGCCGACGATTGATCCGGCGGTCAGGAGCGGGTCGTATACTTTGAACGTGCCGTCGCCAAGGTCCACCAGCGTCCCTGCGCCGTAGATGCGTGCATGGCGTGCAGTGTTCTTGATTGCTACGTCTGCGCGAGCCTGCTTCCACGCGCTGAGAAACGCCTTTTTCGCTTCTTCAGGGACGCCGGAGATTTCCCGTTTTTGGGTGAATGCCAAAGTGATCGGGCTATCTACGATGCGGCTACCTAGTGGGTGTTCGAGATATATGCGTTTCGCGAGCTCATAGTCCAACCCAGAACCGGGCTCGATGACTTCGTTGCAGAGGTCGTTGTAGAGCTGGGTGTTCCGGGCGACTTCGAACTCAGGGAAGAAAACATCCACTGCGGATGAGAGCGTGGTGTCTCCGTCTTGGTGTGGTGAAAGTGCCATATTGAAGCCTTGTGCGTTAGCACGATTAATCGCGTCTGCGCATCTGTGGGACCAGTGCGTAGATGACGCCGTAGCTGAATGCGTCGAACAGGTCGTCCGGCCGCTTGTATGCCTCTTTATCCCCGATGCGATAACGCAGAATCTGGTTTATCGCGTGGTTTTTGGTTTCGTTCTTATATTCGGTCACCTTGTCGTACGCGTACTGCACGAACTTCACTGCACCCGAGTACACGGGATCGAGGATGGTTCGCGCGCGTTCGTCTTTACCGACGGATGTGTAGACCGAGTGAATCGGTTCGACGGGAAGGTTGTTGTCGCGACCTTGTTGCAGCAGAACGATTCCGCTGGCTTTATCCTCGATAAGGCAGGTCGTGAATCCTTGGTGTGCGGCGTAGCGCTTCGCCAAATATTCACCGTGTCCCAGAATTTGTTGCAGCCATTGGTATTGGTTGACGGCTTCGAGCGAAACGATGTCCCAGTCGAGCACGTGCAAATGTGGCGTGAATGCTGATGTGTAGCCGAAAAACATTACCGCGCAGCCGTCGTGCTCGACGCCGGATTTCATGGCGGAATCGATCACGGCGAATATGTAGTCGTATCGCGGGTGTGGCTGGACGCCGTGATTGATGTTTGAGAATAGCGACACGCCGGACCAGTCAACAAACTGCGCCAGCACCTCTTGCTTGTAGGCGAGAGGGTGCATGGTGGCTTTGTCATCTTCTAGTTCTTGGCGTGGAATGGCGGGATTCGAGTGAGTAGGTCGCCAGAATTGCTTGAACCTGCGGCGATTGCCCTTTGGATCGTTTTCTATCCATCGATAATCGTCGTGCGCGTGAAGTGCGTAGAAGAAGTTATCGAGATCGGGTTCTTCCGGCGTCGAGAACACGTAAATCTGACTATCCGCGAACTCTTTCGTCAGGTTGATGATTGCGGTGCGATATTCGTGCAGGGTGCCGGGCGGAGCGAACGCTGCTTCATCGATGAGGACAGTTTTGTACTTTCGTCCTCGCCCGAACATTCCGCCCGGTTGAAGGGACCAAAAATCCAACTTCCCGCCTGTTGACGTGCGGATTTCGTGTCCCTGCGAAGCTGACGTAATAATCGGATCGAGTACGTTTCGGATATCCCTGAATGTTTCTTGTAGCGTCGCAAATTGCGGAGCGTAGATCGCGACCGGCTCGCCTTTCGCTGTGGCATCCTCTGCGATTGCTGACAGCAGCACGGTCTTGCCCCACCGGCGACCACAGCGAACGACTTTCCAGCGATGAGGGTCCGCGACAATGAGCGATTGATCGTACCGAAGCTTGGGAATTTGAATCAGACCGCTCATTAATCATCCCCAACCTCATGCTCGTCTCGTAGCTGCGCCTGCAATTCGGCTTCGAGGTCGTCAAGTGACGCTGATTGGAGCTTCTTGAGTAGTTCGCGATCGATGCCTCCCTCGATAATGAGGTGCGTATCTTTTTTCTGTTTGTTGTCCGCTTCGAATGCGCCGAGCGTGCGCAGCAGCATTTCTGCGGCCTTTAGCTTGTCAAGCGTCTGAACTTCAATCTGGCCATTGCTCCCGATCTTCAAACCTTTGATCAAGTAGCGGGCGTTACTGAAAGTGTTTGTGTCGTGGACGACGTAATGTGTTTCGCCGCGACCGTCGCACATCGGGCAGTCAGGATTCGGTGCGCGTTCGCTCGAATACCCAATCCCGCCATTGCCGTTCGGGTATTTCCCGTTGTTCGCTTCCTTGACGCGCTTTTGCTCATCCTTGGTTCGAAACTGGTAGTGGTGGTTGTATTTGTACTCGCCGTGCTTGGCAAGGTGCGAAATGTCATATCCGTAGCAGTATCGGCACGCGCCCGTAACGACTTCTGCCAATTCGTTAGGATCGGCCGTGACTACATTAAACAGGTACTCGGTGATTGCTTCGGCTTCGATTGCGTGGCGCGCTGTCTTGAGAGCATGCAATTCTTCCAGACGCTTGCGAATGTGCGGCTGCATGCGGAGATCGGTCGAGGTTTTCAGACCCGCCCGTTTGCATGCGCGAAACCAGTTGTGGTCTTTGATATATTCCAGACACAACGTTTCTTCTTGAAATGTCAACCGCTTGGTTTCACCGGTTTCGGTATCCTTTTCGAGCGTGATTCTGAGCTTCGCCTCATCGGGAATTGGCGTTGCGCGTGGTCCGAATGAGCCTTTCTGGACGTTTTCCGGGTCGGGAAGCTCCTTTTTTAGTAGTGCCATAGTAGTTCCTTATCATGGACTTAAATTCCCGAGGACTGATTCGGGGAATTTCCAGCCCAAAACGTTTCTGCACGCCGTCTTGGAGTGCGTGCGAAGCAATTAAAATCGCGTTTTCTTGAGGGACGGGGCAGAGGTACAGCGGCGAGAACTCAACCCGCTCTTCGATGTGAGGCTTTACGTAGGTGGACCTGTTTTCCGGGAATACCAATCCCCGTGTTGTGGTGAACGTCGATGAGGGCATGACAGACATAATTCCGATCATTGCGCTAACGCAGTCGCTATTGATCAAATTGCATGCCGCCAGTCCATCTGGTCTGTACTCGATTATCAAATCTGAAAGTTCTGCATAGAACTTTTGAGACTGCATCGATATCTCGCGCAGATCGGTAATCGGATTGGTGAGCGCCCCCATATGGAGGATGGACCATTTATGAGCGTCTAGCGCGAAAGGCGGGCCGTCTTCGGAACCGACTTCAATAACTGCGTCGAGTTGAAGCACAGCGACAGTCGGGTTTGCGTGATCCCGCGTCGGAGCGATTGCCAATGAGCGTCTTTCTTGTTGTATTAAGGTCGTCATAGGTCTTCCGCACGAACGCAAAAAACCTTCCCGTGAATATCAGGGGAAGGTAAATCAGTTGGCGATACAGCGAATTGCGGATTCGACAGTCACCTGTGACAGTGCCGCTGCGATTCGCTCGGCATTCGTTCCTGCGTCGTGGCGGCTGTGGGCCACCGACGTACGGCACATCGTCCCGTCCGCGAAGCAAACGGTGATTTCAGTCTGAACATCGATAATCGGAGCGGCACGATTGAGCTTGTCGGTAGCTGTCCGCAGGCCGATTGTTGGATGGACGCGGGCGAATGAGTTTTCTACGACAGGCACGCCGGTAGTGCCGGGTTGAGCGTCCTGTGTGGATGCTGCGCTCGTATCATCGGAGACGGGGTTCGCGGCGATTTGGTCTGCCCGCGCTTCGGTTGTCGGTTCGATTTCTTCCATGCGTTGAATCGCTCCAGAATAGGTTTAGGGCGGATCAACGATCGGCCGGACCCGCCCAAGTTTAGGATTTAGGCCGATTTCTTGTGGGTAGGGATGAAATCGGTAAGCCCCCTGCCTGCGGCATTCGAATCACGGGCCATATGCCAGCTTCGAAAGCGCGGCGATTGAAAATTTTCCTAACTGGGAAAATAGAGCATAGATGCCCCTGCATTTGCTCTTATAATGAAATTAGCAAATTTTCAGGATTTGATAGGTATCACCCATTATTCAGGAGTGTCGGTTACGAATCGATGGGATTGCCCAGTGCGAACCCGTCGCACCGTGGCGGGCGAAATTTTGAACTGTCTTGCCACGGCCCTTCCTGAAAGACCTTCCGAGAGTAGCTTTTTGATTTCCCGAACCTCGTCCGGGGTGAGCGGGCCTGTGCGCCCGAGAGTCGATCGCCTGCCGTATGTTTTGGCATTCGGGCCAAGACGTTGTGCCTTCCGTTCGGCGCGCTGCTTTGCCTGCAGCTCAAGCTGCATGCGTTTTTCCTTGCCCATGCGAAGAAGCTTTAATGCCGCTCCACTATATTCGACGCCGCAGATTTCGATGACTTCGGGCGTTTCCGGTTCGTCGGGTTCGTCGGGTTCGTCCGGCACCTCATACTCGTAGATCATGCCTTTATGGCGGATATGCGCGGGGTCAATGTGGTATAGCGAGTCGAGGAAAGCCGTGGATACATCAAAGTGCGCGGCTACTTCTGAGGGGGGCATCGTCAGAAGCATGCGCGTCATGTGGATGACCTCTTCGAATGGAATTCTGCGAATTCGTTTCATATAGATAGGTTGAATAGAATCGGATCGAGCGGTATAGTCCACAAATGCGCACGGGAAAGTGCGTTAGGTTCACTACACATGGAAAATACGAATGCCCGAACTGAGTGAATTGTTGAAACGGAAGGCCGAGATCGACGCGCAGATTCAATCTGCGCAAGCCGAAGCCCGTGAGGCCGGAATTAAAACCGTTACTGCGCTGGCTGATGAGCTTGGCGAATCGTTCGCGCTCGAAGTCATCAAGCTCTTGAACGAGCGCTTCAATTTTCAGCGCAAGACAGGCAAGCGGCGAAAAACGAGCAAGATGCTGCCGAAATGAGCACGGGGAAGACGTGGAACGGTCGAGGCAGGCTGCCGCGCTGGTTAGCAGGCCACGAAGCCGAATATGAAATCCGACCGGAAACCGATCCACGCCAACGACAGTTGGCGATCGATACGGCAACGTCGGAATAAATCCAGACCCCGCGTTGAGCGGGGTTTTTTCATGACTTAGAGTATTTGTGCGCGAGCGCGTCGCAAGTCTCGGCGTCGAGTTCGTCAAGACCTACTGCACGCGCGAAAAATGCGCATCCCAAGCGCGGCCGTCCGATCAAGCCGGGATGCCGGGGGTGGCCACAGCACGCGTGGCTCCCCTGACAAATCGCGACGCCAGACCAGTGCTCGCACACCCAGCAGCAGCGTGAACTGAACCGGTCGCTGCTGACGTAGCGGTCCTTATCCATGCTCGTCAATGCACTGTATAAACGTACAGTGTAGTGTGCGATACTATGGTGGCGTCAAGCGCCTGAAACGGGGCGCGTATGCGATTGATCCTTGAGCCAGAGGTCTTTGATCCATTCCGCTCCTTTCGCTGTGAATTTCCAGTCCTTTTGTCCTGCGCAATTCATCGTCATACGGAACAGACCGCGCGCAGGCGCGTCATAAGACGCATACGGTGTATCCTTCCCATTGAGCTTGTAGACGATTCGTCCATCCTGAAGGAACTTGCGAAACGAAGGTTCGGTAATTTCTGGATCAACCCTGCGAATGAATTTCACGACCTCTCGGAATCCCATATCTTCACCATTTGCGGTAAAGGTGGCGTGAAAGGCTACTGCTGGAGCTTGGCTTTGGATTACAGCCGCCTTCTGTTCCACGTCGTTCTCAAGCTCTTTCGCGTACAGTTTCCACTCTTGTTTCAGAGCACGCTGTTTTTCGGCTTCTATTTCGGCCGCATCGGCACGTTCTGATTGCTCCAATGCGAGACGGAGCGCTTCTGTTCGCGTTGGTAGTTTGTTAGCTGTCGTAGCTTCGAGCTCCTGCCAGCGGTCAATGATTCGCGCACGCATCTGCACGCTATACCCAGATACAAGAATCAGGGTTTCCCGTTTTGGTAGCCGAAATTCCGTCTGCTGTCGGTTTGATGCGTCTTTATAGATGTGCTCAAAACTGAGCGCATCTAGATTTAGCTCGTCCAGCAACGCGCGAACATCACGCAATACGTTACGATGCTCTTTCCCCGTCAAATCCGCAATCTCGCGTGATGACATAGTGAGGGGCTGCGCCGGATCGAAAGTCATAAGCCCGTTATTCATTTGCCCGTTATTCATTTTTAGACCTGCAAGAAGAAAAGGTCACCCCTGCACCGTCATTTGGCTGTTTACCAAAAGTTGGCGTGACGCTACACAAAGCGCACGGTGCAGGGATGACCCCTGTGTAATTGGGCACGCCAATGCCCGTATCATTTATTTACTGCGGGGATGGGAGTTTTTCTCAGATTTGAGAAATACGAAAAATCAGGAATAAACCAAAGCATCCATTCGTGCGGCAACGTTTCGCAGCGTTTGAATCAGCCGGGTTTCCTCTTTGATGCATCCAAGTTCGCCAGCGATCTGAATGTGGTTGTTCAGCCGGTTCAGTAGTTCGCGACATAGCGCAGGCGGGTAATCCCCTTCGCCCATCCGTCGAATCGCGACTGGGATTACCTTAGTCAGGAAACTGTAAACTGACTCGCGCAGGGCTTCCCGTTCCAGTCCAGCAGGATTGGTCTCTGGCTGGATCGGCAAATCGTCCCACGTAGGCGGAGAATATTGTGTAGGACCGAGATTCAACATACGATCTTCCTTTTTTCCTTTGAATCAATGAGTTGAGAAATGCAGAATCGCGAAAAGGCTTGCGTAGACTGCCAATGCGAGGCACGTCAGGCCGATAGAGCGAAGCAGAGTTTTTTTCATAGTGGTTTCTCAAGAGGGTGAGCGAGGCGCGAAATTGTTGCGCCCTTCATCACTAAAATTAGCGTTTGCGCGGGAAATTTTCGAAGTCGCGCCGAAAAAGATCGACAAAACGGGAAAGAGTCGGTCTTATATATGAGGGGTAGGCTTTCCCTTCTTTCTTCTTCCGACGTGTGTCTCCGAGAGGATGGCGACCGGTTAGAACGGTTCGTGTGCGTCTCGAAATCTGTTGCGTTCTTCCGTTTTTTCGCGAATTTGGTCTTGGATTTCGGCAATTCGACGCTCGTACTTGGCGACCTTCTCCGGCGTCTTGGCCGCCGCTAACTGGGCCTTAGCCTTTGATCGAAGCTTGCGAAGTTTGGTCAATTCGGCATTGAGCGGGTCTTTCAGATACTCCTTTTGTCGGCGCGCAGCCTTCTTCGACTCAGGCTCTCGCTCTTCTTCAGAAGCAGCCTCGTTCAGGCTCCAGTAGGTAAGCCCCTGTTGGTCCACGACGCTGTAATCGATTGTCGGGCAGAGCTTCATTCGCGCGCGCAGCCGTTCGGCCAGACCGGTCGTCGGGACAATCGCCAACATTTCGGCATGGGAATCATGATCGCGAATATTCCCCCGGCCGATCCCCTGAATCGCCTTGTCCACAATGTAGTCTTCCGAGGCATCGTATCCGGTCGGACCGAGCATCGTGTTAAGCAGTCTGCTGACCATCGGGTCTGGATTAATGCTGGCTAAAAAGCAGACTACATTCGCTTTTGAGAACTCGTTCCGTCCCTCAATCTCGCCGACGGAAATCGTGTCGAAGTGGTCGGGGTCGGCCACATATCCGCGTTCAGCCGCATCGTTATTGAGCATGCCAACACCTTTCGCGGGTTTGCCGTGCTTCTTCCACCATTCGGTAGCCGCTTCGGTCGACCGATCGATCATCCATTGAAGAATGTCCAGTTCGCAGCCGTATTCCCGCAGAGCAGTTCGTAGCTTGATGGCCGACGAGTCGAGGAGGTAGTCAACGTTACCGTGCTTGCGTTCGTGCTCGACCACGGCATGCAGCGCCGGGGTATCGACGTCCAGAGCTTCCATTTTCTCTTTCAAATCAACGAGCTTATCGCGTGCGATGAGAATGCCAGACTGCGCCTGATACTTCGACGGCATGCGGTCAGACCGGATCAATGGCAGGATCGTTACATTACTGTGCCGCGCCTCGACTGACTGTAGACACTTGCGATACTCCCCGCCGAGCCACTTGTTCATAAAGCTTTCTGTAATGTTCTTCGGCTGAATTTCTTCGTAGCGCAGCAAATGGTGCATTTGGGAGCTTTCAAAGTCCGCCGACAGGATGATTACTTCTCGGAAGCCCCTGAACGGATACGATGGCATCTCGATATAGGTGATACGAAGCGACTTCTCAGTTTCGGTCTTGCGCGCGAATATTTGTACCCGTTCATGTCCGTCATAGCGCTTAGATAGCGTCTTGTGCATTTCGGACAGTTTGGCGTACGCTTCCCCGGACGCGTCATTCGTAATCAGGGATGCCCGCTTATTGTGAGGAATGTCCCTCGGCCGCAGGATCGTGAACTCGCTTTTCTTGAACTTTTGCTGTTCAAACAAGCCGTTAAAGAGTGTATCGGCCCCTTTGGGCAGCTTGAGCGTTTCCACAGAAGATACCCACTTCCGGGCTTCATCGAACACGATCGTTGTGCGCGCGAACAGGTCGTGATCCTTCAGGCCAAGGAAACCCTGGTGTGTCATGAAAATGACCGATCCTTCGACAAACGGGCGGGACGACATCCCGTTCAGCGACTTCCCGTCAAGTGCGGCATGGATTCGATCGGAAACGGCGCGGCTATTAACGCGTTCAGAAGTGATCTCGCGGACGTAATCTCGGAATTGATGGTCCTTGACCAGCTTTCTCAGGTTGTCCAAGCTTTGATGCAAGAGCTTCCGGGTCGGCACGACGTAAAAAATGAATCCGACTTCTTCTCCGTCGTCACCGCGCCGAATATGGTCAGCGATGTAATTCAGCGCAGCAGTCGTCTTGCGAGCACCGGGAGGTGCAGCGACAAAGGAAATATTCATCACGTTTCAATCCTCAAGTCAATTTTGGTAGATGACGGGGACAACGCCCCTTCACAAAATAAAATTGGTATTTACTCCGCGATTTCCGGTTTCTTCGATGCACACGACCAAAAAATTTCACTAAACTGAGCGGGCGAAATTACTAAACAAGGGAGAGGGTCAAAATCGGTGCTGAACCGGCGTAACCACCTGCTCAACCGGCGTCACTGTTGGGGACGGGGGGACTGGGGGAGACGGGCGGGAATGGCGAGCAGATTGGCGGACTCGTTCCAGTCGGGTGCGGAGCACCAAGTCGGAACAGCTTCACGCAGTCTTGGCATGGCGTGACCGTGGAGCGAAGCGGAACGGCGGACAATGCTCGCAATTTCAGATACAGCCGACGATGAAACCATCTGGATATCGGATGGGGGCTGTGTGGGGTTTTCCTTCGGAACACCACCTCGTATCGCTTCGGGCCTTCGGCCACTCGCGATACGGCACGGTGGTATCTGATGATATTTTTCAATCTGGTTCTATCGTTTTCCGCATCGGTCGTCTGGACCAGACCGGAAAGAGTAGACACTGAGCGTTCCTTATAGGAGGACTCGTTATCGCTATTTTCGACTTGGTGCGAAGCACCAGACATGAAAGAGGTGATAACGTCCCCCCTCTAATAGAACGGTCCGTTGTCTACCATTTTCCACGGCGGTCCCTACGACCGGACTGGAAAAACGGAAAAGACGGCTGGGGGAGCGCAGCGCTCAGGGGGGGAGCCGCGAAGCGGCTGGGGCGACAGCCCCCGACAGTGACGCCGTTTGAGCAGGTGGTTACGCCGGTTGAGCAGACGCGCTGACTGCACACTTTTCTGCGAGACGGCCGGTCCAGTACGGAACGACGAAAAAGAAGGGAAACGCCGCGCTATTCGGCGAATTGAGTGGGGGCGAGCGCCGGTAGATTAGGTGCTACGCATCCGTCGTGCCCCGATCGCCGCTCCCGAGACTGGACATACTTCGACGCAGCCGAGCAGCGCATTTTGAAGAGCTTGCAAGATCGGCGCGCGAAACTCTCGGTGCCTCAGTCCGGCGTGTCAAATGATCCCGCCGAGTTCGAGCGCTTCTCGCTCCAGAAATAAGCCTTGGGAAAATGCGTGCTGTTCCGCGAAACTGAGCGGCGCGGTCATATCGACGGAGCGCAAAGGCTCCACAATGGAGAGCATCCGCCGTCGGATCACTACCGCACGCTCGGGATCATTTGCTCTGATTTTTTCGAGTTCGAAATTTAGGACTAAGGACGCGCGCTTGACTGCCGCATCAGGTTTTTCCGAGATATGCCGATGGAAATCGGTCGGATCGATGGTCCGCGAAAGGTGACAAACCAGCCCCAAAAATCGACCAAGCATGTAACCACGGTCAGTCCGCATCAGGTCAAGCACCGGGCGCATTGCTGGCTGATTACGAAGTCGGCGTTTTTTGTCAGACAAAATGTAGTATACGTCTGATTTAAATTGTGAGACGTCGATTTTAAGCGTTTTCGAACCTTCGGGTAAGCTATAATGGGTTTCACGCGTATACTGCCTCGGTTACGCGGTCTTTGGCCCGTGCGTTCGCTCCTGTTCGCACGGGTTTTTTTCAGCGCACATTTCTGCACGTCACACGCAGGTCACGCAGGTGAATCCCTAAGCGTGGTACACTCGCCACGGGCGGTCATGTGTAAGCCGTCCGGCCTCGTATGGCCCCCGAGAGTTGAGCACCCTCGGGGGCTTTTTTTGTCACTGGCAGGTTGTCCAGCCACCGTAGCTGTGGCACGTGATAGGCGGCGATACGATTACGGGAGCGGGGCGGGGTGCACTCTGCTGCATCAAAGCGGTGCCGCTCTGTATAAGAGCGAGACTGTTGTTGGCCCGACTCATGACGACATTCGGATCGGTACACCAACCGGCACCGCGTCGATAGAGTTCGTCTCGAATCTCCGGACTGAAGTAGGTGTCGCTGAGTGGGGCGCTATATGCCCGGCACAACTTCTCCGTCGTGGCGTTGTGGATTTCGTCCGGCGTCATCGCGCATCCATTCAATAACCCCGCTAAACCGGCAATCAAGCCCATTCCAATAAGCGATTTGCTTGTTCTCATTCTCCGCTCCTACCTTTCAGTGCGACGTTGCGTAGGTCCCCTCAGTCCGGGCCAATGTGGCCCAACACAGGTAATATATCCCGAAAAATGGGCGAATAGACGAACCAGCACGACCGAAGTTGGGCGGCTTGGACGGGTGGCGACAGGGAGAGCGGTACTTCTCCGCGTATTAGGCCGAGGGATTCCGGGAGCGCGGGAAGATCAGCCTGACCGCGACGACCCCAATAAGTCCCGCCAGAAGAAAGGAAGCGAGCAGTAGAACGTTCACGATCACGTTTTCGTGACCTTCGCTCCCCACCGCATTCGAAATGTGGAACAGCGGCGCAAGCGTGTCCCATCCCGACCCGCTATAAAGCCAGTCCATGAGCGGGTCCATTCGAGTAAGGACGAGAAATGCCGGAATTGTCAGAAGCAGCGTGACACCCAGCCAGAGGAAGAATCGCTTCATCGCACGTCTACCGTTCCGTAATATTGAAGCGATGTGCCGGGAATTATCGCCGTCTGCTGCTTGAGCAGGAATTCGCGGAGTCGGTTGAAATCCGCTTGAGAGTTTAGGGTAATACAGCCTTCACTAATCCCAAACCGACCATTCGGGTGCAATCGGAAGTTTCCGCGCTTCACGCCGGACACATATGTGAAGTCGTCAATCTGCTTGTCCGCTCGGTAAAGAGCAAACCATTGACTGTGATCAACGTGCGAGGCTTGGTCTTTAAGCCAATCGTAAAGCCAGCCAAGGTGTCCGCCCGACTGCCTTGCAACGATGTAATAACGGCCCGGTGGGATCGGGCCAGTATCCTGTTTCGCCACGGCTGCTGGGTCGTTGATGAATCCCGGCTTACCCGAGAATGCAGCCATGCTACCCAAGCCAGAGCATACAAGCGCGGAAATGTTTTGTTTGTTCAACGTGTAAAAGCAGCTTGCGGGCATTTATCCCTCGGAATATTTGAGTTAATTGTCCGACGGATGGTGGCACAAGAGCCTGACAAACTCAATAAGCCTCGTCTGCCTCCATCAGGTCTCAAAGGAAGGGGCAACCGTCCGGTAACTCGCTGTCACGAACCTGACTCGGGATGACAGCAAAGCCCGCTACACCGGCACGGTACACTTCGGCCTATGAAGCACGAATACTTGACCCCCGCAGCGCTGGAACCCATCGCTCTTACTCCGATCTCCACCGAGCAAATCAAGCGGTCCACCAGAGAGCGCGCCGACCTTGTGGCGCACGTTGTGTCAATCCTGCAACGCGACTT
Source organism: Burkholderia sp. 9779_493 (assembly GCF_015712215.1). Lineage (NCBI taxonomy): Bacteria > Pseudomonadati > Pseudomonadota > Betaproteobacteria > Burkholderiales > Burkholderiaceae > Burkholderia > Burkholderia sp. 9779_493. The sequence goes on from NZ_JACCQA010000007.1 coordinate 89,088, forward strand.
TGACGTAGTGAGGGAACTTGCGCGGCGCGCACCAAGCGTGCTCGGTGCGCCAGTCCATGCGGCGATCCGGCAGGAATTGATAGACCTGTCAGCGGCGGTCGTGAAGCAGGGCGCGCGCACGCGGTGGAGTCCCGTTCACGCCCGTCCGGAGGAAGTTCGGCAAGTGGCGCATGGCATCATGCGGAGCTTGGGGAAGTAGCCAAATTTTTTCTACGTACAAAAATACGTACAACCCCGCTCAGGCTTGTCATATAAGGATCGTAAAATTCCCTTACAGGGTTTTGACGGGATTGCGCAGTGCGGCAAGGTCGGCTTCGTCGAGCCAGCGCCATGCGCCGGGCGCGAGGTCGGCCGGCAGCGTGAAGCCGCCGATGCTTTCGCGATGCAGCAATTCGACGCGGTTGCTCGCCGCGGCGACCATCCGCTTGACCTGGTGGTACTTGCCTTCGAGGACGGTCAGCGCGAGCGCGTGCGGGGCGCGGGCGTCGGCCGCGACGGCCGCGATCGGCTTCGGCTCGCCGTGCAGTTGCACGCCGGTGCGCAGCGCGTGCAGTTGCGTGTCGTCGAGCGGGTGGCGCACGGTCGCGACGTAGGTCTTCGGCACCTTGCGCTTCGGCGACGTGTACGCGTGCACGAACTGGCCGTCGTCGGACAGCAGCAGCAGGCCGGTCGTGTCCTGGTCGAGCCGGCCGACGCACTGCACGCCGCGCGCGACGAGCGGCGCGGGCAGCAGGCTGAACACGCTCGCATGGTGCTGCGGATCGCGCGAACACTCGTAGCCGGCCGGCTTGTTGAGCGCGAGATACGCACGCGCATGGAACGGCCATGCCGCATCGTCGACCGAGAACACGAGGCCGTCGGTGTCGAACGCGGCGTCCGGGTCGGTCGCGGCGGCGCCCGCGACGGCGACGCGGCCGGCTTCGATCAGGCCGCGGCACTGGCGACGCGAGCCGAAGCCCTGGGTGTAGAGAATGCTTTCGAGATCCATAGCGCGCGCATTCTATCAAGCACTGGTGCCCGACCGGCATGAACGCGCGTGCGCTGGTAAGCTGCCGGAACGCTGCGCGGTGCGCGGCGCCCCGTTCATTCTTCACGGAAAGTCCATGCCTTTCGATTCGTTCCCGTTCGGCCGACACGTTGCCGCCGTCATCGTGGCCGCAACCGTTTCGTCGGCCGCGTTCGCGCACGCGCATCTCGCGCACAGCGACCCGGCGGCGGGCGCGGCGCTGGCTGCCGCACCGGCCGCCGTCACGATCGACTTCACCGAGCCGCTGGAGCCGGCATTCAGCTCGATCGTCGTCGTCGACGGCGCCGGCAAGACGGTGTCGGACGGCCGCGCGCGCATCGACGCGTCGAACCGCAAGCGGATGACGGTGCCGCTCGCGGCGCCCGGTACGGGCGCGTACACGGTGAAGTGGGTGGCCGTCGCGACCGACGGGCATCGCACGCAGGGCGCGTACGGCTTCAGCGTGAAGTGACGCAACGGCGGCGGCAGGCCCGTGCCAGGGTTGCCGCCCGCCTTTATCCGACAGGGAGTCTCCCGCATGAATCCGACGACGCTCGACGCACTCGCCGATTTTCCCCGTCAGCTCGAAGCGCATTTCGCGGCCGTGCCCGACGGCTATGCGCGCTGGACCCCCGACGACTGGTCCGGCATGCCGAGCGAGCATTTCTCGCCGCTCGGGCAACTCTGCCATGTGCGCGACATCGAGATCGACGGCTATCACGTACGGCTGCGACGCATGCTCGACGAAGACCGGCCGCTGCTGGTCTCGATCGACGGCGACGCACTCGCGATCGAGCGGCGCTACGACGACGCGTATGCGTCCGACGTGCTCGCGGCGATTCGCGACGCACGACGCGAGACGCTGGCGCTGCTGTCGCGCCTCACGCCCGAACAGTTCGCGCGTACCGGCGAGTTCGACGGCTACGGTTCGCTGACCGTGCGCGGGCTGGTCCATTACCTGTGCAGCCACGATCAGCAGCACCTGTCCGGCATGCAGTGGCTGCTCGGCAAGATCGACGCGGCGCTGTACGCGCGCTGAGTCGGCCGGCGCTCGCGCATTGGCATGCCGGAATCCGGCGCCGCCGTCGGTGCGGCACGCCACATTGCGCGGCTCGGATTGGATCGGTTTTCTGGATAATCCATCCAGCCGCAGCCGGCTGATCGAGCGGGCGCGGATGCCTACACTCCTAGCTTCGTCCAACGAAAAAAGGAGTCAACCGTGGCAACTCATACGCTCGCAGACAAGGTCGTCCTGATCGCAGGCGGGGCAAAGAATCTCGGTGGCCTGATCGCCCGGGACCTGGCGGGCCACGGCGCGAAGGCGGTGGCGATTCACTACAACAGCGCGGCATCGCAGGCGCAGGCCGAGGAGACCGCCGCGGCGGTCCGTGCGGCCGGCGCGGAGGCCGCGACGTTCCAGGCGGACCTGACGACGGCCGCCGCGGTCGAGAAGCTGTTCGACGACGCGAAGCAGCGCTTCGGCAAGATCGACATCGCGATCAACACGGTCGGCAAGGTGCTGAAGAAGCCGTTCACCGAGATCAGCGAGGCCGAGTACGACGAGATGTTCGCGGTCAACAGCAAGTCGGCGTTCTTCTTCATCAAGGAAGCGGGCCGGCATCTCGAGGATCACGGCAAGCTCGTCACGCTCGTGACGTCGCTGCTCGGCGCGTTCACGCCGTTCTACGCGGCGTACGAAGGGTCGAAGGCGCCGGTCGAGCACTTCACGCGCGCGGCGTCGAAGGAGTACGGCGCGCGCGGGATCTCGGTGACGGCCGTCGGGCCGGGCCCGATGGACACGCCGTTCTTCTATCCGGCCGAAGGCGCCGACGCGGTCGCGTATCACAAGACGGCCGCCGCGCTGTCGCCGTTCAGCAAGACGGGGCTGACCGACATCGAGGACGTCGTCCCGTTCATCCGCCATCTGGTGACCGACGGCTGGTGGATCACCGGCCAGACGATCCTGATCAACGGCGGCTACACGACCAAGTAACCGGGCCGCTCGCGGCCGCACGGCGCACCGCACTGGCGCGTTTGCGTGGACAATGGACGGGCGCGCAGCCACGAGGCCGCGCGCCCGTTTTCTCTGTGCCGCCGAAGCCGGTCGCGATGCGCGGCGGCCGGCGGTGACCGTCGTTCGAACCCGGGTTTCCCGCCGATGGACAAGCTGGATCAGGTCAGGATCTTCCTGCAGGTTGCCGAGATGGGCAGCTTCATCAAGGCCGCGCATGCGCTCGACGCGCCGCGCGCGACCGTGTCGGCGGCCGTCCAGCAACTGGAGACGGCGCTCGGCACGCGTCTGTTGCACCGTACGACGCGCCAGGTGCAATTGACTGCCGACGGCGCGCTGCTGCTGGAGCGCGGCCGGCGCCTGCTCGCGGAGGCCGATGAACTCGACCGCCTGTTTCGGCGCCGCGACCACGACGTGGTCGGGCGGCTGAACGTCGACGTGCCGAGCCGGATCGCGCGGCGCGTCGTGGCGCCCGCGCTGCCGTCGCTGTTTCGCCGCTATCCGAAGCTGCAGCTGTCGCTCGGCTCCACGGACCGCTCGATCGACCTCGTGCAGGAGGGCGTCGATTGCGCGATTCGCGTCGGGCGGCTCGCGGACAGCAGCCTCGTCGTGCGGCCGCTCGGGCAGTTCACGCTGATCAACTGCGCGAGCCCCGACTACCTGCGCGAGTGCGGCGTGCCCGAGCATCCGGACGCGCTCGCGCACGGGCACTGGGCGATCGGCTATGCGTCCCCGACGACGGGGCGCGAACTCGGCTGGGAATACTGCGCGGACGGGCAGCGGCGCGTGCTGACGCTGCCGAGCCGCGTGATCGTCAACAACGCCGAAACCTATATCGCCAGCTGCATCGCGGGCATGGGGCTGATCCAGATTCCGCGCTTCGACGTCGAGCATCTGCTGGCAAGCGGCGCGCTCGTCGACGTGATGCCCGGCCATCGCGCCGAGCCGATGGACGTGTCGGCCGTGTATCCGCACCGCCGGCACCGGTCGAGGCGGCTCAATGCGTTCATCGAATGGTTCGGGGAACTGATGGCCGATGCGCTGACGGGGACCGGCGAAGCAGCGAGTTCGGACGGCGACTGACCGGCAGGCCGGCGCGCGCGGCTCTTCAGTCGGGCTGCGTGGCGAACCGCCGGTCGCGCCCGATGTTCCGCACGGCCTCGATCAACGCCGCGCCGGGGCCGTCCGGTTTCGCCGCGAACGCATGGAAGCGCGCGGCCGGCAGCGCCGGCAAGCCGTCCTGCGGCCCGCATTCGCGCAAGCCGTCGCGCAGCTGGCTGCGCGCCAGCGCGGTGACCGCGAAGCCGGCGAGCGCGGCCGACACGCAACCGGCCATGCTGCCGCTTTCGAACAGTACGCGAAACGGCCGCAGCGCGGCGGCGAGCGCCGCGACGGCGGCTTCCCGATAGACGCACGGCTGCGGAAACAGCGCGAGCGGCACTTCGCCGCCTGCGTCGAGCGGGCGGTCCGCTGCGAACGCCCACACGAGCGGCTCTTCCCACAGCAGCTCGCCCGGCGCGTCGACCTGCCGGCACTGCTTGCCGAATACGACGTCGAGCCGGCCGAGCATCTGCTCGCGCAGCAGCGACGCGGTGATCCCGACCTTCAGCTCGATCGACGTGTGCGGGTGGCGGTCGCGGAACGTGCGCAACACGTGCGGCAGCCACGCGCCGGCGAAGTCCTCCGACGCGCCCACCCGCAACGGTCCGTGCGCCGGCGCGCCGCGCAGCCGCGCGCGCACCTCCCGCTCCATGTCGACGATGTTGCGCGCGTAGGCGTACAGCGTGTCGCCGGCCGGCGTGAGCGCGATACGGCGCGTCGTGCGCGCCAGCAGCACGGTGCCGGCGGCCTGTTCGAGCCGCTTGATGTGGCCGCTGACGGCGGACGGCGTCAGCGCAAGGCGCTCGGCGGCCGGCGCGAACCCGCGGCGGTCGACGACTTCGAGAAAGGTGCGCAGCAGTGCGATGTCGAGCGCGGTCGACGCGGGATCGGTCGGCGGTTCCATGGATCGATTCGACGCGAAATATGAGGAATGAATCATGATACTCCGTGAATCGTGATGAAAGACCGGCCTACCATCGTAGGTTCAGGCTGACCTCACGGAGTACACGATGACGACCTATGCGCATGCGGCCACCGCGTCGCTCGATATTGCCTATCTGGAATGGAACCCGCGCGGCGAACGCGCGGCCGTGCTGCTGCACGGCTGGCCGGACAGCCCGGTCGGCTGGGAAGCGGTGGCCGCGGCGCTCGCCGCACGCGGCTACCGCGTGCTCGCGCTCGCGTTGCGCGGCTTCGCGCCGACGCGCTTTCGCGACGCGTCCGTGCCGCGCAGCGGCCAGCTCGCGGCGCTCGGGCGCGACCTGCTCGAATTCGTCGATGCGCTCGGCATCGAGCGGCCGCTGCTGGTCGGGCACGACTGGGGCGCCCGCGCGGCCGCGAACGCGTGCGGGTTGCGCGACGGTGTCGCGTCGCACCTCGTGATGCTGTCGGTCGGGTACGGCACCAACGATCCCGCTCAGCCGCTGTCGCTGCAGCAGGCGCGCAACTACTGGTATCACTGGTTCATGGCGACGCCGCGCGGCGAGCAGGCGCTGCGCGACGACCGCCGTGCGTTCGCGCGCCTGATGTGGGATACGTGGTCGCCGCCGGGCTGGTATCGCGACGGCGATTTCGACGCTGCGGCCGTTGCGTTCGACGGACCCGACTGGATCGACGTCGTGCTGCATTCGTACCGGCAGCGCTGGGGCTTCGCGCCGGGCACGCCGGCCTATGCCGACGACGACGCGCGGCTGAACCCGGCGCCCGTGCTGGCGGTGCCGACGCTCGTGCTGCACGGCGGCGCGGACACCTGCAATCATCCGGACAGCTCGGCCGGGCGCGAGCGGTTCTTCTCCGGGCGCTACGAGCGGCAGGTGCTCGACGGAATCGGGCACTTCCCGCAGCGTGAATCCGCGGCGGCGGTCGCGGACGCGATTCTCCGGTTCTGCGGGCACGGGTGACGCGCGCCGGCCGGCCCGGCGCGCGAAGGATCAACCGCCGGCGCGCGGCGCGAGCAGGTCGGCGAGCCCGATGTTCCTGAACATCTCGCGGCGGATGCGATCGCCGACGCGGAACACTTCCTCGGCGCCGTCCTGCGACGGATCGACGAACACGCGGTAGGGGCGCTTGCCGGCCGGCGCCGCGACGAGCTCGGCAATCGCCGTGGCGACGGCGCCCGCGTCGGCGTCCGCCGGTTCGAGCGCGGCGAGGCCCCGCAACGCCTGATCGGCGACGCCCGCGTACGGCCCGCCGTCGTAGGCGGCCTGCACGGCGGTATCGGCCGGCTTGCCCGCATGGAGGAAGTGATTCGTGCCCCGGGTGAACGCGCCCGGCACGACGATCGACGTTTCGATGCCCCAGCGGGCGAGTTCGGCGGCGTAGGACACGGCGAGCGAATCCATCGCGGCCTTTGCGGCGAAGTAGGGCGCGAGGAACGGCGGGGTGCCGCCGCGCGCCGACGAGGACGATACCCAGACGAGCAGGCCGCGGCGCTGGCCGCGCAGGTGCGGCAGCGCCGCGCGGTTCACGCGTTGGGTCGACACGACGTTGACGTCGTAGAGCTGCGCAAGCTGTTCGGGCGTGAACGCTTCGGCCGGCCCGAACACCATGTGGCCGGCGTTGTGGACGACGACGTCCAGACGGCCGTGGTCGGCGATCACGCGCTCGATGGCGGCGTCGACCGACGCATCGTCGCCGACGTCGAGTTCGAGGCTGCGCAGGTCGACGCCGTGTTCTTGCGCATAGGCCGCGACGGCGGCGGCGCGCGGCGCATTGCGCCCGGCGCTGTCGCGCATCGACGCGTAGACCGTGTGACCGGCGCGGGCGAGCGCCTGGGCCGTCAGCAAGCCGAAGCCGCTGGACGCGCCGGTGACGAGGACGACTTCCTTCATGAGCGATCTCCTGGCGGAAAGATAGGGGGCAGCGAGCGGCCGTCAGCACATGCCGCCGTTGGCGCGCAGGATCTGGCCGTTGATCCACGCACCGTCCGGGCCGGCGAGGAACGCGACGACGCGCGCGACGTCGTCGGGCTGGCCGAGCCGCTCGAGCGGGTTCAGCTTCGCGAGCCGGTCGACGAGTTCCGGGCTCTTGCCCTGCAGGAACAACTCGGTCGCGACCGGTCCCGGCGCGACGGCATTCACGCGGACGCCGCGCCCGCGCATTTCCTGCGCGAGCACTTGCGTGAGGCTTTCGACCGCTGCCTTGCTGGCGACGTACACGCCGTAAGTCGGCATGCGCATGCCGATCACGCTGGTCGACAGGTTGATGATGCGTCCGCCGTCGCGCACCCGCTTTGCCGCTTCGCGGCAGACGTTGAAGGTGCCCTTCACGTTGATGGCGAACGTTTCGTCGAAGAGCGCATCGTCGCAGTCGGCGATGGTCGCGAGCTTCATCACGCCCGCGGAATTGACCACCACATCCAGACCGCCGAATGCGTCGCGGGCGGCGTCGAACAGCGCGGCCACGGCCGCCGGGTCGGCGACGTTCGCCTGCACCGCGACGGCATGGCCGCCGTCGGCGACGATCGCGTCGACCACTTCGCGGGCCGGGCCGGCGCTGCCGGCATAGTTGACGACGACCCGGAAGCCGTCCCGGGCGAGTTGGCGGGCGATTTCCGCGCCGATGCCGCGCGACGAACCCGTGACGAGGGCGACCTGTTCCGATGTGCTCATGTCCTGCTCCTGGTGAATGGATGAATGCCGTTCGATCCGGCGACAGGGACAAATGTAGGCTTCTGCGATCAATAAAAATAATGAATAATGCTCAGTTAATACATGACTAAAAGTATGTCTTATGGCATTCGACAGCAGGCTTCTGAGCGGAATCGGCGTGCTCTCGGCGGTGATCGAGGCGGGCACCTTCGCGCGTGCCGGGGAGGCGATGGGCCTGACGCAGCCGGCGGTGAGCCGTGCCGTCGCGCGGCTGGAAGAGCGGGTCGGCATCCGGATCTTCAACCGGACGGCGCGCGCGATCACGTTGACCGACGAAGGACGGCGCTTCTACGAGGCGGTCGCGCCGCTGCTGGCCGGCATCGAGGACGCGGCGATCGACGCCGGCCGATCGAAGGCACGCGTCAGGGGGCGGCTGCGGGTCAACGTGGACGGCACGTTCGGCCACTACGTGCTGGCGCCGAGGATGGCGGAGTTTCTCGACCGCTTTCCCGACCTGTCCGTCGAGATCAGCGTGCGCGACCGGATGGGCGACCTCGTCGCCGACGGATTCGACGTGGCCGTGCGCTTCGGCGTGCCCGAGCCGTCGTCATACCGTGCGCGGCTACTGCTCGAGACGCGCGTGCTGACCTGCGCATCGGCGGCCTATGTCGAGCGTCACGGCGAACCGCGTCATCCGCGCGATCTCGCGCACGGGCATCGTTGCGTGCTGATCCGCGACCCGGTAACGGGGCGGCCGTACGAATGGGAATTTCATCGGGGCAAGGAAGTGGTGCCGTTCGATGCCGGTGGACGATTGATGGTCAACGATACGGGCGGCCTGCTCGGCGCGTGCGTCGGTGGCGCGGGCATCGCGCAATTGCTGGAACTCTACGCGCGGGACATCGTTGCCGACGGGAAACTGGTCCTGCTGCTGCCGGAGTGGACGGACGAGACATTTCCGCTCTACGCGTATCACCACGCGTCGAACCTCGTGGCCGCGAAGGTGCGGGTGTTTCTCGACTTCGTCCGCGAGTTGACGGTCTGAGCGTATCGTGGGAGGGAGATCGGCGGCAGGCCACCGTCGGTCGCCCGGTGCGGGGCGGAACGCGCGGCAAAAATAAAAAACCCGCGAAGCGGCAGCTTGCGCGGGTTTCGACAGATGCAGCGCGTGACGCTGCGAAATACTGGTGCCCAGGGCCGGAATCGAACCGGCACGCCTTGCGGCGGGGGATTTTGAGTCCCCTGCGTCTACCAATTTCACCACCTGGGCTTGATCCTGGCCGCGCATGCGGTGGTGCGCGGCGAAACGCGGATTATGGCGGAAATCCGGATGCCGGGCAAGCTGCGCCGATGCCCGGCACGCACATTACTGGCTCAGGTAGACGAAGCGGCCCTGTTTCACGATCCCCATCACGCTCGCGCGCTGATCGAGCCCCACATGATCCTTGTCGCTCGTGTTGACGACGCCGTTCGGTACGACCAGCTCATGCGCGCGTTCCAGCTCGCGGCGCAGCGCCGCGCGAAACGCCGGCGTGCCGGGCTGCGCGGCTTTCAGCGCGCGGCCGACCGCGTCGGCGAGGCGCGGGTACACGCCCGCCGCATCGCCCGCGAACTGCGTGACGGTGCCGGCGCCGTACTTCGCCTCGTACGCATCGACGAACGCGAGCGCGGCCTGGCGGGCCGGGTGGTCGGCCGGCAGCGTGCGCGCGACGACCACCGGCTGGGTCGGGAACAGCGTCCCGTCGACGTCCTTGCCGCCGAGCTTGATGAATTCCGGCGTCGCGATCCCGTGCGTCTGGTAGATCGGCCCTTTGTAGCCGCGCTCGATCAGCGTGCGCTGCGGCAGCACGGTCGGCGTGCCCGCGCCGGCGATCAGGATCGCGTCGGGCTTCGCCGCGATCAGCTTCAGCGCCTGGCCCGTGACGCTCGCGTCGGTGCGGTTGAAGCGCTCGGTCGCGATCACGCGGATCTTGCGCAGGTCCGCGAAGCGCGTGAATTCGTTGAGCCAGCTGTCGCCGTAGCTGTCCGCGAAGCCGATGAAGCCGACCGTCTTCACGCCGTGGTTGGCCATGTAGCGCGTCATCACGTCGGCCATCGCGCGGTCGCTCTGCGCCATCTTGAACGCCCAGGTCCGCGCGCCTTCCTGCGGCTCGACGATCGAGCCGGAGCCGACCAGCGTGATCATCGGCGTCTGCGCGGCGGCCACCGTGTCGAGCGCCGCGAGCGCGGCCGGCGTGATGTTCGGGCCGACCACGACGTCGACGTGATCCTCGTCGACCAGCTTGCGGATGTTGCGCACCGCGGCGCCCGGGTCGGATGCGTCGTCGAGCACCGTGACTTGCACGGGCTGTCCGGCAATCGTCTTCGGCCACATCAGGATCGCGTTCTTGCTCGTGATGCCGATCGCGGCGGCCGGGCCGGTCGACGACAGGTCGACGCCGACCTTCAGGTCGGCATGCGCGGCCGCGCAGGCCAGCACGAGGGCGGCGCCGGCGGCCAGGCGGGTGCGGCGCAACAGGGCGGGAAGCGTCATGCGGGAATCTCCATCTCCGTCGGGCAACGAAAAGGGGCGCAATGTGCGCCCCCGTGTTCATACCTGTCCGTCAAAGCTCGTACGATTCGGCTTCGCCCTTGAGCGCCTGCTCGATCAGCTTGCGGTTCAGTGTCGGCGACAGCAGTTCGACGAGCGTATACACATAGCTGCGCAGGTAGGCGCCCTGCTTGAGCGCGACGCGCGTGACGTTGCTGCCGAACAGGTGGCCGACCGGAATAAGCCGCAGGCCGCGGTCGCGCTCGGGGTTGAACGCGATGTCGGCCATGATGCCGACGCCGAGGCCGAGCTCGACATAGGTCTTGATCACGTCGGCGTCGATCGCCTCGAGCACGATGTCCGGCGACAGCCCGCGCAGCGCGAACGCATGGTTGATCTTCTTGCGGCCCGCGAACGCGTCGTCGTACGTGATCAGCGGGTACTGCGCGAGATCGTCGAGCGTGACCGGCTTGCGTTCGAGCAGCGGGTGGTCGGCCGGCACGACGGCCGCGTGGTGCCACTGGAAGCAGGGCAGCGACACGAGTTCCTTGTAGTCGGAGATCGCCTCGGTCGCGATCGCGAGATCGGCCTGGTCGTGGATCACCATCTCGGCCACCTGCGTCGGGCTGCCTTGCAGGATCGACAGGTGCACCTTCGGGAAGCGCTTCTTGAACTCGGCGATCGCGGCCGGCAGCGAGTAGCGGGCCTGCGTGTGGGTCGCGGCGATGGTCAGGTTGCCCTGGTCCTGCGCCGCATAATCCTTCCCGACCCTTTTGAGGCTCTCAACCTCCTGAAGAATCCGCTCGACCGACGCGAGGATGATCCGGCCCGGCTCGGTGAGCGAGCGCACGCGCTTGCCGTGCCGCGTGAAGATCTCGACGCCCAGCTCGTCCTCGAGCTCGATGATCGCCTTCGATACCCCCGGTTGCGACGTGTAGAGCGCCTTGGCGGCCTCGGTGAGGTTGAAATTCTGCCGGACGGCCTCGCGCACGAAGCGAAATTGGTGCAGGTTCATTTATAACCCTTCCGCATATCAACAGAATTTTTTAGTCGTTTGAAATATAAGGCGAGTTTATTACGATTCACCGGAGTTTTTCAAATATGGATATCTGTTTTCGTCATTAGCAATCCAGCCGGCAGCGGATACGGCGGTGCGGCGGAACGGAGATTCGGGCGCGACGTGGCTAGGACGTCGCGCAGTCACCACGAAAACCCTGGGGTCCCCGAATGTATCAGTACGACCAATACGACCAGACGATCGTCGACGAGCGAGTCGCGCAGTACCGCGATCAGGTGCGCCGCCGGCTGTCGGGCGAGTTGAGCGAAGACGAATTCCGTCCGCTGCGTCTGCAGAACGGCCTGTACATGCAGCGCCACGCGTACATGCACCGCATTGCGATTCCGTACGGCAACCTGCGCAGCGACCAGCTCCGGATGCTGGCGCGCATCGCCCGCGAACACGACCGCGGCTACGGCCATTTCTCGACGCGCTCGAACATCCAGTTCAACTGGGTGCAGCTCGAAGAGACGCCCGAGATCCTCGCGAAGCTCGCGTCGGTGCAGATGCACGCGATCCAGACGTCGGGCAACTGCATCCGCAACATCACGGCCGACCAGTTCGCCGGCGTCGCGCAGGACGAAGAGATCGATCCGCGCCCGTGGGCCGAGATCCTGCGCCAGTGGTCGACGTTCCACCCCGAATTCGCGTGGCTGCCGCGCAAGTTCAAGATCGCGGTGTCGGGCTCGAAGCGTGACCGTGCGGCCGTGCAGATCCACGACCTCGGCGTGTACCTGAAGAAGAACGCGCAGGGCGAAGTGGTCGCGAGCATCCTCGCGGGCGGCGGCCTCGGCCGTACGCCGATCATCGGCGCGGTGATCAAGGAAGACCTGCCGTGGCAGCACCTGCTCACGTACTGCGAAGCCGTGTTGCGCGTGTACAACCGTTACGGCCGCCGCGACAACCTGTACAAGGCGCGGATCAAGATCCTCGTGAAGGCGCTGTCGCCGGCGAAGTTCGCGCAGCAGGTCGAGGAAGAATGGCAGCACCTGAAGGACGGCCCGTCGACGCTCACGCAGGCCGAGCTCGATCGCGTGTCGCAGTACTTCAAGCCGCCGGTCTACGAGAAGCTGGCCGACACCGACGCGTCGTTCGAACAGCACCTGCTCGAGAACAAGGCGTTCGCGCGCTGGGTCGAGCGTAACGTCGCGCCGCACAAGGTGCCCGGTTACGCAGCCGTCACGCTGTCGCTGAAGGATCACCGCGTGGCGCCGGGCGATGCGACCGACGCGCAGATGGATCTGGTCGCCGACTGGGCCGACGCGTACTCGTACGGCGAGCTGCGCGTGTCGCACGAGCAGAACCTGATTCTCGCGAACGTGAAGAAGCGCGACCTGTTCGCGCTGTGGGAAAAGGCGAAGGCGGCCGGTTTCGCGACGCCGAACATCGGCCTGCTGACCGACATCATCGCGTGCCCGGGCGGCGACTTCTGCTCGCTCGCGAACGCGAAGTCGATCCCGATCGCGCTGGCGATCCAGCAGCGTTTCGACGATCTCGACTACGTGTACGACCTCGGCGAACTGTCGCTGAACATTTCCGGTTGCATGAACTCGTGCGGTCACCACCACGTCGGCAACATCGGCATCCTCGGCGTCGACAAGGACGGCGCCGAGTGGTACCAGGTGTCGCTCGGCGGCGAGCAGGGCACGGGCCAGAACGGCGCGCGCCTCGGCCGCGTGATCGGGCCGTCGTTCTCGGCCGAGGAAGTGCCCGACGTGATCGCGAAGCTGATCGATACGTTCGTCGAGGCGCGCCTCGACGGCGAGCGCTTCGTCGACACGTACGACCGCATCGGCATCGCGCCGTTCAAGGAGCGCGTGTATGCGGCGCGCCAGGCAGTGAACGCGTAACCAACCGGGTAGAAGGAATTTGCAGATGGCTTCGATTATCAAGAACCGCGCAGTGATCGACGATGCATGGCAGGTCGTGCGCGCGGCGGAAGACGGTGCGCTGCCCGCGGTCGACGCGTTGCCGGCCGGCAAGGTGCTGGTGCCGTTCGCGTTGTGGCAGGCCGAGCGTGCGGCGCTCGTCGCCGCGAAGACGAAGGACGAACTCGGCGTGTGGCTCGCGCCGGACAGCGAGCCGGCCGATCTCGTGGCCGACTTCGGCGCGATCTCGCTGATCGCCGTCGACTTCCCGCGCTTCGCGGACGGCCGCGGCTACAGCATCGCGCGCCTGCTGCGCGAGCGTCATGGCTGGACCGGCGAGCTGCGCGCGATCGGCGACGTGCTGCGCGACCAGTTGCTGTACATGTCGCGTTGCGGCTTCGACGCGTTCGCGGTGCGTGCCGACAAGGACATCCACGACGCGCTGAATGCGTTCACCGAATTCACGCAGCGTTACCAGGGCGCATTCGACGAGCCGGCGCCGCTGTTCCGCCGCCGCGAGGCCGCGTCCGACGCCAAGGTGAGCGCATGAGCACCGCGACCGCCACCGCGCTGACGCCGGAACTCGCCGCGAAGGTCGAGCGCCTCGACGCGCTGCTCGCGCAGATCGGCGAGCGTCACGACAAGGTGAAGTTCGCGAGCAGCCTCGCCGCGGAAGACATGCTGCTCACGCACGCGATCCTGTCGAAGGGCGTGCCGATCGGCATCTTCTCGCTGAACACGGGCCGCCTGCACGCGGAAACGCTCGGCATGATCGACCGGGTGCGCGAGCGCTACGGCTACGAGATCGAGCAGTTCCATCCGCAGCAGGACGCGGTCGACCGGTACGTTGCCGAGCACGGCCTGAATGCGTTCTACGAGAGCGTCGAGCTGCGCAAGTCGTGCTGCCACATCCGCAAGGTCGAGCCGCTGAACCGTGCGCTGGCCGACGTCGGCGCGTGGGTGACGGGCCAGCGCCGCGAGCAGTCGGTCACGCGCGCGGAGCTGCACGAGGAAGAACAGGACGAAGCGCGCGGGATCGCGAAGTACAACCCGCTCGCCGACTGGACGGAAGCCGACGTGTGGGCGTACCTTAAGGCGTTTGACGTGCCGGTCAATCCGCTGCATGCGCGCGGCTACCCGAGCATCGGCTGCGAGCCGTGTACGCGTGCGATCCGCCCCGGCGAGGACAGCCGCGCGGGCCGCTGGTGGTGGGAGTCGCGCGACACGAAGGAATGCGGGCTGCACATCACGACGATCACGCCGATTCCCGCGAATGCCGAAGCCGGCGCCGCGCACTGAAAGCCGACAAGAAACTGAATATTGCGTCGCCCGCGACAGCGGGCGGCACGAACCCAGAAGAGAAGGACTGAAATCATGAGCACGACGCTCGAGCAATCCGCCTTTGCCCCGCCCACCGGCGCCGACAGCCGCATGGGCCACCTCGACTGGCTCGAAGCCGAGTCGATCCACATCCTGCGCGAACTGGTTGCCGAATGCAGCAAGCCGGCACTGCTGTTCTCGGGCGGCAAGGACTCGGTCGTCGTGCTGCACCTCGCGCTGAAGGCGTTCGGCCTCGGCGCGAACCGCAAGACGACGCTGCCGTTCCCGCTCGTGCACATCGACACGGGCCACAACTACGAGGAAGTGATCGACTTCCGCGACCGTCGTGCGCAAGAGCTCGGCGCCGAGCTGGTGGTCGGCCATGTCGAGGATTCGATCAAGCGCGGCACGGTCGTGCTGCGCCGCGAAACCGATTCGCGCAACGCCGCGCAGGCCGTCACGCTGCTGGAAACGATCGAGCAGCACGGTTACACGGCGCTGATCGGCGGCGCGCGCCGCGACGAAGAGAAGGCGCGCGCGAAGGAGCGCATCTTCTCGTTCCGTGACGAATTCGGCCAGTGGGACCCGAAGGCGCAGCGCCCGGAGCTGTGGAGCCTGTACAACGCCCGCCTGCACAAGGGCGAGCACCTGCGCGTGTTCCCGATCTCGAACTGGACCGAGCTCGACGTGTGGCAGTACATCGCGCGCGAGAACCTCGAATTGCCGTCGATCTACTACGCGCACCAGCGCGAGATCGTGCGCCGCAACGGGCTGCTCGTGCCGGTCACGCCGCTCACGCCGATGCGTGACGGCGAGACGAGCGAGCTGGCGCAGGTGCGCTTCCGCACGGTCGGCGACATCAGCTGCACGTGCCCGGTCGAGAGCGACGCGGACGACGTCGAGAAGATCATCGCCGAGACGGCGGTGACCGAGATCACCGAGCGCGGCGCGACCCGGATGGACGATCAGGCCTCCGAAGCCGCGATGGAACAGCGCAAGAAGCAAGGTTATTTCTGAAGCACACGAGGACATTCACATCATGAGCATCATCGAGAACACCGAAGACCTCGGCGTGTTGCGCTTCATCACCGCGGGCAGCGTCGACGACGGCAAGAGCACGCTGATCGGCCGCCTGCTGTACGACAGCAAGGCCGTGCTGTCCGATCAGCTGTCCGCGCTGTCGCGCGCGAAGAACAAGCGCACGGTCGGCGACGAACTGGACCTCGCGCTGCTGACGGACGGTCTGGAAGCCGAGCGCGAGCAGGGCATCACGATCGACGTCGCGTACCGCTACTTCGCGACCGCGAAGCGCAAGTTCATCATCGCCGACACGCCGGGCCACGAGCAGTACACGCGCAACATGGTGACGGGCGCGTCGACCGCGCACGCGGCGATCATCCTGGTCGACGCGACGCGCATCACGGTCGAGAACGGCGTCGTGCAACTCCTGCCGCAGACCAAGCGCCACAGCGCGATCGTCAAGCTGCTCGGGTTGCAGCACGTGATCGTCGCGATCAACAAGATGGACCTCGTCGACTACAGCGAGGCGCGCTTCAACGAGATCCGCGACGCGTACGTCGCGCTCGCGAAGCAACTCGGCCTGACCGACGTGCGCTTCGTGCCGGTGTCGGCGCTCAAGGGCGACAACATCGTCGGCGCGAGCGAGCGCATGCCGTGGTACGCGGGCGAGCCGCTCCTCGACGTGCTCGAATCGCTGCCGGTCGAGACGCAGGCGCATGACGCGCTGCGCTTCCCGGTGCAGTGGGTCGCGCGCCAGGACGGCAGCTCGGCCGACGATTTCCGCGGCTACATGGGCCGGATCGAGTCGGGCGAAGTGAAGGTCGGCGACGAGATCGTCGTGCTGCCGTCGAACCGCACCGCGACGGTGGCCGAGATCGTCGCGCCGGTGCCCGGCGGCACCGCGGCGGTTGCGCACGCGTTCGCGGGCCAGACCGTGACGATCCGTCTCGAACAGGATGTCGACGTGTCGCGCGGCGACATGCTCGTCACGACCGCCGAGCCGGTCGAGCCGGCCAAGAAGCTCGAGGCCGACCTGTGCTGGTTCGACGAGGCGCCGCTGTCGCCGCAGCGCAAGTACCTGCTGAAGCAGACCACCAGCACGGTGTTCGCGAAGATCGGCGCGGTCAAGCAGGTGCTCGACGTGCATACGCTGTCGCACGCGACCGACCGTCAGGAACTGAAGATGAACGACATCGGCCGCGTGGCGCTGACGCTGCAGAAGCCGATCGTCTGCGACACCTACGATGCGCATCCCGGTACGGGCGCGTTCGTGCTGATCGACGAGGCGACCCACCACACGGTCGCCGCGGGCATGATCCGCGCGTTCTCGGCGTAATCGTCAATCGGCGCGGCGGCGAACCGGCCGCCGCGGCAGGACCCTAACGAAGCGACAAACATGGGCAAGGTGTATCTGATCGGAGCAGGGCCGGGCGCCGCGGACCTCATCACGGTGCGCGGCATGCGGCTGCTCGAGCAGGCCGACGTCGTGCTGCACGACGCGCTCGTCGAGCCCGCGATGCTCGACTATGCGCCGAACGCGCGCAAGATCGCGGTCGGCAAGCGCTGCGGGCAGCGCTCGACCGCGCAGCATTTCATCAACAAGCAGATCGTCGACGCGGCGCGCGAGCACGCGTGCGTCGTGCGGCTGAAGGGTGGCGATCCGATGCTGTTCGGCCGCGCCGAAGAGGAAATGCGCGCGCTCGAGGCGGCCGGCATCGACTACGAGGTCGTGCCGGGCATCACCGCGGCGCTGGCCGGCGCGGCGACGCTCAAGCGTTCGCTCACGTTGCGCGGCGTGTCGCGCAGCGTCGCGTTCGCGACGCACAGCCGCGCGCCGGGCAGCGACGAGATCCGCGAAGCCGCGCGTGCCGATTCGATCGTCTACTACATGGGCCGCGACAGCGCGCCCGGCATCGCGCAGGAACTGATCGACGCCGGCCGTGCGCCCGCGACGCCGGTGGCGATCGTCGAGGCCTGCAGCACCGCGCGCGAACGCACGCTGACGCTCACGCTCGCGCAGATGGCGGCCGGCGACGCGCAGGCGTGGCTCGATCCGGCGGAACCGAGCCTGCTGATGATCGGCGATGCATTCGCCGAACGCGCACGGCTGGCGCAGGCGGGTGCTCCGGTGCGCAATGCCGCCTGAGCGCGGCTCGAACGCGGTCCGAAACGAAAAAAGCGCTGGCAACCGCCAGCGCTTTTTCTTTGGCTGCGCGGAAAGCGCGGCCTACGCGTCGCCGCCGAGTTGCCCGACGCAATAGCGCGCGACCGCGTCGAGCACGCCGTCGTCTTCGCCGACGGCCGTCGCGCAGCGGATCTCGACGCCCGGATGCGCGGCGCGGCATGCGTCGACGAGCTGCGGCAGGTCGCGGCGGACATGGCCGCCCTGGCCGAAGAATACGGGCACCACGGTGATGCGCGTGCAGCCGGCCGCGACTTGCGCGGCCACGGCGTCACCGAGCGACGGCGTCATCAGTTCGAGGAAGGCGAGCGACACCTGCGCGGCAGGGGAGCCGGCGCCGCGCAGCCGCGCGGCCAGCCGCTCGAACGGCTCGGCCCAGCGCGGGTCGCGGGCGCCGTGGCCGAACAGGACGATACCGTGCGAATGCATGTCGAAGCCTCCGTCGCGACGCGGCGCTCAGTGCCGGTCGACCCACTTGAGCGCGAACAGGCCGAGCGCGAGATAGATGAGGCCCGGCGTCGCCGCGGTGAGCGGCGCGGGCCACGTATTCAGCGTGCCGATGTGCGAGAACAGCGTGTTGAGCAGCTGGAAGCTCATGCCGAGCATGATGCCGCCGAACACCTTCACGCCGACCACGCCGGCGCGCGTATGCAGGTACGCGAACGGCAGCGACAGCACGAGCATCACGAACACCGCGAACGGATACAGCAGCTTGCGCCACAGTGCGATGTCGTAGCGCTGCGTGTCCTGCTGGTTCTCGCGCAAGTGCTGGATGTAGCGGAACAGGTTGATGATCGACATGCGCTCCGGCGACACGAGCAGCACCGACAGGATCTGCGGCGTCAGGTCGGAGCGCAGCCGGTATTCGGGCAGCGACACCTGCTGCCACCGGTACACGGGGTTCAGCGCATCGGCCGGCTGGCCGCTGATCGGCTTGATCGGCGTCAGCTCCGTCTCGGTGACGCCCTTCAGCAGCCAGTGGCCGGGCGGCTCGTAGCGGCCCGTCTGCGCGATGCGCACGTTCCGCAGCTGGAATTTCGAGTCGAATTCGTAGATGCGCACGTTGCTGATCGTCGAGTCGGGCGACAGGCTGCCGACGTTGACGAAGCGCGTGACCTGCTCGCCGTTCTCGCGGGCCGCGAGCGTGTCCTTCACCCACACGCCCGACTGGAAGTTCGACGACACCGATGCGCCGAGCGCCTGCAGCCGCACGCGTTCGGACAACTGGTCGGCGTACGGGCCGACGAATTCGCCGATCAGGTAGGTGACGATCACGAGCGGCACGCCGATCTTCAGCAGCGAGCGCAGCGCCTGGTTGGTCGCGAGGCCCGACACGCGGAAGATCGTGAATTCCGAGTTCGCGGCCATCTGCGCGAACACGTAGATCGCGCTGATCAGCGCGGCGACCGGGATGATCTCGTAGAAGCGCGACGGCGTCTGCAGCGCGACGCGCAGCACCGCGTAACCGAACTTGTAGTTGCCGTGCCCGACCGAGTTCAGCTCGCTGATCAGGTCGAAGAAGAAGAACAGACCCGAGAACGCGAACAGGATGAAGATGAACGTGATGTAGATCTGTCGCGCGAAGTACTTTTCATAGAGCCGCATCGATCATGCTCCCGAGCGGCCGAACAGCGCGCGTGTCAACAACGGACGATTGCGCACGCGCAACCAGAAAATGAACGCGACGATCGCCGCGACGATGACGTGCAGCCCGACGAGCCCGACGCCGAACGACATCTTGCCCTGCTCGATCTGCGCCTGCACGACGTTCAGCAGGTTCGAGTACGTGAGGTAGATCAGCACGGCCATCACGAGGTTGATCGTGCGGCTGCGGCGCGGGTTCTGGTACGAGAGCGGGATGCCGAGCACCATCAGGTTGATCGCGATCAGCGGCAGCCCCGCGCGCCACGCGAATTCCGCGAGGTTGTCGCGCGTCGGGTTGCGCAACAGGTCGGGCGTGGGCGTGCTGTTGGTGGTCTGCACGTTGGTGACGGGCTTGCTCGTGATCTTCACGCCGTAGCGCTCGAACTCCATGATCTTGAAGTTCGGCTGGCCGGGCGTGCCGTCGTAGCGGCGGCCGTCCTCGAGGACGACGAAGCGATCGCCGTCCTTCGAGGTTTCCGTATGGCCCGTCTGCGACACGACCACGTTGACCTTGCCGTTTTCCGTCGACGTGACGAACACGTTCTGGACCTTGCTCTGGTCCGGCGACATCTTCTCGATGAAGAACACGCGATGGTTCGCGGCCGATTCGCGGAACTGGCCCGGCGCGAGCAGCGAGATTTCGTCGCGCTGCTGGAAGCGCGCCTTGATCATCTTGCTCTGCTGGTTCGACCACGGCCAGCCGACGAACGCGAAGAAGGTGATCAGCAGGATGATCGGCGCGGCGAACACGCCGATCGGTTTGATGAGGCGCGTGAGGCTCACGCCGGACGCGAGCCACACCACCATTTCGGAGTCCCGGTACCACCGGGTCAGCACGAACAGGATCGACACGAACAGCGTGACGACGAGCATCACGGCGAGATAGCCGATCACGGTCAGGCCGATCAGCACGAGCACGTCCCGCGGATCGATTTCGCCGGACGCGGCGTAGCCGACGATGCGAATCATCATCGTCGTGAGCATGATCGTGAGCAGCACCATGAACACGGCGCCAGCCGTATACGCAAGCTCGCGCTGGAGGGAGCGTTCGAAGATCATTCTTGATGAGAAGAGGGCGGGAGGCTGCGCACGCGTGGTGGAGCGCTCGCGCCGCCACGGGAAAAATAGCGGATAATTGCGGCTTTCATCCTTAGCCCAGATTTTATCCGAGGACAAGCGCGATGGACTTTAGCATAAAAGGCTGTGATTGGAGCAAAGGCGAGGCCAAGGGGTTCCTGACCGGGAAGTCCGACTGCATCGTGCTCGGCATCTTCGAGGCGCAGACCCTGTCGGGCGCGGCGCTCGACATCGACACGGCCACCAAGGGACTGATCTCGCGCGTGGTGAAGGCCGGCGACATGGACGGCAAGCGCGGCAAGACGCTGTTCCTGCACGAAGTGTCGGGCATCGGCGCGTCGCGCGTGCTGCTGGTCGGGCTCGGCAAGCAGGATGCTTTCAATCAGAAAGCCTATAACGATGCGGTGACGGCCGCCTGGCGCGCGCTGCTGGCGACCAAGGTCGTCCAGGTCACGTTCTCGCTCGCGCAACTGCCGGTCGACGAGCGCAGCTCCGACTGGGGCGTGCGCGCCGCGATCCTCGCGCTGCGCAACGAGACCTACCGCTTCACGCAGATGAAGAGCAAGCCGGAACCGGCGTCGCACACGCTCAAGCGCGTCGTGTTCAGCGTCGACCCGGCGGACGAAAAGGCCGCGAAGGTCGCGGTCAAGCAGGCCGTCGCGCTTGCGAACGGGATGGATCTCACCCGCGACCTCGGCAACCTGCCGGGCAACGTCTGCACGCCGACCTATCTCGGCAACACCGCGAAGAAGATCGCGAAGGATTGGGGCCTGAAGGCCGAAGTCCTCGGGCTCAAGCAGATCCAGGCGCTGAAGATGGGGTCGTTCCTGTCGGTCGCGCGCGCGTCGGTCGAGCCGCCGCAGTTCATCGTGCTGCACTACCAGGGCGCCGCCGCGAAGGCCGCGCCGGTCGTGCTGGTCGGCAAGGGCATCACGTTCGATACGGGCGGCATCTCGCTGAAGCCGGGCGAGGGCATGGACGAGATGAAGTACGACATGTGCGGCGCGGGCTCGGTGCTCGGCACGATTCGCGCGGTCGCCGAGATGGGCCTGAAGATCAACGTCGTCGCGATCGTGCCGACCTGCGAGAACATGCCGGGCGGCAATGCGACGAAGCCGGGCGACATCGTCACCAGCATGAAGGGGCTGACGATCGAGGTGCTGAACACCGACGCCGAAGGCCGCCTGATCCTGTGCGACGCACTCACGTACGCCGAGCGTTTCAAGCCGGCCGCCGTGATCGACGTCGCGACGCTGACGGGCGCCTGCGTGATCGCGCTGGGCGGCCACAACAGCGGGCTGTTCTCGACGAACGACGCGCTCGCGGGCGAACTGCTCGACGCGTCGCGCGAGGCGAACGACCCGGCATGGCGCATGCCGCTCGACGACGAGTACCAGGATCAGCTGAAGTCGAATTTCGCGGATCTCGCGAACATCGGCGGGCGCCCGGCCGGCGCCGTGACGGCCGCGTGCTTCCTGTCGCGCTTCACCGAGAGCTACCCGTGGGCCCACCTCGACATCGCGGGCACCGCGTGGAAGGGCGGTGCCGCGAAGGGCGCGACGGGCCGTCCGGTGCCGTTGCTCGCGCAGTTCCTGATCGACCGCGCCGGCCAGTGATGGCGGGGCTGACGACGCTGCGGGTGCGCGGGCCATGACGCGGATCGATTTCCACTCGAACGTCGGCGATTCGCTCGCGTACGCGTGCCGGCTGCTGCGCAAGGCCTATCAGGCCGGGCAGCCGGTCGTCGTGCTCGCGGAGCCCGCGCGCCTGCGCGCGCTCGACGAGCGGCTCTGGACGTTCTCGCCGCTCGATTTCATCCCGCATTGCGGCGTCGACAGCGAGCATGCAGCCGGCACGCCGATCGTGCTGGCCGCCGATCTCGATCGCGCGCCGCATCATCACGTGCTGCTGAACCTCGGCGCGACCGTGCCCGCGCAGTTCGCCCGCTTCGAGCGCCTGCTCGAAGTGGTCGGCAACGCGCCGGACGAGCTGGCCGCGGGCCGCGACCGCTACCGGTTCTACCGCGACCGCGGCTACGCGCTGAACAACTACAAGCAGGGCGGCTAGCCGCAACCGTCGACGGAGTGTTCCCGTGACAGAAGCCGATTCATCCTCGATCCCGACACTGACCGACGTGCTGGTGCCGGGCAAGCCGGCGTCGGCGCGTTCGTCCGCGTCCGCCGCCGCCGCGCCGCACGACCGCGCGGCGATTCCGGTGCTCACCGACGTGATCGCACCGGGCGCCGCCGCTGCCGCGCCGGCCGATTCCCGTCAAACCGAAGCCGACCCCGATTCCGTCGTGGTCGAACGCGTCCCGACGCCGCACGTGCCGGCCGTCGAGCTGCCGGGCGACGTGGCGACGCCGGCCGCCGCGGGCGAGACCGATGCGCCGGCCGAACCCGGCGCCGCGGAGCGCGTGGTCGCCGAAGAGGCCGGGGCGACGATGGCGCCGCTGCGCTCGTCGCTGGTCAATGACGACCTGCCGCAGCCCACGTTCGCCGCGATGGTGCACGAAGCGGCCGGGCACGCGCCCGGTACGGCGATGCCAGAGGCGGTCCTGCCGAGCGCAGCGCCGCAGCCGGATGCGCAGGCCGCGGACGGGCTGACGCCGGAAGATGCACAGCACATCGCCGAACGGCTGCGCAATCGCCTGACGAATTATCTGACCGGGGCCGGGCGCGAGGCCATCGAAGCGCGTTGTCGCGATGCGCTGCACGAGCATTCGGCCTGGCTGGTCGGCCAGGTCACGCGCGAAGTCGCGCTCGCGCTGGAAACCGAGGTGATGGACTGGGTGCGCGATGCGGTCGATGAAGAGATCGCCCGTCGTCGCGCCGGTCATTCCGGCTGAACGGGCCATCGTTCGCGAACGGGGAGCAGGTGCGGTAAGCGCCTGTGAAGCCGCCGGGAAGGCGCTGGCCAGTCGTTACAGGGCTGCCTTCTTGCGGCGCCCTGCACCCGACGGGGGGCGCCGCGCCGCTATCCGGTTCAGCGTACCGACAGCACCCACTGCGCGAGCGTGTGCGCTTCGGTGCTCGTCAGTTGCGTATTGGCGGGCATCGGCACGCTGCCCCACACGCCGACGCTGCCTTTCACGATCGATTGCGCGAGGTAATCGACGGCATCGCCACGCGCCGCGTACTTGCCGGCGATGTCGCGGAACGCCGGGCCCATCAGCGGCTTGCCGATCGCATGGCAGGCCATGCAGTTCCTGCGCTGCGCCAGGACGAGCCCGTCGGCCTGGTCGGCACGCGCCGCCGCCGCGCTGCCGGTCAGCAGCGTCGCGAGCAGCACGCGCAATATCGTCTGTTTCATGCGGTTCTCCGCCGGCGGGGACGGCCGGCTTCATGGTCCGCGCATTATAGAAGCAAAGGGGAAGCAGGTTTTGCGCGTTCCCCAGGCGGCCCCCCCTTTATCGGGGCCGCATGCGATGGTGTCCCTGCCTCAGCCCGTGACCGCCCCCTGGTTCGCCGGCCGCGCGAGCGCCGCGAATTTGGCGAGCACCCCGCGCGTATAGCGCGGCGCCGGTTGCCGCCACGCGGCGCGGCGGCGTGCGAGTTCCGCCTCGTCGACGTTCAGTTGCAGCAGCAGCCGGTGCGCGTCGATCGTGATCGAATCGCCTTCCTGCACCAGCGCGATCGTGCCGCCGACGAACGCCTCCGGCGCGACGTGGCCGACCACCATGCCCCAGGTGCCGCCCGAGAAGCGGCCGTCCGTGATGAAGCCGACCGATTCGCCGAGCCCCTTGCCGATGATCGCGGAAGTCGGCGCGAGCATTTCCGGCATGCCGGGGCCGCCCTGCGGGCCGAGGTAGCGCAGCACGAGGATGTCGCCCGCGCGGATCCGGTCGCCGAGGATCGCGTCCATCGCGCTCTGCTCGTCGTCGAACACGCGCGCCGGGCCCGTGATCACCGGGTTCTTCAGGCCGGTGATCTTCGCGACCGCACCGTCTTCCGCGAGATTGCCCTTCAGGATCGCCAGGTGGCCTTCCTTGTACAGCGCGCGGTCGATCGGGAGGATCACGTGCTGATCCGCGCGCGGCACGCTCGGCACGTCCTTCAGCTCGTCGGCGATCGTGCGGCCGGTGATCGTCATGCAGTCGCCGTGCAGCAGCCCCGCATCGAGCAGGATCTTCAGCACCTGCGGAATCCCGCCGGCCCGGTGCAGGTCGGTCGCGACGTACTGTCCCGACGGCTTCAGGTCGCAGATCACCGGCACGCGCTTGCGGATGCGCTCGAAGTCGTCGATCGTCCAGTCGACCTCGGCCGCGTGCGCGATCGCGAGATAGTGCAGCACCGCATTGGTCGACCCGCCGGTGGCCATGATCAGCGACACCGCGTTCTCGATCGATTCCTTCGTGATGATGTCGCGCGGCTTCAGGTCGCGCTTCACCGCCTCGACCAGCACGCGCGCCGATTCGGCGGCCGAATCGACTTTCTCCTGGTCGGGGTTCGCCATCGTCGACGAATACAGCAGCGACATCCCGAGCGCCTCGAACGACGAGCTCATCGTGTTCGCGGTGTACATGCCGCCGCACGAACCCGACGTCGGGCACGCGTTCTTCTCGACGCCTTCGAAATCCTCCTGCGACATCCGGCCCGCGGTGAATTCGCCGACGGCCTCGAACGACGACACGATCGTCAGGTCGCGGCCTTTCCAGTTGCCCGGGCGGATCGTGCCGCCGTACACGTAGATGCCCGGCACGTTCAGGCGCGCGAGCGCGATCATGCCGCCCGGCATGTTCTTGTCGCAGCCGCCGACCACCACCACGCCGTCCATCCACTGGCCCTGCACGCAGGTCTCGATGCAGTCGGCGATCACTTCGCGCGACACGAGCGAATACTTCATCCCTTCGGTGCCCATCGACATGCCGTCCGAAATCGTCGGCGTGCCGAAGATCTGCGGATTCGCGCCGGCCGCCTTCACGGCCGCCACGGCCGCATCCGACAGGCGCTGCAGGCCGGAATTGCACGGCGTGATCGTCGAATGGCCGTTCGCGATGCCGACCATCGGTTTGTCGAAATCGTCCTTCTGGTAGCCGAGGGCGTAATACATCGAGCGGTTCGGCGAACGGGCCACGCCTTGCGTGATGTGCTTCGAGCGGCGGTTGTACGACATGGGGGACTCCATCGTTGTATGGGCGTCACCCTGAAGGGCGCGCCGGTTCGGATCGAACAAGCATGGAGTTTCCCGATTGGGATGTCCAATATATTATTTGTCGCCTATTAAGTCGTTTTTCGAATGAGTCGAACATGGCCGATCCGATCCCCGACCTGCGCCAGTGGCGCTATTTCGCGACCGTCGCCGACGAGCGCCACTTCGGTCGCGCGGCCGAGCGCCTGTCGATGACGCAGCCGCCGCTGTCGCAGGCGATCCGCGCGCTCGAGGACGCGTTGGGCGTCGCGCTGTTCGTGCGCACCAAGCGCTCGGTGGCGCTGACGGCGGTCGGCGCGGCGTTGTTGCCGGACGTGCACCGGCTGCTGGCGTCGGCCGATGCACTGCCGCCGCTCGCGCGACGGCTCGCACGCGGGGAGGCCGGCTCGCTGTCGCTCGCATTCGTGTCGACCGCCGATTACGGGCTGTTGCCGTCTTTGCTGCGTGCGTTCGGCGCGCGCTACCCGCAGGTGCGGTTGCAGCTCGCCGAAGCGACGAGCGACGTGCAGATCGACGAACTCGTCGCCGGGCGCATCGACGCCGGGCTCGTCATTCCGCCCGTGCCGCCGCGTCACGCGGCCGGGCTGTCGTACCTGCCGGTCGTGCGCGAGCCGCTGGTGGTCGCGATGCCGGCCGGGGCGTCCGATGCGCCCGAGGACGCGCCCGTGCAGCTTGCCGATGTCGCCGCGTTGCCGCTCGTGATCTTTCCGCGCCGTTTGGCGCCCGGCTTTTATGACATCATTACGGGCTGCTACGGCGCGGCGGGGGCAACCCCGCGCATCGGCCAGGAGGCGATCCAGATGCAGACGATCGTCAGCCTCGTGTCGGCCGGCATGGGCGTCGCACTGGTGCCGCAATCGCTGCGTAACCTGCGGCGCACCGGCGTGGTCTACCGGCCGCTCGCCGGCTCTGCGCCGGTCGTCGAGACGGGGCTCGTGTGGCGCACCGGCGACGTGAGCCCCGTGCTCGCCGGTTTCATCGACGTCGTGCGCGCACAAGGTCTTGCCGCGTGACGTGAACGATGGCGCGCGGGCGCCGTCCAACGCGCGGTGCTGCGCGTGCGACGGCCGTACCGTATTCGAAAACTTCTTCGCTAACCCATGATCATTCACCCGAATTTCGACCCCGTTGCGATCCATCTCGGGCCGCTGGCCGTGCGCTGGTACGGCCTCATGTATCTCGTCGGCTTCATCGCGGCGATCGTCGTCGGCCGGATCCGCCTGAAGCTGCCGTACGTCGCGGCGCAGGGCTGGACCGCGAAGGACATCGACGACATGATGTTCTACGGCGTGCTGGGCACCGTGCTCGGCGGCCGGCTCGGCTACGTGCTGTTCTACAAGGCCGATTTCTACTTCTCGCACCCGCTCGACGTGTTCAAGGTGTGGGAAGGCGGCATGTCGTTTCACGGCGGCTTCCTCGGCGTGACGCTCGCGATGATGCTGTTCGCGTGGCAGCGCAAGCGGCACTGGCTGCAGGTCACCGATTTCGTCGCGCCGATGGTGCCGACCGGGCTCGCGGCGGGGCGGCTCGGCAACTTCATCAACGGCGAACTGTGGGGCCGCGTGACCGATCCGACGGCGCCGTGGGCGATGCTGTTCCCGGGCGCGATGCGCGACGATGCGGCATGGCTGCCGAAGCACCCGGCACTCGTGGAGAAGTGGCATCTCGCCGACGTGTTCATGCAATACCAGATGCTGCCGCGCCATCCTTCGCAGCTCTATGAAATCGCGCTCGAAGGTATCGCACTGTTCTTCGTGCTGTTCCTGTTCGCGCGCAAGCCGCGGCCGATGGGCGCGATATCGGCACTGTTCCTGATCGGTTATGGCCTCGCGCGCTTCACGGTCGAGTTCGCGCGCGAACCCGACGACTTCCTCGGTCTGCTGGCGCTCGGCCTGTCGATGGGGCAGTGGCTGTCGCTGCCGATGATCGTCGCGGGGGTCGCGATGATGGTCTGGGCGTATCGCCGCCGCGCGGCGAACGCGAATGCGGCTGCATGAAGTGATTACGTGACGCGGTATCGATGCACGCGTGATCGGCGCGTGCATCGGCTGCACGGAGGTACATGAAAAACGCCGGCCCTCGGGCCGGCGTTTTCGTTTCCGACAACTGCGCGACGCGCGTTACTTCATCTGCACGGAGCCGTTGACGGTGACCGACACGGTGGCCTTGCCGCCTTCGACCGCGATCGGCGCGCTCATCTTCGCGCTGTCCATCGGCGCCGCGGCCATCGCCATCATGCGCGTGTACGGCTGCACGTTGCGGCCGCTGCCGACGTTCACGTCGCGGATCGTGTAGCTGCTGTAGCCGAACGCCTTCGCGGCTTCGTCCGCGCGGGCGCGGAACGACTTGATCGCTTCCGTCGTGAGCTTTTGCTCGGCCGCGCGCTGCGCTTCCGGCGACAACGAGAACTCTACGTTCGCGACCTGCATCAGGTTC
This sequence comes from Burkholderia sp. 9779_493, assembly GCF_015712215.1. NCBI lineage: Bacteria > Pseudomonadati > Pseudomonadota > Betaproteobacteria > Burkholderiales > Burkholderiaceae > Burkholderia > Burkholderia sp. 9779_493. The sequence continues at coordinate 117,081 of NZ_JACCQA010000007.1, forward strand.
GACAACTGGCCTGCCAGCTTCGACGCCGCGGCGAAATCGCGCGATTCGAGCGCGACCTCGGTGCGGCCGCGCCATGCGGAGATCTTGCCGTCGCGATCGGTGCTCGGATACACGGAGAACGCACCCGTATGCGCGGTGACGCCCGACACGCCCTTCGCCTGCGACAGCGCCGCGTCCGCGCGCTGGTTCAGCTGCGCGGTGAGGCTGCCCGGATCCTTGGCCTGCTGCTCGTAGAACAGCGTGATGTGAATGATGTCCTGCGGCACGTCGGCACTGGCCTGCGACGAAAGCGACAGCACGCCCGCCGGCTCCGGAAAGTGCGGGTTCGCCGTCTGGGCGTGCGCGGCGGGCGACGCGAGCGTCAGCGCGACGGGAACGGCGGCGGCAAGGGCGAGCGACAGCGCGAGTGCGGATTTCTTGGTCATTGTTGGACTCCTTGTGCGAGGGCGCGCACGCGGATCACGCGTGCACGACGCGGGCGTACCGCGCGACGAAAAAAACGACAGCCGGCCCGATCGGCCGACAGCGGTTGCTTAGGCCGTGCGAACCGGCCGCGAGTTCCGTCGCGGCGGCGTGTACTGACCAGATTTGACCTTTGGCGCGCGGCCTACTTCATCAACTTTTCGGTGATGAAGCGCCATTCCGCCCGCGTGACCGGCGTGATCGACAGCCGGTTGCCGCGGGCGAGCACGCGCATGTCGGCCAGCTCGTCGTGCTCGCGCAGCGCGGCGAGCGGCACGAGCGGCGACTTCTTCACGAAGCGCACGTCGACGAGCAGCCAGCGTGGCGCTTCCTGCGTCGATTTCGGATCGTAATAGGGGCTTTTCGGATCGAACTGCGTGGGATCGGGGTAGGGCGTCGACGATACTTCGGCGAGGCCCGCGATGCCCGGCTCGGGGCAGCTCGAGTGATAGAACAGCACGCCGTCGCCGATCTTCATCGTGTCGCGCATGAAATTGCGCGCCTGATAGTTGCGCACGCCGGTCCACGGCAGCGAGCGCTGCGGTGCGTTGGCGAGATCGTCGATGCTTGCTTCGTCCGGTTCGGACTTCATCAGCCAGTATTGCATGGATCGTAATCGACGCAGAATGGGCATGAGGGTCTGTTTGCATGCGGAACGCGCATGCGTTGCCACGAGGACGGCCGTTCTCGTGGCAACCCAAACTAAAAATTCAATCCACGGGAATGCCCGAAATCGCCCGTATGGCGGCGTCGCTCGTCACTTGTTTGGCTCGGCCAAACGGCGCTCCTCGCTTCTTGCCTGCGCCCCGCAAGGACGTCCCCTCGGGGGACGAGCGATTTCGGGCATTCGCATGCGCGTTCCGCATGCAAACAGACCCTCAAAAGGAAACGGCATCGGAAGTTCCCGATGCCGTTGGATAGGCCCCCGCCTTGGCCGCTAGGCCGGCATCCTGAACCTGAGGTTCAGAATTGGTCGCAGTTAGCAGCACTTCGGGTACATCAGACAGAGTGACGCGCGCGCCCGTGCTACAAATTTCCGCAACCGTGCACATGGCATTGGTTCAAGGAATATATGACCTTGGCGAACCAGGCAGGGAAGCTGACTGAACTGTGATTCGATGCGCCAATTTGACCACCGTTGACCGTCGAGATCAAGGGGAATCGACGCATCGTTTGAAACGTTACTGCGTCTCGTGCTGTGCGAGCACCGCACCGAGTTGTTCGTTCATCTGGTGCATTGTACGACGGATTTCCTCCGCCGGAAATGCTTCACCATGCCGCACGCTCGTTTGCAGCCGCAGCAATTCCGATGCGAGCGACAGCGCCGCCATCACCGCGATGCGATCGGTGCCGCGTACCGAGCTGTTCGAGCGGATTTTCGACATTTCGGCGTCGACGCGCGCGACCGCTTCGAGCAGCGCCGCTTCGGTCTCGGCCGAACAGGCGAGCCGATAGGGCTGACCGAGAATCGAGACTTCGATCTGCTTGGTGCTCATGCATGTTCTCCGTGGCTGGCCGCGTCATCGCCATCCGTGCGCGCCTGCGCATCCAGCAGGTCGAGCTGGTTGTCGGCTTGCTCCGCGCTCTTCGAGCGCGGCAGCTTTTCGAGAATCGCGTTCAGTTTCACCTGGGCGTCGTCGATCTTCGCCGACAGCGTGTCGCGCTCGGCCGCGAGCGCATTGCGTTCGTCGCGCAGCTGCGCGAGTTCCGCGCGGACCGTGTCCGCTTCCGCGCGCAATTGCGCGACCTGCTCCTCGAGCGCGAGCCGTTCCGAGTGATAGCGCTTGTTCAGCGAAATCAGACGGCCAATATTTTGAGATAGGGTTTCGAGTTCGTTGAGCATTTGCTGCGTCCTCTAAAGACCCAGCATTTTAGCGCGGAATAACGCGCAATCCGACATCTGTAACGTTTCCAGTCGTAACACCCCTGCTTCTTGCCGCGAATAGGCGCGTCCCGCGTGTCTCCGGACGCTTCCTTGACGCTCGCGCGACCGGCTCCTAAACTGGCGCCGCCTCGGTGCTCGCGCGCAGGACGCGCGGTTAAACGGGAAGCAGGGTGCGGGCTCCGCGAGCGCGTCAACCTGCGCTGCCCCCGCAACGGTAAGCGGCCGCGTCGCATGACGCAGGCCGGCTCGGGCGCGTTTCGCGTGCAGGTCGCACGCGGGCGCGGGCCACTGCGCGTCATCGCGCGGGAAGGCGAGCCGGACCGCCGCCAGCCCGGATACCGGCCGAGACGGGGAGCCCGCACGGGCTCCATGACGCGCGGCCTGCGGGGAAGCGGGGCGCGCAATGCTTCACGGAACGTTCTTCGATGCCGACCCCAATCGTCCGCCACGCGCCCCCGTCGCGCCCGGCCGGCCCCTGCAAGCGGATGCGCCGTGCGTCGGGCGCGCGGCCGTGCGCCGCATGAGCGCCGCACGTGCCACTGTCATCTGGGCCGCGCTGGCCGCCGTGGTCGCATTGCTGTTCGTCGCGTCGCTGTCGATCGGCAGCGTGCCGATGTCGCCGTGGCAGGCACTCGCTTCGCTCGTGCCGCACGGCGGCGATACCCTGTTTGCCGATATCGTCCGCACGCTGCGCCTGCCGCGCGCGCTCGCGGGTTTCGCGTGCGGCGCGCTGCTCGCGCTGGCCGGCGCGTTGTTGCAAGTGCTGCTGCGCAATCCGCTCGCGGAGCCGTACGTGCTGGGCGTGTCCGGCGGCGCGGCCGGCTTCGCGCTCGTCGCGATGATCGCGGGCGGCGCGTGGTGGCTCGTCGACGCATCCGCGTTCGCCGGTTCGCTCGTCTCGGTCGCGCTCGTGCTCGGTCTCGCCAGACGCGAGCTGTGGCGCGGCGAATCGCGCGACGCATCGCCGCGGCTGCTGCTCACCGGCGTCGTGATCGCGGCGGGATGGGGCGCGCTCGTCACGCTGTTGCTGTCGCTCGCGCCCGATGCGCGGCTGCGCGGCATCATCTTCTGGCTGACGGGCGACCTGAACGGCGCGACGGCGCCGTGGTTCGCGTGGGGCGCGCTGTTGCTGAGCGCGTGCGTCGCGCTGCCGGCCGCGTCGCAACTGAACGTGCTGCTGCGCGGCGACGCGACCGCGCAGGCGCTCGGCGTGCCGGTCGCGCGGCTGCGCGTGCGGATCTATCTCGTCGCGTCGCTGGCCGCCGCCGCTGCCGTGACGACGGCCGGCACGATCGGCTTCGTCGGGCTCGTCGTGCCGCATGCGCTGCGGCTCGCGTTCGGCAACGACCAGCGGATGCTGCTGCCGGCCGCGATGCTCGCGGGCGGTGGCGGCGTGATGGCGGCCGACCTGCTCGCGCGCACCGCGATCGCGCCCGCGCAACTGCCGGTCGGCGTGATGACCGCGTTGATCGGCGTGCCGGTGTTCCTGTGGATGTTGCTGAGGAGGCCGATGCGATGACGGGCGCCACATCGTACGCCGCCGCCGGCGACATGCACTACAGGGCCGTCGACCTGACATTGAAGGCCGGCGCGCGCACGCTGCTCGATCGCTTCACGCACGCGTTCCGCCCCGGCGAGATCTGGTGCGTCGCCGGCCCGAACGGCGCGGGCAAGACGACGCTGCTCGCCACGCTCGCGGGATTGCAGCCGCCCGCTGGCGGACACGTCGAGATCGACGGCCGGCCGCTTGCCGCGTGGCGTCCCGAGCACCTCGCGCAGCGCCGCGCGCTGATGCCGCAGCAATTGCACGATGCGTTCAGCGCGACGGTGTTCGACACGGTGCTGCTCAACCGCTTTCCGTATCTCGGCGGCTGGGGCTGGGAGCGCGACGACGACCGCGCGGCCGCGCGCGATGCGCTGGCGACGTTCGACCTGAGCCCGCTCGCGGCGCGCGACGTGATGTCGCTGTCGGGCGGCGAGCGGCAGCGGGTCGCGCTGGCCGCGACGCTGTGCCAGGATGCGCCGCTGATGCTGCTCGACGAACCGCTCGCGCATCTCGACCTGCATCACCAGATCGACTGCCTGACCGCGCTCGCCGCGTGGCTCGCGGCAGGCCCGCGCACGGTGGTGTTTTCGTGTCACGACCTGAATCTCGCGCGGCGTTTCGCGACGCATGCGCTGCTGCTCGACGGCCGCGGCCAAGCGTGGGCCGGCCGCGTGCACGACGTGCTGACGCCCGAGCGCGCGAGCGACGCGTTCGGCTATCCGCTCGTGCTGATCCGCGAGAACGGCCGCGATGCGCTGCTGCCCGCATGGCCTGCGCGACAATGACGTTTCCCGTTCCGATTTTTCCGATGCGCGGCGCATGCCGCGCGCACGACACGGCTTCTCGATGACGACTCCGACCCAATTCCCGCCCGCGATCGCGCCGCTCGACGACGCACTGCGCAAGCGTCTCCAACATGTGATCGACCACAAGACCAAGCCGCCCGGCAGCCTCGGTCAGCTCGAGGCGGTCGCGCTGCAGATCGGCCTGATCCAGCATACCGAACGGCCGGTCGTGCAGCGGCCCGCGACGATCGTGTTCGCGGGCGACCACGGGATCGCGGCCGAGGGCGTCAGTCCTTATCCGCAGGCGGTGACCGCGCAGATGGTCGCGAACTTCCTGGCCGGCGGTGCGGCGATCAACGCGTTTTCGGGTGTCGCGCAGAGCACGCTCGAGATCGTCGATGCGGGCGTCGCGTCGCCGCTGCCGCTGTCGGACCGGCTGGTGTCGCTGCCGGTCGCGCGCGGCACGCGCAACTTCGCGGCGCAGCCGGCGATGACGCGCGACGAGGCGATGGCCGCGCTGGCCGCCGGCGCGGCGCGCGTTCGCCTGCACGCGTCGCTCGGCACGAACGTGATCGGCTTCGGCGAGATGGGGATCGCGAACACGTCGTCGGCCGCGTGCCTGATGAGCCGTCTGCTCGACGTGCCGATCGACGCATGCGTCGGCCGCGGCACGGGGCTCGACGATCAGGGCCTCGCGCACAAGCGCGCGGTGCTCGGCCGCGCGCTCGTCAAGCATTCGCATGCGATCGCGCCGCTCGACGTGCTCGCGACGTTCGGCGGCTTCGAGATCGCGATGATGACGGGCGCGTACCTCGCGGCCGCGAGCGAGCGGATGACGATCCTCGTCGACGGCTTCATCGCGACCGCCGCGCTGCTCGTCGCCGAGCGCATCGCGCCCGGCGTGCGCGACTACTGCGTGTTCTCGCATACGTCGCACGAGGCCGGCCATCGGCGCATGCTCGAGCATTTCGGCGCGAAGCCGCTGCTCGCGCTCGACCTGCGGCTCGGCGAAGGCACGGGCGCCGCGCTCGCGCTGCCGCTGGTGCGCGCGGCGGCCGCGTTCCTGAGCGAGATGGCGAGTTTCGAATCCGCCGGTGTCGACAATCGTGACGCCTGAGCGCGCGCGCGGCATGCGAGCCGAACTGCGCTACTTCTTCGTCGCGCTCGGCTATTTCACGCGCGTGCCCGTGCCGCGCTCGATCGGCTATGCGGCCGGCGATCTCGACCAGGCCGCGCGCTATTTCCCGCTCGTCGGCGCTTGCGTCGGCGCATGGGGCGCGCTGGTCTATCTCGTCGCGCTGCGCGCGCTGCCACCGTCGATCGCGGTCGGGCTGTCGATGGCCGCGACGCTGCTCGCGACCGGCGCCTTCCACGAAGACGGTCTCGCCGACAGTTGCGACGCGTTCGGCGGCGGCTACACGCGCGACGACGTGCTGCGCATCATGCACGATTCGCGGATCGGCACGTTCGGTGCGGTCGCGCTCGTGATCGCGCTCGGGCTGAAATGGCAGGCGCTGACGTCGATGCTGCCGCTGCGCGCCGCATGGACGATGATCGCCGCGCATGCGGCGAGCCGCGCGATGGCCGTGAGCCTGCTGATGACGCTCGACTACGTGCGGCCCGAAGGCAAGGCGAAGCCGGTCGCGCAACGGATGGACGCACGCGCGGCGTGCGTCGCGGCGGTGTTCGGACTGCCGTGGCTGTTCTGGCCGGACTGGCGCATGGGCGTTGCCGCATGCGTGGCGCTCGTCCTGGTGCGCGCGTGGCTGGCCCGCTACTTCGTGAAGCGGATCGGCGGTTATACGGGCGACTGTCTCGGTTTCGCGCAGCAATTGGGCGAATTGGCGATCTATCTCGTGGTGCTCGGATGGACATCGTCCTGATCCGCCATCCGGCCGTCGGCATCGAGCCGGGCATCTGCTACGGGCGCAGCGACGTGCCGCTCGCCGAATCGGCCGATGGCGGCGCGCAGGCCGTGCGTGCGCATCTGTCGACACTCGGTGCGCCGTTGCCCGAACAGGTCTGGACGAGCCCGCTGACGCGTTGCGCGTCGATTGCCGAACGGCTCGCGCGGGCACTCGACGTGCCGCTGCGGCGCGATGCCGACTGGCAGGAAATGGATTTCGGCGCGTGGGAAATGCAGCGCTGGGACGATATCGACCGCGCGGCACTCGATGCATGGGCGGCCGACCTGATGCATGCGTGCGCGCACGGCGGCGAAAGCGTGGCGCGATTCGTCGCGCGGATTGCGCGGCAGGCCGATGCGATGGCGAAGCTCGACGGCCCGCAATGGGTCGTCACGCATGCGGGCGTGATCCGCGCGTTCGCGTCGCATCTATTGCGTGTGCCGCTCGATACGCTGCTGTCGCGGCCGGTGCCGACGGGCGGGGCCGTCTGGCTGCGCGCGGACGACGACGCACATGCAGCGGAAGTCGTGCACTGGGACGCGTAGGCGCGGTTGCGTCTGCAGATGACCGACGCCGCGCAGGACCGATCCGTCGCGCTCGCCCGGCGCATCCGATATCGATGCGCGATGCACCCGCCCGCCGCCGGACATCAGCGCGCCGGCCGCCGCGCACGCGCGGCATCCAGGTCCTCGCACAGCGCGGCCGCGCCCTGCGCGATGCGCGGCGACGGCCGCGTCAGCAGATCGCCGTCGATCGCGAACAGGTTGTTGCGCGCCACGGCCGTCAGCGCGGGCCACGCACGCCAGCGCGCGAGGCTCGGCAGCGGTTCGTTCGAACGGGTCGCCCCGGCGCTCGTTGTCACGATCGCTTCCGGATTCGCCACGAGCACGGCTTCGTCGGTCACGGTCGGCGCGAGCGGCTTGAGCGACGCAAATACGTTGCGGCCGCCGCAGAGTTCGAACACTTCGTTGATCAGGTGCGTGCCGTTGAGCGTCGTCAGCGGGCGGTCCCACGCCTGGAAGAACATCGAGACGGGCGGGCGTGCCGCGTAGCGTGCGCGCAGGGCCGCGATGTCGCGCATGAAGGCGGCCGCGGCGGCATCGGCGGTCGATTGGGTGCCGAGCAGCGTGCCGAGCCGGCGCAGCGACGACGATACGTCGTCGAGATGCTTCGGTTCACTGAAGAACAGCGGAATGTGCAGCGCGCGCAGCGCGTCGGTCTGCCGCTCGGCGTTGCCGTGCCGCCAGACGACGATCAGGTCGGGCTTTAGCGCGGCGATGCGTTCGAGGTCGAGCGCCTTGTTGTCGCCGACGCGCGGCACCGCTTGCGCGGCGGGCGGATAGTCGCTGTACGTGACGGTGCCGACGAGCTTCGCACCGCCGCCGGCCGCGTAGACGAGTTCGGTCGCGTGCGGCGCGAGGCTGATCACGCGTTGGGCAGGCGCGGGCAACGTGACCGTATTGCCGGCGTCGTCGCGCGTCGAGACGTCGGCGTGGACGAGCGGCGCATGAACGAGCGCGGCCAGCAGCGCGGCCGGCGCGAGCCGACGGAACATGCGCGGACTCATGCGGACGCCTGCAGCAGGGGTACGCATTGCGCGAGCGCGTCACCGAGGCGCTGCCATTCGGCTTCGCTGCCCGGCAAGCCGACGCGCACGCTCGACGGGGCCGGGAAGTGCCGCGTCCAGATCCCGTGCGTCGCAAGCGCCGCATGCAGCGCCGCGGCGCGCGGGTCGTCGGTCCAACTGAAGAGCGGCGTCGCGCGGACCGCGAAGCCGTGCGCGCGCAGCAGCGCGGCCAAACGTTCGCCGTCGGCCGCGAGCCGCTCGCGGGCGGCAGCTTGCCACGCGCGATCGGCGAATGCCGCGGCGACCGCGTGGCGCGCGGGGCCGCCGACCGTCCACGCGCCTAGCGTGTCGCGCAGCGCGGCGATCAGCGCGGGATGCGTGAGCACGAAGCCCGCGCGAATGCCGGCAAGCCCGAAGAACTTGCCGACCGAGCGCAGCACGACGAGCCCCGGACGATCGACCCGCGGCGCGAGCGATGGCGCGGCGCCCGTGTCGGCGAACGCTTCGTCGACGATCAGCGTACCGCCGCGTGCCGCCAGTTGCGCATGCCAGCCGAGCAGGCGCGCGGTCGGCACGAATTCGGCGGTCGGATTGTTCGGATTCCCGACGATGACGTGACGCAGCGTCGCGGGCAGCGTATCCGCGTGGATGTCGAGCGCGACGACGCGATGGCCGTGGCGCGCGAACGCGGGTGCGTATTCGCCGTACGCGAGCGCCGCGACGCCGGCGTCGCCGGCCGGCAGCAACGCCGGCAACGCGCGGATCGCGGCCTGGCTGCCGGCGACCGGCAGCACGTGCGCGGGATCGGGCGCGTGGTAGTACTGCGCGGCGCAGGCCGCGAGACCGTCGCCGTCGTCGGGCAGCCGGCGCCAGGCGTCGGCCGGCACGGGGGGCACCGGGTAGCCGATCGGATTGATGCCGGTCGACAGATCGAGCCACGCGTCGTACGGAATGCCGTGGCGGCGGGCGGCTTCATGCAGGTTGCCGCCGTGCGCGATGGATGAATCAGACATGATGGGTGGCCATGACGAGTGCGCCGCTCGCGACCAGCAGCGCGAGCCACAGCGCGAGCGTGCGCGTGACGAGCGACAGCGCGGCGACGATGTGAAGGGCGGTGGCCGTGGCCCCGGTGCCGAGCACCGGGCGATCCTCGATTTCGCCGTGATAGACGGCCGGGCCGCCGAGCTGCACGTTCAGGCTGCCGGCGCCCGCGGCCATCACGGGGCCCGCGTTCGGGCTGTCCCAGTGGCGCGCCTGCGTGCGCCAGCAGCGCCATGCGGCGGCCGTGTCGCCGAGCAGCGCGTAGCTCGCGGCGGTGAGCCGCGCGGGCATCCAGTTCAGCGCGTCGTCGAGGCGCGCGGCGGCCCAGCCGAAGGTCAGGAAGCGCGGCGTGCGGTAGCCCCACATTGCGTCGAGCGTGTTCGCGAGCCGGAACAGCAATGCGCCGGGGCCGCCCGCGACGACGAACCAGAAGAGCGCGCCGAAGATCGCGTCGTTGCCGTTTTCGAGCGCCGATTCGACGGCCGCGCGCGACAGCGCACCTTCGTCCGCGTTGCTGGTGTCGCGCGACACGATGCGCGCGGTCAGCGCGCGTGCCGCGTCGAGGTCGCGCCGCAGCAGCGCGGCAGCGATCGGCGCGACGTGCTCGGCGAGGCTCTTCGCGCCGAGCGCGAACCACAGCAGCGCGACGTGCAGCGCAGCGGCGAACGGCCAGGGCAGCACGGCGACGAGCCATGCCGCGACGGCCACCGGCGGCACGACCGCCGCGAGCCACGCGGCGACGCCGATCACACGGCCGCGCCGGCCCGTGTTCAACGCGGCTTCGATGCGCGCGGCGAGGCGGCCGAACGCGACGAGCGGATGCCAGCCGGCCGGCTCGCCGATGGCGCGGTCGACGATCGCGGCCGCGACCGCGAGCATCGCGACGACCGGCAGCGACAGCATCAGCATGACCGCGCTCCCGCCTTGAGGTCGAGCGGCAGCCCGGCAACCAGCAGCGTGACGCGCGTCGCGAGCGCGGCGACGCGCTGGTTCAGGCGCCCGAGCTCGTCGACGTAGCGGCGCGTGACCGACCCGAGCGGCACGACGCCGAGCCCGATCTCGTTGCTGACGACGATCACCTTCGCGCGTGCGCCGCGCAACGTGTGCTCGAGCCGCTCGACCTGCGCCGCGTAGTGCGCATCGTCGAGCGGTTCGCCGTCGGCGGGGCACAGCAGGTTCGTGAGCCACAGCGTCAGGCAGTCGACGAGCAGGCACGCGTGCGGATCGTCGAGCCGCGCGAGCGTGCCCGCGAGATCGATGGGCGCGTCGGCGAACCCCCATTCGGCCGGCCGGCGCGCGCGGTGATGCGCGATGCGCTGCGCGAATTCGGCATCGGCATCGGCGGCGGTGGCGGTCGCGATGTAGGTAACGGGGCGGCCGCTGTCGGCGGCGAGCCGCTCGGCATGCGCGCTCTTGCCCGAGCGCGCGCCGCCGAGGACGAAGGTGAGGTCGTGCGGAATCATCGCGTGATTGTAACGGCGCGCACGACCCGGCGCGGGCGATAATGCCGCCTTTGCTTCGCGACGACCTTTGACACGATGAATGCACCCGAGCCGCGGCCGCGCGGCACGCTGATGATCCAGGGCACGACGTCCGACGCGGGCAAGAGCACGCTCGTCGCGGGCCTGTGCCGCCTCGCGCGCCGCGGCGGCGCGCGCGTGGCCCCGTTCAAGCCGCAGAACATGGCGCTCAACAGCGCGGTGACGGCCGATGGCGGCGAGATCGGCCGTGCGCAGGCGCTGCAGGCGCTGGCCGCCGGCGTTGCGCCGCATACGGATTTCAATCCGGTGCTGCTGAAACCGACGAGCGACCGCGGCGCGCAGGTGATCATTCACGGCAAGGCGCGCATGAACCTCGACGCGCGGGCGTATCACGACTACAAGCCGGTCGCGTTCGATGCGGTGCTCGAATCGTACGCGCGCCTGCGCGCCGGTTACGACACGGTGATCGTCGAAGGCGCCGGCAGTCCGGCCGAGATCAACCTGCGCGATGGCGACATCGCGAACATGGGGTTTGCCGAGCGGGTCGACTGCCCGGTCGTGCTCGTCGCCGACATCGATCGCGGCGGCGTGTTCGCGCATCTGGTCGGCACGCTCGCATGTCTGTCGGACAGCGAGCGCGCACGTGTGCGCGGCTTCGTGATCAACCGCTTCCGCGGCGACCTCAAGCTGCTCGAACCAGGGCTCGACTGGCTGCGCGCGCGGACGGGCAAGCCGGTGTTCGGCGTGCTGCCGTATCTGCACGGGCTGCTGCTCGACGCGGAGGACATGCTGCCCGCGCAGGCGCGCAGCGCCGCCGCACGGGGCGATGCCGGCGTGCTGCGCGTGGTGGTGCCCGCGCTGCCGCGCATCAGCAACCACACCGATTTCGATCCGCTACGCGCGCATCCGCAGGTCGAATTCACGTACTGGAAGAGCGGCCCCGTGCCCGACGCCGACCTGCTGATCCTGCCCGGTTCGAAGAGCGTGCAGCGCGACCTCGCGTGGCTGCGCGACGCGGGCTGGGACGCGCTGATCCGGCGCCATCTGCGCTACGGCGGCAAGGTGATCGGCATCTGCGGCGGCATGCAGATGCTCGGCCGCACGCTCGACGATCCGCTCGGCCTCGAAGGCGCACCCGGCAGCGTGCCGGGGCTCGGGCTGCTCGATTTCGACACGACGCTGCAACCCGACAAGACGCTGAAGAACGTGACCGGGCAACTCGCGCTGCCGGGCGCGGCCGCCGTGCGCGGCTACGAGATTCACATGGGCGACACGCGCGGGCCGGCGCTCGAGACGCCCGCGCTGATGCTGGCCGCCGATGCCGCGCGGGACGGCGTGCGGGAGGGCGTGCGTCCCGACGGCGCGCTGTCGGCCGACGGCCAGATTCTCGCGACCTACGTGCACGGGCTGTTCGACGCGCCCGACGCCTGCGCGGCGCTGCTCGCGTGGGCGGGGCTCGACGGCGCGGCCCGCATCGACTACCCGGCGCTGCGCGAGGCTTCGCTGGAACGGCTGGCCGACACGTTCGCCGCGCACCTCGACCTCGACGCGCTGTACGCCGAGTTTCGTTGAGGCCGGCCCTCGCTTTTTCCGCTCGATCGCGTACAACAGAGGAGGGCGGAGGTCCGCCCGAAGGAGGGCGACGAGAGGGCTCGACGGTGGTGGGGCGTCCTGCTCGCGGTGCTGCTGGGCGTGTCGGCGGTGGCGCAGGCGTGCGATTCGTATGCGCCGGGCGGTGGCCAGTCCGGCGGCGACGCCACGCAAGGCAAGAGCGGTTACTGAGCGGGATGCGGGGCATGATCGGTCATGCTCTTTTTTGCGATTCAATTCGTTCTTAAATGGAATCAATTTAAGCGAGATTGCGTGTTTATCGGCTGAATCGATTCGAATAGAGTGCGATTCACTCCCATCCACTCACGAAGGAATCCGTCATGAACGCCAACCGCCTGAACGATTTCGCCGCGACGCTGCTGCGCGTCGCCCTCGGCGTGCTGTACCTCGCGCACGTCGCACAGAAGGTCTTTGTTTTCACGTTGCCCGGCACCGTGCAGTTTTTCGCGTCGATCGGCCTGCCGGGCTGGCTCGCCTACCTGACCACGTTCGTCGAACTGGCGGGCGGCCTGGCGCTGCTCGCGGGGGTCCGCGTGCGCATCGCCGCGCTGGTGCTGCTGCCGTTCATGCTCGGCGCGGTCGCCGCGCATCTGCCGAACGGCTGGAGCTTCGCATCGCCGCACGGCGGCTGGGAATATCCGGCGTTCTGGGCCGTCACGCTGGCCGTGCAGGCCCTGCTGGGCGGCGGCGCGTTCGCGCTCGGCACGCGGGAGGCCGCGCTCCAGCGCGCATGACCTGACGGAAAGCCGACGAAACCGGCACGCGGTTCGGCGTGACCGGTTCCGGTGACACCCCGTTTGCCGATATCATCGCTCCCTGTATCCGCAATCGAGCGGCGCCTGCCATACGGCCGGCGCCGCGCGGCTTTTTCGGGGGAATTCATGACGGTCATCGTGGTGGCGAATCCGAAGGGCGGCGTGGGGAAGAGCACGCTGTCCACCAATCTAGCCGGCTATTTCGCGGCGCAGGGCGCGTGGGTCGCGCTGGCCGACCTGGACCGGCAGCAGTCCGCGCATGCGTGGCTCGACCTGCGGCCGGCCGGGTTGCCGGCGATCGAGGCGTGGGATCTCGATCCGGAGGCGCCATCGAAGCCGCCGCGCGGCCTCGAATACGCGGTGATCGATACGCCGGCCGGCCTGCACGGCACGCGGCTCAACGTCGCGCTGCAACTGGCCGACAAGGTGATCGTGCCGCTGCAGCCGTCGATGTTCGATATTCTTGCGACCCAGCAGTTTCTGGAGCGCCTCGCCGGCGAGAAGGCCGTGCGCAAGGGCAGCGTCGAGGTCGGGATCGTCGGGATGCGGGTCGACGCGCGCACGCGCTCGTCCGACCAGTTGCACCGGTTCGTCGAGGGGCTCGGCCTGCCGGTGCTCGGCTACGTGCGCGACACGCAGAACTACGTGCAGATCGCCGCGCACGGCCTGACGCTGTGGGACGTCGCGAAAAGCCGCGTCGAGAAGGATCTCGAACAGTGGCGGCCGATCGTCGAATGGGCCGAACGCCGCGCGCCGAAGGCCGAGAAAGCCGCCAAGGCAGCGTCCTGAACGCCCGGCCGTCCGGCCGGCGCGACCTCCAATGAGAAAGGGCCGGATCCCGTCGCGTGCGGTATCCGGCCCTTCGGTCGCCAGCGGCATCGCTGCACCGCGCGCCACGGCACGCGGGCATGCCGCTCAGGTCACGTCCAGTTCTGCGTCGGCACATGATCGCGGTGGCCCTTGATCTTGTTGCCTTCGTCGATGAACACGAGCTTCGGCTTCCAGCCGGCCTGCAGTTCGGCCTCGTCGACCATCGCGAACGCCGCGATGATCACGAGGTCGCCGAGCTGCGCGCGGCGCGCGGCCGAGCCGTTCAGCGAGATCATCCCGCTGCCGCGCTCGCCCTTGATCGCGTACGTCGAGAAACGCTCGCCGTTGTTGATGTTCCAGATGTCGATCCGTTCGTTTTCGATGAGGCCCGCCGCTTCGAGCAGGTCTTCGTCGATCGCGCACGAACCTTCGTAGTGCAGTTCGCAGTGCGTGACCGCCGCGCGGTGGATCTTCGATTTGAGCATGTGGCGCTGCATGGTGTCTCCGTGATGCGTCGTGAGAGGCGCGGGCGGGCCGCCCGTCAGATTTCCAGGTTGTCGATGAGGCGCGTCGCGCCGAGTTTCGCGGCCGCGAGCACGACGAGCGGCTCGCCGGCTTCGAGTTCGGCGGCGCTCGGTGCAACCAGGTTCGCGCGGCGGCGGATCGCGATGTAGTCGGGCGCCCAGCCGCGTTCGGCCAGGTGCGTGTGCGCGTGCTGCTCGAGCTTGCCGAGGTCGCGCTCGCCGCCGAGCACGCTGTCGCGCACGCGCTGCAGCGTTTTCGCCAGCTCGGGCGCTTCCCTGCGCTCGTCGGGCGTCAGGTAGCGGTTGCGCGACGACAGCGCGAGGCCGTCCTCGTCCCGCACGGTCTCGGCCGCGATGATCTCGACCGGCAGCGCGAGCTGCTGGCACATGCGGCGCACGATCATCAACTGCTGGTAATCCTTCTTGCCGAACACGGCGACGCGCGGCTGCACGCACGACATCAGTTTCGTGACGACCGTGCACACGCCGGCGAAGAAGCCGGGCCGGAACTCGCCTTCGAGAATCCCGCCGAGATCGTCCGGCGGCAGCACGCGGTATTCCTGCGGCTCAGGGTACATGTCGCGCTCGGTCGGCGCGAACAGCACGTATACGTTTTCCTGCTGCAGCTTCTCGATATCGTCCTGGAGCGTGCGCGGGTACTTGTCGAAATCCTCGTTCGGGCCGAATTGCAGCCGGTTGACGAAGATGCTCGCCACGACCGGGTCGCCGTGCTGGCGCGCGAGGCGCATCAGCGACAGGTGCCCTTCGTGCAGGTTGCCCATGGTCGGCACGAACGCCGTGCGGTTCTGTCCGCGCAGCTGGTCGCGCAGTTCCTGGATCGAGCTGATGACTTTCATGATCGGGTAGCGGGTTCCTCGCGCAGGCGCGCGTTGGCGCCGCAGCAGCGGCGTCGGGGTCGAAGCGGAGAACGCCGGCGCGCGGGCGGCGCATCGGGCGTCGGCGGATTGTAGAGGATTTGGCCGCGCCACGCATCGATAAAAGAACGATCGTTCACTTTTTGTCGAGGCTTGCCGGATACGTGTCGGATACGCGCCGGACGGCCACCCGCCGCGGCGAAGCGGCGAGCGTCGGAGCGAACCGGGAACGGGAGGCGACGGGGCGGCCCTTATGCGGGCAGGTACGCGAGACGCACGTAGATCGGCGCGAACGGCTCGGCCTGCGTGATCTCGAGCAGCGATTCGCGCGCGAGTTCGAGCATCGCGATGAAGTTCACGACGACGACCGGCACGCCGCGCGACGTGTCGAACAGGTCGGCGAACTCCATGAAGCGCGCGTTCTGCAGCCGGCGCAGGATCAGGCTCATGTGTTCGCGCACCGACAGCTCCTCGCGGGAAATCTTGTGGTGCTGGACGAGCTTCGCGCGCTTGAGCACGTCAGCCCACGCGGCGCGCAGGTCGTCCGAATTCACGTCGGGAAAGCGCGGCGTGACGCTTTGCTCGATGTACACCTCGGCGCGCAGGAAATCGCGGCCGAGCTGCGGCAGCTGGTCGAGCCGCTGCGCGGCGAGCTTCATCTGCTCGTACTCCAGCAGCCGGCGCACGAGTTCGGCGCGCGGATCCTCGGCTTCCTCGCCGGTGTCGGCCTTCTTGACCGGCAGCAGCATCCGCGACTTGATCTCGATCAGCATCGCGGCCATCAGCAGGTACTCGGCCGCGAGCTCGAGGTTCGACGCGCGGATCTGGTCGACGTAGCCGAGGTATTGCGCGGTGACCTGCGCCATCGGGATGTCGAGCACGTTGAAGTTCTGCTTGCGGATCAGGTACAGCAGCAGGTCGAGCGGGCCTTCGAACGTCTCGAGGAACACCTCGAGCGCATCGGGCGGGATGTAGAGGTCCTGCGGCAGCTTGAAGAGCGGCTCGCCGTACAGGCGTGCGAACGCCGCGACACCGTCGACCGTGTCGGGCGTCGAATCGGCGCCCGCGGGCGCGGCGATCGCGTCGTCCTGCCGGGCGGCGCTGGCCTCGTCGGCGGCGCTCACGTCGTCAGAAGTTCTGGTAGTAGACGTACGGCGTTTGCTTCACGCGCGATTCCTGCTGCTCGGCGCGCTCTTCGAGATCGATCGGCTGCTTGTCCCACAGCAGGGAACGGCCCTTGCGCTGCTCTTCTTCGAGCGTCGGCTTCTGCTGCTTGAGCTGGTTCAGGAACTGCGTGACGTCGGACTGGTACGGCATGGCTGGATCTTCCGTTTCGGGCGGCGCACGACGCGCCGGATTCGCGATGGCGGGATTTTACCGCATCACGGGGAACAGCCGGCGCCAATCGCGCGTCGAAACCGCGGGCCGGCGCCTAGCACTCTTTCACAATCGTTTGGCTGTGACGCCCGCGCCCTGTGGTCAAATACAGGGTTTTCCACGAAACCGTGACAATCCAGGACGGCGAGGTCATATTTGGCGGGGCAGTCGAACCAGCAAGCACACACGGCGCATGACGCGGGCCCGCGCGCGGCACGCGCTCGCGCCGGCGCCGCGGCCCGCGTCGCGCGGGCGGCCCTCGCGGGTTGCCTGGCCGCGTGCTTCGCGGTGCCGGCCCACGCGAAGTACGACGTCGACATCGACGCGCCGCGCTCGATCCGCAAGCTCCTCAAGACCCATCTCGACATCGCGCGCTTCGCGAAGCGCGACGACATCAGCGACGACCAGTTCGACTTCCTCGTGACCGCCACGCCGCAGCAGGTGCGCGACCTGGCCGCGACGGCCGGCTATTTCTCGCCGGTCGTGCGCACCGACGTGCGCACGCGCGACGGCAAGCGCGACGTGCGCATCGCCGTCGACCCGGGCAAGCAGACCGTCGTGTCGACGGTCGACCTGACGTTCAAGGGGCCGGTCGAGACCGAGGATCCGAAGCAGGAGACCGCCACCCGTTTCGCGTTCTCGATGAAGCCGGGCGACCCGTTCACGCAGTCCGACTGGGACAGCGCGAAGGACGCGGCGCTGCGGCAGTTGCAGGCGCGCCGCTATCTCGGCGCGAAGATCGCGTCGTCCGAGGCGCGCATCGATCCGCGCACGCAGCGTGCGACGCTCGCGGTCACGTTCGACAGCGGCCCGACGTTCACGATCGGCAAGGTTGATGTCGACGGCGTGCGTCGTTATCCGGAAAAGATCGTCACGAACGTCAATCCGTTGTCGGAAGGCGAGATCTACGACGTGCAGCGGATCGCGGAATTGCAGCGGCAGCTGCAGAACACGCCGTACTACGCGAGCGTCGCGATCGACGTCGGCGACGATACGTCGAAGCCCGAGCGCACGCCCGTGCACGTGAAGGTCAGCGAATTCCCGTACAACAACATCCGCGGCGGCGTCGGCTTCGCCACCGATACGGGGCCGCACGTACAAGGCTCCTATACGTATCTCGACACGTTCGGCGCCGCGTGGCCGCTGACCGTCTCGGGCCGGCTCGACCAGATCCAGCAGTACGGGCAGGTCCAGCTGTCGATGCCGCCGGGCGAGAAGGGCTGGACCAACAGCGTGCTCGCGTCGTACACGAACACCAACGTGTCGGACACCCGCATCTACAGCGCGCGGGTCGGCGTGCAGCGTACGCGCACCGGGCAGTTCATCGACTATTCGTATTCGCTGATGTACTACCAGGATCGGCTCGACCAGAACGGCGCGGGGCCGACCACGAGCCGCGCGCTCGTGCCGCAATGGGCGTGGACCCGCCGCAACGTCGACGATCCGCTGTTTCCGCGCTCGGGCAACCTGATTCATGCGGAGGCCGGCTTCGCGGTCAAGCACGTGCTGGCCGACGAGAGCTTCATTCGCGGCTACGCGCGCGGGCAGCAGTATTTGCCGATCGGCAAGCGCGACCTGTTCGTGTTCCGCGCGGAACTCGGCGGCGTGTTCACGAGCGGCAGCTCGACCGGTGTGCCGGCGTCGCTGCTGTTCCGCGCCGGCGGCTCGAACTCGGTGCGCGGCTACGGCTACCAGAGCATCGGCAACAGCGTCGACGGCTCCGTTTTGCCGACCAAGTACCTGATGACCGGGACGGCCGAATACCAGCACTGGTTCAACCGCGACTGGGGCGCCGCGACGTTCTTCGACATCGGCACCGCGACCGATGCATGGGGCGAGCGCGTGTTTTACCCGGGCGTGGGCGTCGGTGCACGCTGGCGCAGCCCGGTCGGCCCGATCAACGTCGACGTCGCGTACGGCTTGCGCAACCACAGCGTGCGCCCGTACCTGACGCTCGGCATCGCTTTCTGAACCCGCCGCCCTATTGACGACGACCCGCATGACGAAGGACCCGAACGACACGCCGCCGCCTCACGATCCGGATTCGCCCGACGGCGCACCCGACACGCCGCCGCGCGCGTCGCGTCGCGGCCGCGCGTGGCGTGTCGTCGCGTGGACGCTCGCGACGGTCGTGCTGCTCGTCGTGCTGGCGGCGGCGCTCGTGCTGGGCGCGGTGACGACCGAGCGCGGGACGCGGCTCGCGTGGCAGGTGGCCGGCAAGGTGCTCGGCCCGCGGCTCGCGGGCACCCTCGAAGGCGGTTCGCTCGCGACCGGCGTGCGCTTGCGCGGGTTCGCATGGACGAGCCCCGACGGCACCGGCACCGAGGTGCGCATCGACCGGCTCGACGGCCGCTGGGCATTGACCCGCGCGCCGTGGCGGCTGTCCATCGCCTATCTGCGCGCGGGCACGATCGACGTGCGGATCGCGCCGGGGCCGTCGACGCCGAGCACGACGCCGCAGGACCTGAGCCTGCCGCTGCAGGTGCGGATCGACGACCTGCGCGTCGATCGCCTCGCGATTCACGAAGGCGGCTCGACGACGCAGCTCGACCATCTCGCGCTGAACGGCCGCAGCGACGGCCGTCACCATGAACTCGTGCTCGACGGCGTCGATACGCCGTACGGCGCGCTGACCGCGCGCGCGAAGCTCGACGGGGTGAAGCCGTTCGCGCTGACGGGCGAAGCCACCTACGCAGGCAAGCTGTCCGACGAAGCGGTCGACGCGCGGGCCCGTGTGTCGGGCTCGCTGGAGGCGCTCGTCGCCGAGGTCGACGCGAGCGGGATGAAGCTGAACGGGCGCGCGCACGTCGAGGCTGCGCCATTCGGCACGGTGCCGCTCACGCGTGCGTCGCTCGCGTTCGACCACGTGAATCCGCAGGCACTGTCGCCCGGCGCGCCGGCAGCCGATCTCGCGGTGCGCGCCGAACTCGCACCAGTGACCGCGCCGGCAGGCTCGGCGCCCGCGAAGGGCTTCGCGGTGACGGGCCCGGTGTCGATCGTCAACGCGAAACCCGGTACGCTCGGCGACCATCTGCTGCCGGTGATCGACGCGCATGCGACCGTGCATCTCGACGCGCACGCGCAGCGGATCGACGGCCTCGCGCTGAAGCTGATCCGGGACGGCAGCGTGACGGGCGGCGGCACGCTCACGGGCGGCAAGGGCCGCTTCGACCTGAAGGTCGCGAACCTCGACCTGAACGCGTTCGTCGCCGAACTGCGGCCGATGCGCCTCGGCGGCCCGCTCGGCGTGACGCTCGCGGGCGACGTGACGACCGTCGATTTCAACCTGAACGATCCGAAGCTCGCGCTGG
Organism: Burkholderia sp. 9779_493; assembly: GCF_015712215.1. Lineage (NCBI taxonomy): Bacteria > Pseudomonadati > Pseudomonadota > Betaproteobacteria > Burkholderiales > Burkholderiaceae > Burkholderia > Burkholderia sp. 9779_493. The sequence goes on from NZ_JACCQA010000007.1 coordinate 137,018, forward strand.
GCGCGCGCGCCAAGGTTGCGCTGACGCGGCAGCAGACCGTGCTGACCGATACGCGCGTGACTGCGGCCAAGGGGCGCATCGACCTGACGGGCGTGTTCCGCCACGACGCGCACTCGAGCTATGACGCGAAGGCGACGCTGACCGCGTTCGATCCGCTGCTGCTCGCCGCGATGAGCGCGCCGAAGGCGGGCGGCGGCAAGGCGCCGGCGAAGGCCGCCAGGGCCCCGGCCAAGCGCGGCGAAACGCGCGTGTCGGGCACGCTGACCGCGTCGGGCGCGTTCGCGCCGCAGGTCTCGACGAAGGCGACCTTCAAGCTCGCCGACAGCCTGTACGACGGCGTGCCGCTGACCGGCGCCGGCGTCGTGCAGCTCGCCGGCTCGCGCATCCTGCCGAGCAACGCGAACCTGTCGATCGCCGGCAACCACGTCGACCTGCGCGGCAGCTTCGGCGCACCCGGCGACCGGCTGCGCTTCGTCGTCGACGCGCCGCAGCTCGACCGCCTCGGCTTCGGCATCGAAGGGCTCGTGCAGGCGCAGGGCGACCTGACCGGCAGCTTCGCGCATCCGAACGTGACGGCGACCTACAAGGCCGAGCACGTCGTCGTCGGCTCGAACCGGATCGGCACCGCCCAGGGCCGCGCGGACATCCGCGACGGCGCGCACGGCGCGCTCGTGTTCACGGCCGACGCGGCCGACATCGCGCTCGGCTCGTTCAAGCTGAAGTCGTTGCGCGCGAACCTCGACGGCACGCGCGCGAAGCACACGCTCGACGTATCGGCGCTCGGGATGGCCAGCGGCCGCGTGATCGACCTGACGCTCGCGGCGAACGGCGGCGTGGTCGAGAACCGCGACGGCATGCGCTGGGACGGCACCGTCACGCGTCTCGCGAATCGCGGCACGCCGGCGCTCGCGCTGCAGGCGCCGTTGACGATATCGGCCGGCGCCGGTCGCGTGACGCTCGGCGCGACGCGGCTCACGCTCGAAGGCGCGGCGATCGACCTGAAATCGTTCGTGTTCGATCGCGGCCAGATGCGCTCGGCGGGCACCGTGACCGGTGCATCGGTCGCGCGTTTCCTCGAGGTGCGCCAGGCGCTGACTGGCCAGCGGCCGCCGGTGCGGACCGACGTCGTGCTCGATGCCGATTGGGATTTCTCGCTCGGTGCGAACGCGACGGGCCACGTGCAGGTGAAGCGCCGCGGCGGCGACGTGACGATCGAGAGCGGGCGCGGCATCGCGTCGCTCGGCCTGACCGATCTGTCCGCCCGGGCGAGCTTCGCGCCAGGCAACCGGCTCAACGTGACGGCGCTCGCGAAGGCGAGCCGGATCGGCACGCTCGACGCGAACGTCACGGTGCCGTTCGCGTTGCGCGACGGCGTGTTCGGCATCGTCGACGACGGTCCGCTGTCGGGCCGCATCGATGCCGACATCCCGGCGCTGAAGACCACCGGCAACCTGTTCGGGCCGAGCTACCTGCTCGGCGGGCGCGCGGCGCTGAAGCTGACAGTTTCCGGCACGCCGGTGAAACCGAACCTGTCGGGAACGCTGACGGGCGACGAGCTGTCCGCGACGCTGATCGACCAGGGCGTGCAGCTGAAGGACGGCATCGTGCGCGTGAAGCTGTCGGACAACCTCGTCGAATTCCAGCAGGTCGAATTTCACGGCGGCGACGGCACGCTGCGCGCGCTCGGCCGCGTGCGCCTCGACGGCGAGGCGCCGGACCTGACCGCGAGCATCGTCGCGGACAAGCTCGAACTGTTCGCGGCGCCCGATCGCAAGCTGTCGCTGTCGGGCAAGGCCACCGTCGCGAACGACGGGCCGCGCGGCGCGCTGTCGATCGACGGCAAGTTCGTGGTCGACCGCGCGCTGTTCGACCTGCCCGAGCAATCGGCGCCGCACCTGTCGGACGACGTCGTGATCGTGCAGCCGGACGGCACGGTGCGCGGCGAGACGCCGACCGGCACCGCGGTCGCGAAGCCGAAGGCGGTCGAGGACAAGCCGGCGCCATCGCTCGCGCCGCGCGCGAACATCGACGTCGGGCTCGGCAACAATTTCCGCTTCAAGGGGCACGGCGCGGATCTGGGGCTGCGCGGCACGATCACCGTGATGAGCGCGCCGGGCGTGCCGCTGCGCGCGGTCGGCAACGTGCGTGTGACCGAAGGTTCGACGTACACGACGTTCGGCCGCAAGCTCGCGATCGAGAACGGCTTCTTCACGTTCAACGGCCCGGTATCGAACCCGGGCGTCAACATCCTCGCGATGCGGCGCAACCAGGAGGTCGAGGCCGGCGTGCAGGTGACGGGCACGATCCAGTCGCCGACCGTCAAGCTCGTGTCGGAGCCGAACGTCACCGACAACGAAAAGCTGTCGTGGCTGCTGTTCGGGCACGGCACCGACCAGGGCAACAACGTCGGCCAGCAGGGCGCGATGACGGCGGCGCTCGGGCTGCTCGGCAGCGTGACCGGCAAGCGCGTCGCGCAGACCTTCGGCCTCGACGAGGTGTCGGTCGGCCGTAGCGAAGTCGGCCTGACCGATCCGCAGGTCGTGCTGGTGTCGAAGGCGATCAACGAGCGGTTCGTGCTCGGCTTCGAGCAGGGGCTGCAATCGGCGAGCAACGCGTTCAAGGCGACGATCAACCTGACGCGCTTCTGGTCGGTGTCCGCGTACGGCGGCACGTTCCAGGGCGTCGACCTGAACTACACGCGGCGCTTCGATCGCTGGTTCGGGCAGCGGTGACGGCGGATGCGGCTTACCGGGCAGCGATAAAAAAGCCCCGCACGATTCGACATCGTGCGGGGCTTTTTTGCGGCGGCAGCAGTGCGTTCTGCTTACTTCACGCGCATGCCGGGCTTCGCGCCGCTGTGCGGTTCGAGGATGTAGAGGCCCGGTTCCGCCTTCTCGTCGGTGGCCGACGCGGCGAGCACCATCCCTTCGGACAGGCCGAACTTCATCTTGCGCGGCGCGAGATTCGCGACCATCACGGTCAGCTTGCCGACGAGCTGCTCGGGCTGGTACGCGGACTTGATGCCCGAGAACACGTTGCGGGTCTTTTCCTCGCCGACGTCGAGCGTGAGCTGCAGCAGCTTGTCCGACCCTTCGACCGCCTGGCACGCGACGATCTTCGCGATGCGCAGGTCGATCTTCGCGAAATCGTCGATCGAGATCGGCGCGTCGTCGGCGCCGTTCACGACGGCCGGCTTCGCGTTCGCCTTGGCGTTGCTCTTCGCGTCCTTCGCAGCATTGGCGCCGCCGGCGGCCGCGCCGGCTGCATCGGCCTGCAGCGAATCGCGGTTCGCGGCGAGCAGCGCTTCGATCTGCTTCGCATCGACGCGCGTCATCAGGTGCTGGTACGCCTTGATCGGCTGCGCCGACGACAGCGGCTTCGCGGCATCGGCCCACGCGAGCGGCGCGATCCCGAAGAACGCCTCGACCGCTGCGGCGACGCGCGGCATCACCGGCTTCAGCGCGAGCGACAGCAGGCGGAAGGCCTCGAGGCTCACGCTGCAGGTTTCGTGCAGCGCGACCGCGTTGGCCGGATCCTTCGCGAGATCCCACGGCTTCGCGCCGTCGACGTATGCGTTCACTTCGTCCGCGAGCTCCATCGTGTGGCGCAGCGCGCGGCCGTATTCGCGCGCTTCGTAGCTCGCGGCGATCTGTGGAATCGCATCGCGCAGCTTCGCGACGAGCGGATGATTCATCGCGCTGTCCTGCACGCGGCCGTCGAAACGCTTGATCAGGAAGCCGGCCGCGCGGCTCGCGATGTTCACATACTTGCCGACGAGATCGCTGTTCACGCGCGCCTGGAAGTCGTCGAGGTTCAGGTCGATGTCTTCCATCGTCGCGTTCAGCTTCGCGGCGAAGTAGTAGCGCAGCCACTCCGGGTTCAGGCCGGTGTCGATGTAGCTCTGCGCGGTGATGAACGTGCCGCGCGATTTCGACATCTTCGCGCCGTCGACGGTCAGGAAGCCGTGCGCGAACACGTTGGTCGGCGTGCGGTGGCCCGAGAACTCGAGCATCGCGGGCCAGAACAGCGTGTGGAAGTACAGGATGTCCTTGCCGATGAAGTGGTACTGCTCGGCCTTCGAGCCGGGACGGATCCACGCATCGAAATCGATGCCGTTGCGGTCGCACAGGTTCTTGAAGCTCGCGTAGTAGCCGACCGGCGCATCGAGCCACACGTAGAAATACTTGCCGGGCGCGCCCGGAATCTCGAAGCCGAAGTACGGCGCGTCACGCGAGATGTCCCAGTCGGCGAGCTTGGCTTCGCCCGCGTCGCCGAGCCATTCGCGCATCTTGTTGGTCGCTTCGGGCTGCGCGAGGCCGCTCACCCATTCGCGCAGGAACGATTCGCAGCGCGGGTCGGACAGGCGGAAGAAGTAGTGCTTCGAGGTCTTGCGCACCGGCGTCGCGCCGGACACGACCGAATACGGGTTCAGCAGTTCGGTCGGCAGGTAGGTCGAGCCGCACACTTCGCAGTTGTCGCCGTACTGGTCCTTCGCGTGGCACTTCGGACACTCGCCCTTGATGAAGCGGTCCGGCAGGAACATTTCCTTGACCGGATCGTACGCCTGCTCGATTTCGCGCTCGGCGATCAGGCCGGCTTCCTGCAGCGCGAGATAGATCTTCTCGCTCAGCACGCGGTTCTCGTCCGAATCGGTCGAGTAGAAGTTGTCGAACGACACGCCGAAGCTGTCGAAGTCGCGCTTGTGCTCGGTCCACACGCGGTCGATCAGCTGCTTCGGGGTCAGGCCTTCCTTCTCCGCGCGCAGCATGATCGGCGTGCCGTGCGTATCGTCGGCGCCGATGTAGTAGACCTCATGGCCATGCATTCGCAGCGCCCGCACCCAGATGTCGGTCTGGATGTACTCGACCAGGTGGCCGATGTGGATCTGCCCGTTGGCATAGGGCAGTGCGGACGTAACGAGGATCTGGCGGCTGCCTTGCGGCGCCGCAGCCTGCACGGAAGTGAGGTCGGATGCGGACATAGGGTCTGGAGAAGAACAGCGGGAAAAACGACGGGAAACTGCGATTCTAGCAGGGGCGCGGGCCAGCGCGGCGGGCCGGCGCCGCGGACCGGGCGGCGGAAGGGGCGAGGCCGCACACGCGGCATGCCCGGCGACGTTGTGCTGCAGCGCAGCACGAATTCTCCGGGCAAAAAAAAACCGGGGCGGATACGGCCCCGGAGCAACAACGACAAGAGGAGAATGGTGACGCGCCGGCAACACCAGCCGCGTACCGTAAATACTGACCACGGCCTGCGACAGAAGTTCGAAAATTTTTTCGATTTGTTACCGGCCCCGCCCAAAGCCTTGCCAGGCGGGGCTGTGCGGGCAGGCTGCCCGCACGATTCCTCTCGTGGTCGCGCTTACTGATGCTGTTGCGGTGCGCGCAGGTAGATCTCGACGCGGCGGTTCTGTGCGCGGCCGGCTTCGGTCGCGTTGTCCGCGATCGGGTTCGATGCGCCCATGCCTTGCGCCGACAGGCGGCCGCCGTTCACGCCGCGCTGCACGAGCGCGTTCACGACGCTTTGCGCGCGATTCTGCGACAGCGTCTGGTTCAGCTGGGCCGAGCCCGTGCTGTCCGTGTAGCCGACGATCGATGCCGTCACTTGCGGGTTCTGGTTCAGCGTCGTCGCGAGGTCGTTCAGCAGCGGCGTGAACGCCGGCGTGATCGCGTACTGGTTCGTCGCGAACGTGACCGAGCTCGGCACGTTCAGCTTCAGCGAGCCGTCCGGCTGCTCGGTCACCTGCGTGCCCGTCTGCGCTGCCGACGGTGCGAGCTTGTTCTTGATCGCTTGCCAGTTGTAACCCGTCACGCCACCGACCAGTGCGCCGACGCCCGCGCCGATCGCCGCGCCCTTGCCGCCACCGGCCAGCGCGCCGATCCCTGCGCCCAGCGCCGCACCCGTGCCGGTGCCGACGGCCGTATTGTTGCCTTGCTGCGTGGCGCAGCCTGCCAGCAGTGCGCCGGCGAGTGCGAATACGGACAGGCGAGTCGCGATTTTCATGTTCATCTTGGATTCCTCTCTTGGTTGAACGAGTCGACAACGACGACAAACAACAGTTACGGCTCCCTGCGCGGGCCGTCCGAAAAAGGAAGGCCGGCCTGCGCTCGCGGCAGCCGCCGAGGCGGTCGCATGCCCTGTCCGTCAGCGTGGCTGTTCGGACAGCGCGACGCGTCAGCCTCTACAATATAGGCGGTTAGTGGCCGATTTGGCCCTATAGCGTGCCGCACGCGAAGAGTGCGCCGGGTCGCGCGTTCGCGCAATGGCGTGCAACAGATTCTTTCACTTTTCCCGATTTTCGCAGCGTAATTTGATATTTTTTGACGTTTGCGCGCGAGAAAAACGTTTTCACGGAGTTTCGATGAGCATTGACCGGGCACAAGTCGACGCCGCGCTGGCGGCAGTCGTCGACCCCAATACCGGCCGCCCGTACGCGGCGAACAAGGGCGTGCGCAACGTCGCGATCGACGGCGATGTCGTGGCGCTCGACGTGGTGCTCGGTTATCCGGCGCGCAGCCAGCACGACGACGTGCGTGCACGCGTCGCCGCGGCGCTCCAGGCCGTGCCGGGCGTGCGCGACGCGCGCGTCGCCGTGTCGCAGGAGATCGTCGCGCATACGGTGCAGCGCGGCGTGAAGCTGTTGCCGAATGTGAAGAACATCGTCGCGGTCGCGTCGGGCAAGGGCGGCGTCGGCAAGAGCACGACGGCCGTGAACCTCGCGCTGGCGCTGGCCGCGGAAGGCGCGTCGGTCGGCATTCTCGACGCCGACATCTACGGCCCGTCGCTGCCGACGATGCTGGGCATCCACGGCCAGCGCCCCGAGTCGCCCGACAACCAGTCGATGAACCCGCTGGTGGGCCACGGGCTGCAGGCGAACTCGATCGGCTTCCTGATCGAGGAAGACAACCCGATGGTGTGGCGCGGCCCGATGGCGACGTCGGCCCTCGAGCAGCTGCTGCGCCAGACCAACTGGCGCGAGCTCGACTACCTGATCGTCGACATGCCGCCCGGCACGGGCGACATCCAGCTCACGCTCGCGCAGCGCGTGCCCGTCACCGGCGCGGTGATCGTCACGACGCCGCAGGACATCGCGCTGCTGGACGCGAAGAAGGGGCTGAAGATGTTCGAGAAGGTCGGGATTCCGATCCTCGGCATCGTCGAGAACATGAGCATCCACATCTGCTCGAACTGCGGCCACGAAGAGCACATCTTCGGCGCGGGCGGGGCGGAGCGGATGGCGCAGGATTACGGCGTGGACGTGCTCGGCAGCCTCCCGCTCGACATCGCGATCCGCGAGCGCGCCGACAGCGGCACGCCGACGGTCGCGGCCGAGCCGGACGGCGCGCTCGCGCGTCGTTACCGCGACATCGCGCGCGGGGTGGCGCTGGCGATTGCCGAGCGATCGCGCGACATGACGTCGAAGTTCCCGTCGATCGTTGTTCAAAATACGTAAAACCCTTGCGGGGCGGGGCCTCACGCTGTTTACGGCGCCGCGAGGCGCGGTATCATGGCGACTTTTCCCGGGTCCCTTTACCCGCCCGGCGCGGCCGCCGTGTCAAACGGCCGTCAGCCGGCATGAGGATCGAATGAAACAACGACATCACGGCGTGCGCGCCGGCCGCGCGCAGCGCGCGCTGCTGGCCGCCGCCGCGCTGGGCCTGCTGGCCGGCTGTACCTCCTTTTCCTCGTCGCACGAAAAACGGGCCGACGCCCAGCTGCAGCCGACGGTCGGCTCGCAGGCGCGCGGTGCGGTGACGTTCGTCGAGCGCCCGGACGGCGTGCAGGTCACCTACAACCTGGTCGGCCTGCCGCCGAACAGCGATCACGCGCTGCAGGTGCACGAACGCGGCGACTGCAATGCGGGCGACGGCTCGAGCGCCGGCCAGGTGTTCGCGCCGGCCGCCGACCGGCTGCGCGCCGGCGCGCGCGTCGCCGGCGATCTCGGCAACATCCATGCGGATGCGAACGGCGTCGCGGCCGGCTTCATCGTCGCCCCCGATCTGGCCCTCGATGGCGTGCGCTCGGCGATGAACCGTGCGGCGCTGGTGCATCGCGACGCGAGCGACCCGGCGTTTGCGCAGCATGGCGCGGGGCCCGCGCTGGCCTGCGGCGTGATCCGTTGACGGCCGCCGCGTGCGCGAGCCGATGATCGCGTAAAATGTCCGCCTTTCCCGGCCGCCGCCTTGCGCGAGCGGCCCTCCCTGACCGTCACGCAGCGTTTCCAGGCGCCCTGATATGAAACGACCCCAACGCTCACTTCGTTCGCTGTCCCCCGAGGGGACGGCCAGCCTCCTCGGGACGGCCCTGCGGAGGCTGGCATGAGCATCAAGTCCGACAAATGGATTCGGCGCATGGCCGAAGAGCACAAGATGATCGAGCCGTTCGTGCCCGATCAGGTCCGCGCGTCCGAGGACGGCCGCCGGATCGTCAGCTACGGCACGTCGAGCTACGGCTACGACATCCGCTGCGCGGACGAATTCAAGATCTTCACCAACATCAACTCGACGATCGTCGATCCGAAGAACTTCGACGAGGGTTCGTTTGTCGATTTCAAGGGCGACGTGTGCATCATCCCGCCGAACTCGTTCGCGCTGGCCCGCACCGTCGAATATTTCCGCATCCCGCGCACCGTGCTCACCGTCTGCCTCGGCAAGTCGACCTACGCGCGCTGCGGGATCATCGTCAACGTGACGCCGTTCGAACCCGAGTGGGAAGGCTACGTCACGCTGGAATTCTCGAACACCACGCCGTTGCCCGCGAAGATCTACGCGAACGAAGGCGTCGCGCAGGTGCTCTTCTTCGAAAGCGACGAGGTGTGCGACGTGTCGTACGCCGATCGCGGCGGCAAGTATCAGGGGCAGCGCGGTGTCACGCTGCCGAAAACCTGATCTGGTTGCATAACGTCTCACCAGTTTCCGGGTGACCGCTGCGCGTGACGCGCCGCGGTCGTTCTTTTTGGAGAATCGCCCATGAAGTTTCGTTTCCCCGTCGTCATCATCGACGAAGATTTCCGCTCCGAGAACATCTCGGGCTCCGGCATCCGGGCGTTGGCCGAAGCGATCGAGAAGGAGGGCGTCGAAGTCCTCGGCCTCACGAGCTACGGCGATCTGACGTCGTTCGCGCAGCAATCGAGCCGCGCGTCGTGCTTCATCCTGTCGATCGACGACGACGAACTCATGCTCGGCGAAACCGGCCCGGACGGCGAGCTGCCCGAGCTCGCGACCGCGATCATCGAGCTGCGCGCGTTCGTCACCGAAGTGCGCCGCCGCAACGCGGACATCCCGATCTTCCTGTACGGCGAGACGCGCACGTCGCGCCATCTGCCGAACGACATCCTGCGCGAACTGCACGGCTTCATCCACATGTTCGAGGACACGCCGGAATTCGTCGCGCGCCACATCATCCGTGAAGCGAAGGTCTATCTCGATTCGCTCGCACCGCCGTTCTTCAAGGAGCTCGTCAAGTACGCGGACGAAGGCTCGTACTCGTGGCACTGCCCGGGCCACTCGGGCGGCGTCGCGTTCCTGAAGAACCCGCTCGGCCAGATGTTCCACCAGTTCTTCGGCGAGAACATGCTGCGCGCGGACGTCTGCAACGCGGTGGACGAACTCGGCCAGCTGCTCGACCACACCGGCCCGGTGGCGGCGTCCGAACGCAACGCGGCGCGCATCTTCAGCGCCGACCACCTGTTCTTCGTGACCAACGGCACGTCGACGTCGAACAAGATCGTCTGGCACGCGACGGTCGCGCCCGGCGACATCGTGCTGGTCGACCGCAACTGCCACAAGTCGATCCTGCACGCGATCACGATGACGGGCGCGATCCCCGTGTTCCTCACGCCGACGCGCAACCATTTCGGCATCATCGGGCCGATCCCGCGCGACGAATTCAAGCCGGAGAACATCCGCAAGAAGATCGAGGCGAACCCGTTCGCGCGCGAGGCGCTGCGCGAGAACCCGGACATGAAGCCGCGCATCCTGACGATCACGCAAAGCACGTACGACGGCGTGGTCTACAACGTCGAGATGATCAAGGACCTGCTCGGCGACCTGCTCGACACGCTGCACTTCGACGAAGCGTGGCTGCCGCACGCGACGTTCCACGATTTCTACCGCGACATGCACGCGATCGGCGACGGCCGGCCGCGCACGGGCGCGCTCGTGTTCGCGACGCACTCGACGCACAAGCTGCTCGCGGGCATCTCGCAGGCGTCGCAGATCGTCGTGCAGGATTCGGAGAACCGCACGTTCGACAAGCACCGCTTCAACGAGGCGTACCTGATGCACACGTCGACGAGCCCGCAATACGCGATCATCGCGTCGTGCGACGTCGCGGCCGCGATGATGGAGCCGCCGGGCGGCACCGCGCTCGTCGAGGAATCGATCGCCGAGGCGATCGACTTCCGTCGCGCGATGCGCAAGGTCGACGCCGAGTACGGCGACGACTGGTTCTTCAGCGTGTGGGGCCCGGACAACCTGTCCGAGGAAGGCATCGGTTCGCGCGAGGACTGGATGCTGAAGCCGAACGACCACTGGCACGGCTTCGGCCCGCTCGCGGAAGGCTTCAACATGCTCGACCCGATCAAGGCGACGATCATCACGCCGGGGCTCGACGTCGACGGCGAGTTCGGCGAGACCGGCATTCCGGCCGCGATCGTCACGAAGTACCTGGCCGAGCACGGGATCATCGTCGAGAAGACCGGCCTGTACTCGTTCTTCATCATGTTCACGATCGGCATCACGAAGGGCCGCTGGAACTCGATGGTGACCGAGCTGCAGCAGTTCAAGGACGACTACGACAACAACCAGCCGCTGTGGCGCGTGCTGCCGGAATTCGTCGCGCAGCATCCGCGCTACGAGCGTGTCGGCCTGCGCGACCTGTGCACGCAGATCCACGACGTGTACCGCGCGAACGACATCGCCCGCCTGACGACGGAGATGTACCTGTCGGACATGGAGCCGGCGATGAAGCCGTCGGACGCGTTCGCGAAGCTCGCGCACCGCAAGATCGACCGCGTGCCGCTCGACGAGCTCGAAGGCCGCGTGACGAGCATCCTGCTCACGCCGTACCCGCCGGGTATTCCGCTGCTGATTCCGGGCGAGCGTTTCAACAAGACGATCGTGAACTACCTGCGGTTCGCGCGCGACTTCAACGAGCGCTTCCCGGGCTTCCACACCGACATCCACGGCCTCGTCGCGGAAGAGGTGAACGGCCGCGTCGAGTACTTCGTCGACTGCGTGCGCGACTGATGGCGACGCACGGACGACTCCGGGCGATGCGCGCGGCGCTGGCCGCGCTCGTCGTCTGGACGGCAGGATTGGCGGGGCTCGCGGGCGCGGGCGTCGCCCATGCGGAAGTCGCGGCGGCCGACCCGATCGACGTCGCGATGCGGCAGTGTCTCGCGCGGCGCGACCGGTCGTCGCCGGCCGGCCAGATCCAGTGCATGGGCGAAGCGCAGCAGCAGTGGCAGACAGTGATGGACGGCGCGTACCAGCGCCTGTTGAAGGACGCGCCGGCCGACGCGAAGCGCGGCTGGCAGGACAGCCAGCGCCGCTGGCTCACGTGGCGCAAGGACGAAGTGCTGCTGCTGAAGGCCGTGTACGACACGACGCGCGGCACCGCGTATGCGATGTCGAGCGCCGACCTGCAGCTGCAGCCGGTGCGCGATCGCGCGCTGGCGTTGCGCGGGGCGGCCGATCGCTATGCGCCGCCGCCGGCCGCCGTGCCGGTTGCGGCGACGAGCGGTGCGCAGGGTGGTGCGGCTGCGGCGGCCGCGCCGGCCGGTACGAAGCCGGCGAACGCGCCGCGCGAGCCGGCGGTGCGCCGCGTGCGACCGTGCGTGCAGGATGCCGCGTGCGAGCATGCGCTGTTCGACCTGAACCGCTATTACCAGAAGCTGCGCCGCAAGATGCCCGCGCATTCGGCCGGGACGCTCGTGCGCGCGCAGCGCGCGTGGGTGGCGTTCCGCGATGCGACGGCGCCGCTCGTCGGCGAGGATGGCCGCGTCGACCTGATCGGCGCGCGCATCGCGACGATGAAGCGGCTGTCGGAGACGGCCGGCAACCGGTAACGGCGCGCCGCTTTCGAGTGGGCGACACGACGGAACGGGCACCCTCGGGTGCCCGTTTTGCATGGCGCGGTGTGCTGCCTACGCGGGCTGCGACGTGCCCTGCAACCCGAACCACGACGGCACGAGCGCGATCGCGTCGTCGAGCGACGCGAGCACGTGCAGGCTCAGCGCGACGATCTCGGGCGTCGGCGCCTTCAGGTCGGGCACGGTGACGACCGCCGCGCCGGCGCCGGCGGCCGACTGCGCGCCGAAGTCGCTGTCCTCGAACGCGACGCACGCGTGGGCCGGCACGCCGAGGCGCTCGGCCGCGAGCCGGTAGACGGCCGGGTCGGGCTTGCCGCGCGCGACTTCGTCGCCGCCCGCGATCGCGCGGAAGAACGGCAGCACGCCGACCGCGCCGAGCCGCGCGCGGATCACGTCGCCCGCGGACGACGACGCGACCGCGCACGGAATGCCGGCCTGCGCGAGCGCGTCGAGCAGCGCGAATGCGCCGGGTTTCAGCGGAAACTTCGGATGCGGCTCGGGCGCCGCGAGCTGTTCGCGCACGCGGACGCGCACCGCGTCGAACGTAGCGGGGTCGCCGATCAGCCGTGCCAGGATCACCTGGCCTTCGGCGAACGAACGGCCGACGATCTGCAGGTAATCGATCTCGGTCAGCACGACGCCGTGCGCATTCGACACGTCGATCCACGTGTTCATGATGGTCCGCTCGGAATCGACGAGCAGGCCATCCATGTCGAAGAGCGCGGCGGAGAAGGTCATCGGGGGCGTCCGTGAAGCGGGGAAGGCGACGGGCGGCGCGCTGGCCGCCCGAATGAAAAACGGACGCCGAAGGCGTCCGTCCGGAACCGCAGGCCGTTACTTGCCGAGCGCGGCGCGGGCCGCCTTGACGGCCGCACGCACCTGGTCGGGCGCGGTGCCGCCCGGATGGTTGCGGCTCGCGACCGAACCCTCGAGCGTCAGGTAGCCGAACACGTCGTCGCCGATCAGGTGCGCGACGTTCGGCAGTTCCTGCTTCATTTCGTCGAGCGTCAGGTCGGCGAGGTCGATGCCGCGGTCGTCGCAGATCTTCACCGCGTGCGCGACCGCTTCGTGCGCGTCGCGGAACGGCAGGCCGCGCTTCACGAGGTAGTCGGCGAGGTCGGTGGCGGTCGAGAAGCCCTGCAGCGCGGCCGCGCGCATCGCGTCCGGCTTCACGGTGATGCCGGCGACCATCTCGGCGAAGATCCGCAGCGTGTCGGCGACGGTGTCGACCGTATCGAACAGCGGTTCCTTGTCTTCCTGGTTGTCTTTGTTGTACGCGAGCGGCTGGCCCTTCATCAGCGTGAGGAGCGCCATCAGGTGGCCGTTCACGCGGCCGGTCTTGCCGCGCGCGAGCTCGGGCACGTCCGGGTTCTTCTTCTGCGGCATGATCGAGCTGCCGGTGCAGAAGCGGTCGGCGATGTCGATGAAGCCGACGCGCGGGCTCATCCACAGCACGAGTTCCTCGGAGAAGCGCGACACGTGCGTCATCACGAGCGCGGACGCGGCCGTGAATTCGATCGCGAAGTCGCGATCGGACACCGCGTCGAGCGAGTTCGCGCAGATGCCGTCGAAGCCGAGCGTCTTCGCGACCGCGTGACGGTCGATCGGGTAGCTCGTGCCCGCGAGCGCGGCCGCGCCGAGCGGCAGGCGGTTCACGCGGGTGCGGCAGTCGCGCATGCGTTCCGCGTCGCGCGTGAACATCTCGACGTACGCGAGCAGGTGGTGGCCGAACGTGACGGGCTGCGCGACCTGCAGGTGCGTGAAGCCCGGCATGATCGTGTCGGCGTTCTGTTCCGCGAGATCGATCAGCGCGCCGCGCAGGTCGTTCAGCAGGCCGCCGATGCGGTCGATTTCGCCGCGCAGCCACAGGCGGATGTCGGTCGCGACCTGGTCGTTGCGCGAGCGGCCCGTGTGCAGGCGCTTGCCGGCATCGCCGATCAGCGCGGTCAGGCGCGCCTCGATGTTCAGGTGGACGTCTTCCAGGTCGAGCTGCCATTCGAATTCGCCACGCTCGATCTCGCCCTTGATCTGCGCCATCCCGCGTTCGATCGCGGCCAGGTCGTCGGCGCTGATGATCTTCTGCGCGGCGAGCATGTTCGCGTGCGCGAGCGAGCCGGCGATGTCGACGAGCGCGAGGCGCTTGTCGAAAAACACCGACGACGTGTAGCGCTTGACCAGCTCCGACATCGGTTCCGAGAAGCGGGCCGACCAGGCCTCGCCCTTTTTGTGCAGTTGGGACGTCATGGCGATTCTTCGAAGGGGAGTTGGGCGGCTGGGCGCCGCCGAGGGAATCCCGCGATTCTAACATTCGCGACGCGGGCGGCCGGCGCGCGCTACCGCGGGCCGCAGGTCAGCGGGCCGATGCGCGGCAGCGTGCCGTCGTCCGGCCGCCGGTACGCGAATTCGACGGTGCAGTCGCGGCCGCCGCCGGAGATCTGCAGGTGGTTGTTCGCGACGAGGCCGTCGACGAAGGTCAGGCCGTCGTAGCCGACGATCGTGCGCTGGCCGCTTTCGACGTGGCGGACCTCGAGCCCCGGCGGAAGCGGCGTGCCGTCCGGCGCGCGCAGTGCGATCGACGCGGCGCTGTAGCGTGTGATGGCGAAGTGCGCGAGCACGCCGGAGCGGGCCTGCGGCACGACGTCGAGCGTCGTGTCGGCGATCCGCGCGTCGGCCGGCAGCGCGCTGCCGTCGATCGCGACGCGATTGTTCTGGTACGCATTCAGGTCGGGCACCAGCAGGTAGCCGGCCCGGTCCGTCGCGCCGATCAGCCGGTTCTGGTGCAGCACGGGCACGCGCCCCGTGTCGGTCGAGACGAGCGCGAAGCCGTCGTCGACGCGGCGCGCCGTCATCACCCGGCCGTCCATCAGCACGAACGCGCCCGTGACGTCGACCGCCGCGTTGCTGCGCCCGTCGAACGATTGCGCGAGCAGCGTGACCTGGCCGGCGCGGCCGAGATACTGCAACTGGCCCTGCCCGTAGCGCGTGCCCGCGTTGGTGCCGGCCTGCACGTTCCAGCCGAAGCCGCCGCCGTAGTCGGGCGGCCGCGATGCATTGAGCGTGTAGGTCGATTCGCCGTTCTGCCGCCCGGCGTTCGCGGAGACGGACGTGTTGCCGCCGAGCCCGATGCTCAGGCTCGCGAAGAAGCCGCGCGCGTCGCGTTGCCGGAAGTCCTGGAAGCCGCTGAACGCGATCGAGGTCAGCCCGCCGAGATTGACGAGATAAGCGATCGAGCCGATCCGCGACGCGGCGATGCCCGGATACTTGAGGGCCAGATAGCTGAACGACAGCGTTTGCGCGCGCAGGAACGGGAACGATACCGTCACGCGATCGGTGGCGCGCGAGACGGGCACGCCTTCGCGGCTGCCCAGGTCGACGTAGTCGCCGAATGCGCGCAGCGTCTGTGCGTCGATCGAGAAGCGCGACGTCACGTACTGGTAGCCGACGCCCGCCTGCACACCGGTCCTGCCCGGCGCGCTGAGCGCCAGCGACGCGTTCGCCACGCCGCGTTCGCCGAGGCGCGCGAGCACGCCGGCGCCGGCGTTGTAGACGCCGGCCGTTGCTTCCCCGTGCGCTTCGACGGTCAGCCGCTCGCTGATCCCGTAGCGCAGCGAGCCGCTCGCCGCCGGCGTGCGCGCGTAGTCGAACGAATCGGTGCCGTACGCGCGGCGCAGGAAACCGGCTTCGAGCGAATGGCTGACGAGGCCGGGGGCCAGCAGGCGCGTATCGACGTACAGCGGAATCGACGTCGCGATCGAGCGGCCGAGTGCGTCGCGCGTGACGACCGTCGCGTTGCCCGCGCCGGTGATGCCCGGCACGCTGTTGATCACGAACGGCCCGCTCGGCACGTCGCCGCTGAACTGGCGCACGTTGTTCACGTACAGGTCGACCGACGTCGGCACGACCGCGCTGCCGGACAGCGCGGGCACCGGAAACGTGACGAGGTCGGGGCGCAGGCCGAAATTGCTGCGCCACTGCACGCCGCCCAGGCGCAGTGAGCGCGTCCAGGACAGCGACGACGAAATCGTGTCGCCGATCTGGGTCGTCGTGAGCGTGCGGGGATTCGAACGGGTCCATGACGTGTCGTAGCGCACGTAGCGCCGACGGTCGTCGTACAGGTACGCGATGCCGGTGCTGCTGAGTACGCCGGCCGGATCGAAATAGCGCGCCTCGCTCCAGACCGCGAGCGGTGCGCGCGCGATGGTTTGCGCGTAGGCATCGTAGTTCAGCACGAAGCCGCGGCCGGACGTGGCCGGCGGCGCGGCGGCGAGCGCGCGCGTATCGAACGTGTGCGGAATGCGCAGTGCGTCGGGCACGCGCAGGTCGAGCGTTTGCCGGCCGGCGTCGTAAGCGTAGCGCAGCCCCGCGAGCGTATCGAGTGCGACGAGCGTGTTCGACGGTGCGTTCGCGGGGCCGCCGGTCGCGATGCCCAGATCGTTCAGGTCGGCGGAGGCCGCGTACAGTCGCCCGTCGATCTGCCGGAACCGGGCGATCCGGTGCGTCGGTTCGCCATTGAGCGACACGTCGAGATACAACCCGTCGGCTTGCGCCGCGGCGTCGGACACGGCGGTGGGCGGTACCGGCTGCGCGCATGCGGCGAGTGCGCGCAGCGCCAGTATCAACGCCAGCGCGAGCGGCGCGGCGGTGGGCCGGGCCGGGCCGGCGTGTCGCACGGGGCAGTCGGTCCGGAGGGTCTTGCTCGGCGGCGGCACGGGCAACGTCGTGCGATCCTGCTCGGGGGGCTCAGGGCGGCGTCAACCGGGCTTCGACCGGCTGCGCGTTGACGGTCGCCTGGATCTTGACGAAGCGCGTGCCGGCGTCGAGCTTGAGCGGCCAGCGTCGCGTACTGCTCGCGAGCGCATAGCCGAGCAGCCCGCGCGTGATCTCGTGGACGCCGCCTCGCGCATCGACCAACCGGACCGCGGAAATCTGCGCCCGCCGTCCGCCGCGATTGTCGACCGTGAGCTGCATGCCGGTCCCGTCGGGTTCGACGCGCCAGTCGAGGCGCGGGGACGCTTGCGCGGCATCGGGCTCGATGAATACGGGCACGGAATAGCGCAGCCGGATCGTCACGCCGTTGTCGACCGGCGTGCCCGGCGCGGGCAGTTCGTCGATCAGCACGCGATAGCTCTCCTCGGCGGCCGGCGAGCCGCGGCTCGTGCGCACGAGCCGGATCAACTGCTCGGCGTTCGCGTCGATCTGCAGCAGCGGCGGCGACGCGGCGAGCGCGTCGGTCGGCGTCATCACGTCGGTACCGTTTTCCTGCGTCCAGCGATAGGTGCGGACCTGGCCGTAGATCGGCCGGCCGCCCGGGTTGCTGAGCGTCATGCTCGCGGCGGCCGCCGATGGCGGCAGTTCGATCGTCACGGGCGTGATCTGCAGCGTGGCGGCATGCGAGACGGCCGCCGCCCACCCGACGCACAGCGCGGCAAAGGCGCGCGGGAACAATCGCACGGCCCGTCAGAAATAGACGGTGGCGGTGACCGAGGCCTCGTAGGTGTCGGGCTTCGGCGTCGCCTGCGCGGGCACCTGGCCGTACACGTTCAGCACCTGCGCGGAACCGGTGCCGGTGCCGCCGACCGTGTCGGTGCCTTGCGTGTTGCCCCAGATCGTCGAGTGGCCCGAGTCCTGGTAGAGCTGGTAGCCGACCGTCGTGCCGGTATTGCCGGCCGTGGTACCTCCCATCAGCCGGCTGGCGACGGTCGAGCCGGTTACCGCTCCGGCGTCGAGCCCGACGTTGTAGGGTGTCGAGTTCGTGCAGGTGACGGAGACCGTCGTCTGCCGGTTGACCGTCGATGCGAGTACGCCGGTCGTGCCGAATGCAAGCGGGTTCGCGGCGATCGTGCAGTTCGCCTGGATCGTGAGCGTGACGTTGAATTGCGCGGTGGCCGTGCCGTTCGAATAGACTGCGGCAACGGTGACGGGCTGCAGCACCGGCGCGAATGCGAACGTGGCTGCGAGCATGGCTGAAAAAACACGACGTCGGGAATCTGTCATTATGATTGTCTCCTGCCGTTCAAGGGGTCGCCCGGCCGCGGAGTGCCTGCCGCGTGGTCTGTCGCCGGTCGCCGTTACCGCTCTGTCGTTGGTGGAAGACTACTCCACGGGTTCGGTCGCGCGCAATGGAGAAAACGCCGACCTGGCGTGCATTGTCCGGGGAGCGGACGGATTCCATCGGCCTATTTGACATGGATCAAGTAACAGTGCGAACGATCGATGCGCAGACCGATACGATGATGGCGCGGCCCGATCCGCGAACCCGATCGGGCGGACGGTTTTTTTCGGGGAGGCGCATGGCGGATGACCGCTTCGACCTGGCGCGCCGCTGGATGCGCGCGCTCGCGTACCTGCTGCTGGCAGCGGTACTCGGCATGCCGTGGATGTCGGCGCGTGCGGATACGTGCACGGTGACGCCGCCGGTGCCGAGCTTCGGCTCGGTCAGTCCGATCACGCAACAGGCCTATACGACGACCGCGACGATGACCGTGAACTGCACGTGGGACACGCTGAGCCTGAACACCGGCGTGCTCGTGTGCGTGAACCTCGGCGGCACCAGTCCGCGCTACCTGAGCAACGGGACGAACCAGATGCAGTACGACCTGTATCAGGACGCGGGCTACTCGCAAGCCTGGGGCGCCGTGAGCAGCGGCACGACGCCGATATCGGTGACGTTGACGAAACCGGTGCTCGGCACGTCCGCGAGTGCGAACGTGACCATCTATGGTCGCATCGCGCCGAACCAGCCGACCGTGCCGACCGTGAACAACGGCAGCACCGTCTACACGCAGAGTTTCAGCGGCAACCAGGCCGCGTACAGCTACAGTTTTTCGCTGCTCGGCGTGCTGCCGACGCCGTGTGCGTCGCAGTCGACGGCTGGCACGATGACGGTTACCACGACCGCCACCGTCATCAACAACTGCATCATCAGCGCGACCGGCGTGGCGTTTCCGGCGGCAGGCGTGCTGGCGTCGGCGCTGACCGCGAGCGGCTCGATCAGCGCGCGCTGCACGAACGGCGACGCATTCCGGATCGCGTTGAACGGCGGCGGCAGCGGCAACGTCGCCGCTCGCACGATGCAGCGCGCGGGCGGCGGGTCGGTCAGCTATCAGCTCTATCAGGACAGCGGCTTCACGCAGCCATGGGGCGACGGCACCGCCGGCACGTCGATGGCGACCGGCACCGGCAGCGGGTTCGCGCAGGCAATCACCGTGTACGGCCGCGTGCCCGCGCAAGCGACGCCGGCGCCCGGCAACTACAGCGACACGATTACCGCGACGATCAGCTTCTGAGCCGCGCTCAGTCGCGCACCAGCACGACCAGCTTCAGGTCCTCGCGGTGCGCGGGCTTCAGCGTGATCTGCTGGTACACGAGACGGCCGTCGGCCGGATGGTCGAATTCACGCAGCCCGCCTTCGCGCTCGAACACGTCCTGCGACGCCCAGTACTGCGCGAACGCGTCGCTGCCGGCCGTCAGCGCGTCGATCAGCGCGCGCGTCGGCGCGTCGGTCAGGTGGCGGATCGCATCGGCGCGGAATTCGGCCGCGAGCCGCCGCGCGCGGGTTTCCCAGTCGACGATCAGCGTGCGGGCGGCCGGCGCCATGAACGTGAAGCGCAGCAGGTTGCGGTCGTGCTCGCCATCGAGCCAGCCGGAAAAGAGCGCGGCGGCCGGCGCATTCCATGCGAGCGCGTTCCATTGGCGGTCGAGCACGTAGGCGGGCGTCGCGATCGCCGCGACGGTCGCGGCGAGCGTCGGCGGCAGGTCGCCGCCCGCGACGTCGGGCTCGGCCGGGTCGCGCTGCGCGGCCAGCTCGAACAGGTATGCGCGCTCGGCCTTCGACAGTTGCAGCGCGACGGCGATCCGCGCGAGCGCGTCGGCCGACGCCGACACGGGTCGGCCCTGTTCGATCCACGTGTACCAGGTCGGGCTGACGCCGCACAGTTGCGCGACTTCCTCGCGCCGCAGCCCCGGCGTGCGGCGGCGCGGGCCGGGAGGCAGGCCGACGGCCTGCGGCGACAGCCGCTCGCGGTGGGCGCGGATGAATTCGCCGAGCGCGCGGGCGGGCGTGGCGTCGAGTGGCGGGACGGAGGCGGAGGACGGCTGGTTCATGCGGAAACGGCGAAGTGAAGGCGAAAACGCGGCAACGATCAGACAGGTGGATCAAATACCAGAATAACTGCTTAACTTGTACTGGTACACACGCAGGCCTATTGTAGCGGCTCGCGCGCTGGCAGGGCAGCGGGCGTCCCCCACAATGCGATGCACGGGGCCGGATCGGGCGTTGAAGCGCCGGGGCCGGCCGACTGCATCAAGGAAAGGAGCGAACGATGAAACACCACGACCAGGTCGCCGACGCCTTCGGCACGACGGCCGCCGCCTATCTGACGAGCACGGTTCATGCGACGGGCGCCGACCTGCAGACGCTCGCCGACGCGGTGAGCGCGACGCCCGACGCCGCGGTGCTCGATCTGGGCTGCGGCGCCGGTCACGCGAGCTTCGCGGTCGCGCCGCACGTGCGCGACGTGGTCGCGTACGATCTCGCCGCGCCGATGCTCGCGACCGTCGACGCGGCCGCGCGCGAGCGCGGGCTCGCGAACGTCCGCACGCAGCAGGGGCCGGCCGAGCGGCTGCCGTTCGACACCGCGACGTTCGACTGGGTCGTGAGCCGGATGAGCGCGCACCACTGGCACGACATGCATGCGGCGCTGGCCGAGGTGCGTCGCGTGCTGAAGCCGGGCGGCCGCGTGCTGATGATCGACATCGCGGGCAACGATCATCCGCTCCTCGATACGTACCTGCAGGCCGCGGAAGTGCTGCGCGACGCGTCGCACGTGCGCGACTACCGCGCGGACGAATGGCTCGCGATGTTCCGCGCAGCCGGTTTCGACGCGCAGGTGCACAGCCGCTGGCGGCTGCCGATCGATTTCGACACGTGGGTCGCGCGCATTCGCACGCCGGCCGACAGCGTCGCCGGCATTCGCGCGTTGTGGGCGCATGCACCGGACGAGGTGCGCGGCTACTACGCGGTGCAGGCCGACGGCTCGTTCGAGCACGACGCATTGCTGATCGACGCGCACTGAGCGTGCGGCGCGGCGCACGCTGCGCCGTTTGTCGTCGCATGAAAAAAGCCGCGATACGCATCGACGCGTATCGCGGCTTTCGTTATCCCGGCCGGCGCGGAGCGTGCCCGCGCCGCCCGCGGATCAGCCGGTGTTGCGCAGGCCGGCCGCGATCCCGTTGATCGTCAGGTGAATCCCGCGGCGCAGCCGCGCGTTCGTGTCGCCCGCGCGGTGACGCTTGATCAGCTCGACCTGCAGGTGATTCAGCGGATCGAGATACGGGAAGCGGTTCTTGATCGAGCGCGCGAGCAGCGGGTTGGTCGCGAGGCGGCCTTCGTGCCCGGTGATTTCCGCGAGCGCCTGCGACGTGCGTTCCCATTCCGCGACGATCCGCTCGAACACGTGCTTGCGCAGCTTGCGATCGGACACGAGTTGCGCATAACGCGACGCGACCGCGAGATCGGTCTTCGCGAGCACCATGTCCATGTTCGACAGCAGGTTCGAGAAGAACGGCCAGGTCTTGTTCATCTTCTTCAGCAGCGTGACGCGCTTCGTGCGTTCGGCGGCGTCCGGCGCGCCGTCGAGATACGCGCTCACCGCGCTGCCGAAGCCGTACCAGCCGGTCAGCAGCAGCCGGCACTGGCCCCACGAGAAGCCCCACGGAATCGCGCGCAGATCCTCGATCTTGCGCTGCTTCGGGTCCTGCAGCTTGCGCGACGCCGGCCGGCTGCCGATGTTCAGCTCGGCGATCTCGGTGATCGGCGTCGACGAGAAGAAGTAGTCGGTGAAGCCCGGGGTTTCATAGACGAGCGCGCGGTACGCGGCCATCGCCGAGTCGGACAGCGTCTGCATCGCGGCCTCGAACGCGGGCAACTGCGCCGGTGCGTTCGACTGCGGCAGCAGCGACGCCTCGAGCGTCGCGGCGACGACCGTCTCGAGGTTGCGCCGGCCGATCGACGGGTTCGAGAACTTGCTCGCGATCACCTCGCCCTGTTCGGTCAGGCGGATCTGGCCGTTCACGGTGCCCGGCGGCTGCGACAGGATCGCCTGGTAGGTCGGGCCGCCCCCGCGGCCGACCGTGCCGCCGCGGCCATGGAACAGCCGCAGCGTGATCTTGCGCTCGCGGAACAGGTCGACGAGCGCGAGTTCCGCGCGATACAGCTCCCAGTTCGACGTGAGGAATCCGCCGTCCTTGTTGCTGTCCGAGTAGCCGAGCATCACTTCCTGTTCGGCGCCCTGATGCGCGATCAACGCGTCGATGCCCGGCAGCGCGAAGTAGTCGCGCATGATGCGCGACGCGTCGCGCAGGTCGGGGATCGTCTCGAACAGCGGGATCACCATCAGGCTGTTCTTCGCGTCGCGGCCCGGCACGCCGAGCGTGCCTTCGAGCAGGCCCGTCTCCTTCTGCAGCAGCAGCACCTCGACGAGGTCGCTGACGGTTTCCGTATGCGAAATGATGTAGTTGCGCACCGCGCGCGCACCGAACTGCGTGCGGACCTCGCGCGCCTTCTCGAACACGCCCAGCTCGCTCTGCGCGAGTGCCGAGTATTCGAGGTACGGCGAGCGCAGCGGGCGCGGATCGGCGAGCGCGGCGAGCAGCACGCGCAGCTTGTCTTCCTCGGCGAGCGCCGCATAGTCGGCCTCGACGCCGGCGCGCGCGAACAGTTCGGCGACCACCGCCTCGTGGATGTCGGAACTCTGGCGCAGGTCGATGCTCGCGAGATGGAAGCCGAACACTTCGGCCGCGCGCACGAGCGGCGCGAGGCGCGGCGCGGCGAGCGACGCGCCGTGGTGCTCGTCGAGCGACGCGGTCAGCACCTTGAGATCGGCGACGAACGCTTCGGAGTCCTCGTATGGAATCGCACGCACGGGCGGCGCGCCGCGGCCCGCGCTGCGCACCGGCACCGTGCCTTCGCCGAGACGTACGCGCGCGCTCGCGGCGAGCCGCGTGTAGATGCCGATCAGCGCGCGGCGATACGGTTCGTCGACGCGGTGCGGCGACTGGTCGGGCGATGCGGCCGCGAGCGCCTTCACCGCGTCGTTCGCGCCGACCAGCAGGTTCGACACCGACAGCTCGGCGCCCAGCTTGTGCACCTGTTCCAGATAATGTTCGAGGATCACCGCGGCCTGGCGGTTGATCGCCTCGTCGAGCGTCGCCGCGGTCACGTTCGGGTTGCCGTCGCGATCGCCGCCGATCCAGCTGCCCATCTGGAAGAACGCGGGCACGCGGGCCGACAGGCCATGCTCGGCGAGCGCGGCCTCGATGTCGCCGTACAGCGCGGGCAGTTCGTCGAGGAACGTCGCGCGGTAGTACGACAGCGCGTTCTCGATCTCGTCGCCGACCGTCAGGCGCGAGTCGCGCAGCATCCGCGTCTGCCACAGCGCGGTCACGCGCGCGCGCAGCATCGCTTCGTTGTACTGGCGTTCGCGCGCGGTCAGCTCCTGGTCGCGCTCCGCGAGCAGGCGCGCGATGTCGTGCTGCGCATCGAGGATGCTCTTGCGCTGCACTTCGGTCGGGTGCGCGGTCAGCACCGGCACGATCAGCGCATCGTCGAAGAAGCGCTGCAGCAGGCGCTTCGACGCGTTGCCGGTGGTTTTCAGCTGGTCGAGCGCGTACGCGACCGTGCCGGGCTGCGGCGCGGACCCGGCCAGCGCGTGGATGCGGCGGCGGCGGTTGTGGTGGCGGTCTTCCGCGATGTTCGCGAGATGCGAGAAATAGCTGAACGCGCGCACGACGCTCACCGTCTGCTCCGGCGTCAGCTTGCGCAGCTTCTTCTCGAGCGTCTGCGCGGCTTCGCTGTCGTCCTCGCGGCGGAACTTGACCGCGGTCTGGCGGATCGTCTCGACCACGTCGAACACCGTATCGCCTTCCTGTTCGCGCACGACGTCGCCGAGCAGGCGGCCGAGGAAGCGGATGTCCTCGAACAGCGGGCCGTCCTTGTCGTCGCGCGTGCGGGTGCCGGCCTTCGGTGCGACGGCCTTGCGGGCGGGGGCGCCGGCGGCTTTCGTCGCGGGTTTTGTCTGATGTATCGGGTCTTTCGGTTTCGTTGCCGTTTTCGCACGGCCGTTCGCGACGGTGGCGAGGGTGCCCGTCGGGGCGTCGG
This sequence comes from Burkholderia sp. 9779_493, assembly GCF_015712215.1. Lineage (NCBI taxonomy): Bacteria > Pseudomonadati > Pseudomonadota > Betaproteobacteria > Burkholderiales > Burkholderiaceae > Burkholderia > Burkholderia sp. 9779_493. The sequence continues at coordinate 161,269 of NZ_JACCQA010000007.1, forward strand.
GGGAGGGCAAGGCAGCATTGCGGCGCGCCGTACGCGCCGATCCGGAAGACTTCACGATGGGTTTCCTTGGGAAAGCTCGAGTCAAAAGGAACTGCGGAAACTGCGGGAACTGCGGTCAAGCAACCAGCTACGTGCGGCACATCCGCACAACGGCGCCGCGACCCGCACGGAGGCAGGCCGGGCGCAGGCTCCGGGCCCGGGCGGGCTGGGGCGTGCGTGCTACCATTGTTCGATCTTCAATCCCGTCCTTCGATGTTCCAGCAATGAATTCCGAGACCCCCGCGGCCGGGCCGCAACAGGCACAGCCGCCCGCGACGTTGACGATTGCTTCGCGCGAGAGCCGCCTGGCGATGTGGCAAGCCGAACATGTGCGTGATGCGCTGCGCAAATTATATCCAGCTTGTGACGTGAAAATCCTCGGGATGACGACGCGCGGCGATCAGATTCTCGATCGCACGCTGTCGAAGGTCGGCGGCAAGGGCCTGTTCGTGAAGGAACTCGAGGCCGCGCTGGCCGACGGTCGGGCCGATCTCGCCGTGCATTCGCTGAAGGACGTGCCGATGGCGCTGCCCGACGGCTTCGCGCTCGCCGCGATCATGGAGCGCGAAGACCCGCGCGATGCGTTCGTGTCGAACGACTACGCGTCGCTCGACGCGCTGCCGGCCGGCGCGGTCGTCGGCACGTCGAGCCTGCGCCGCGAAGCGATGCTGCGTTCGCGTTACCCGCATCTCGAGGTGCTGCCGCTGCGCGGCAACCTCGATACGCGGCTCGCCAAGCTCGACCGCGGCGACTACGCGGCGATCATCCTCGCGGCCGCCGGCCTGAAACGCCTCGGCCTCGAAGCGCGGATCCGCGCGCTGCTCGACGTCGAAGCCAGTCCGCCGGCAGCGGGCCAGGGCGCGCTCGGCATCGAGATCGCCGCGCACCGCGACGACGTCGCCGCGTGGCTCGCGCCGCTGCACGACCCGCGGACCGCGCTCGCGGTCGAGGCCGAGCGGATGGTGTCGCGCGCGCTCGGCGGCAGCTGCGAGGTGCCGCTCGCCGCGCACGCGGTGTGGCGCGCAGGCGAGTTGTACCTGACGGGCCGTGTGTCGACCACCGACGGCAAGCGCGTGCTGACGGCCGAGGAATGCGGGGCGGTCATGACCGTCGCCGACGCGCTCGCGCTCGGCCGCGCGGTGTCCGACGAGCTCGAGGCGCAAGGCGCGCTCGACATCGTCCAGGCGCTGCTCGCGGGCTCGCAGGCCGCCGGCAAGGGCGACGCCTGATGGCGGGCGGCGCGCGCGCGTTCACCGCTGTCCTGACGCGTCCGGACGGCCAGTCCGACGCGCTTGCGGCGCAACTGGCCGATGCCGGTTGCGACGTGCTCGAATTCCCGCTGATCGACATCGCGCCGGTCGACGATCCGGCGCCGCTCGACGCCGCGTTCGCGGCGCTGGCCGACTACGCGCTGGTGATCTTCGTGTCGCCGAACGCGATCGACCGCGCGCTCGCGCGGTACGGCGCGATCTGGCCGAATGCGCTGCCGGTCGGCGTGGTCGGGCCCGGCAGCGTCGCGGCGCTCGAGCGTCACGGCATCGCGGCGCCCGCGCATCGCGTGATCGCGCCGCAGGCGCCGGCCGACGGCGGCGTGCCTCATTACGATTCGGAAAGCCTGTTCGCGAGCATCGAGGCCGCGTTCGGCGGCGCGCCGGCGCTGGCGGGCAAGCGCGTGCTGATCGTGCGCGGCGACGGCGGGCGCGAATGGCTCGCCGAGCGGCTGCGCGAGGCCGGGGCCGACGTCACGCTCGTCGCCGCGTACCGGCGCGTCGTGCCGGAGCCGCGTGTCGGCGCGTGGGAGCGCGTGCACGCGCTGCTCGACGGCCAGCCGCACGCGTGGCTCGTCACGAGCTCGGAAGGCGTGCGCAACCTGCACGAGCTCGCGCGGGCCCACCTGAACGATGCCGAGATCGACGCATTGAAGCATGCGCCGCTCGTGACGCCGCACCCGCGGATCGAGCAGTCCGCGCGCGCATTGGGTTTTGATAGGATTACGCTGACCGGCGCGGGCGATGAGCGCATCGTCCGCGCGTTTCGAACGATGGCCGACGAGGCCGTCCAACCGGCGACAGCCGCACCGGTGACTAAACGCATGACAGATACCAACGATTCCAAAAGCGTCGCTTCCCAGCCGGCCGCTGCATCCGCACCGCCGACCAGCCCCCCTTATCTCGCGCCCGAGCCGCCCGCACGCCGCGGCGGCAGCGCGGTGCTGTGGTTCGTCGTCGTCGTGCTCGGCTGCGCGGCAGGGGTCGGCGGCTACGCGCTGAACCGCAAGATCGACCGGCTCGACGGTACGTTCGTCGCGCGCCAGAAGGCGCTCGACGCGCAGACGGCCGAAACGCGGATGAAGACCGAGCAGGCGCTCGCCAGCACGCACCAGGTCGACACGCAGCTCGCGCAGCTCGACGGCAAGCTGGCCGATGCGCAGAGCGCGCAGCAGGCGCTGCAGCAGCAATACCAGGACCTGTCGCGCAACCGCGATGCGTGGATGCTCGAGGAAGTCGACCAGATGCTGTCGAGCGCGAGCCAGCAGCTTCAGCTGACCGGCAACACGCAGCTCGCGCTGATCGCGCTGCAGAACGCCGACGCGCGTCTCGCGACGTCGCAGAGCGCGCAGGCCGTCACGGTGCGCAAGGCGCTCGCGCAGGACATCGAGAAGCTGAAGGCCGCGCCGGCAGCCGATCTCACGGGCCTCGCGATCAAGCTCGACGACGCGATCGCGAAGATCGACGCGCTGCCGCTGTCGGGCGAGGCGATCGTGCCGCACGCGGCGCCGAAGGCCGCGCCGGCCGACGCCGCGTCGTCGGTCGCCGCCGGCGAGCCGCGCTGGAAGGTGTGGTGGCACGACTTCTCGGCCGGCCTCGGCCAGCAACTGAAGGGGCTCGTGCAGGTACGCCGGATCGACAACGCGGACGCGATGCTCGCGTCGCCCGACCAGGGCTACTTCGTGCGCGAGAACGTGAAGCTGCGCCTGCTCACCGCACGGCTGTCGCTGCTGGCGCGCAACGACAGCGCGATGAAGGCCGACCTGCACGCCGCACAGGCATCGCTCGGCAAGTATTTCGATCAGGCATCGAAGGACACGCAGACCGTCGAGGATCTGCTCAAGCAGGTTGACGGCGCGTCGCTGACGGTCGCGGTGCCGAACCTGAACACGAGCCTGAACGCCGTTCAGCAGTTCAAGAGCCGGGGGTAACGATGACGCTTCGAGGAATCGTCTGGCTCGCGGTCCTGTTCGCGATCGCCGCGGCGCTCGCCACCGTCGGCCGTTTCGACGCGGGGCAGGTGCTGCTCGTCTATCCGCCGTACCGGATCGACGTGTCGCTGAACCTGTTCGTGATCGCCATCGTCGTGCTGTTCATCGTCGTGTACGCACTGCTGCGCATCGTGCGCAATATCTGGCGCATGCCGCAGCGGGTCGCCGCGTATCGGGCGCGTGCGCGCAACGAGAAGGCGCAGGCATCGCTGCGCGATGCGATCGCGAACCTGTACGCGGGCCGCTTCTCGCGTGCGGAGAAGGCCGCGCGTGAAGCGCTGACCGTCGACGCGAACCTGGGCGCCGCGAGTCTCGTCGCGGCCACCGCCGCGCACCGGATGCACGAGTACACGCGCCGCGACGACTGGCTGTCGAAGATCGACGCGCCCGAATGGCAGGATGCGCGGCTGCTCGCCGCCGCCGACATGCGCGCGGACGCCCGCGACGCCGACGGCGCGCTCGCCGCGCTGGCCGACATGCAGGCCGGCGGCAAGCGCATTCATGCGCAGCAGGTCGCGCTGCGGGCGCAGCAGCAACTGAAGAACTGGGCCGAGGTGCTGAAGCTCGCGAAGGCGCTCGAAAAGCGCGAGGCGCTGCATCCGGCCGCGGCGGTGCGGCTGCGCCAGCAGGCGGCGGAAAACCTGCTGCGCGAACGCCGGCACGATCCGGACGCGCTGCTCGAAGTGTGGCAGTCGCTGTCGCCGGTCGAGCGCCAGTCGCCGCGTCTCGCCGATCTCGCGGCCGAACTGCTCGTGCCGCTCGAGCGCCGCAACGAAGCGCGCCGCATCGTCGAGGACGCGCTCGCGCACAACTGGGATGCACGCCTGCTGCGCCGTTACCCGGACACGGCCGGCGCCGATGCGCTGCCGCTGATCCAGAAGGCCGAAGGCTGGAAGAAGGATCATCCGGAAGATGCCGACCTGCTGTTCGCGCTCGGCCGCCTCTGCCAGCAGCAGCAGCTGTGGGGCAAGGCGCAGTCGTTCCTCGAATCGGCGCTGAAGCTGGCCGACAACGAGGCGCTGAAGGTGCGGGCGCATCGTGCGCTCGCCCGTCTGTTCGAGCATCTCGGCGAAACCGACAAGGCCGCGAAGCACTACCGCGAAAGCGCGCTCGCGATCACCGTGGTGTGACGCGGCGCTGCGCCGCGCAGCCTAAAAAGCCCCGAACGCCGATCGGCCTTCGGGGCTTTTTTTGCCCGTAGCGAGGCGCGGGCGGCCCGTGGCGCGTTACGCGCCGAGCCTGCGCAGCAGGTCGTCCTCGCTCGGGACGAACCAGACCGATTTTCCGCGATTGCACTCGCGAACGAGCGCGCGCAGCGCTTCGCTGCGCGCGAGCCGGCGGTCGATGTCGCCGACCACGCCGAGCCGGACGCCGTAGTTGGTCAGCTTTTGCAGCACGGCGCCGGCCAGCCCGCTGTCGAGCCGGTAGAAGTCGTCGTGCAGCATGTCCGCGGCGACCGCGATCCAGTCGGCTTCATGCTCGTGCGCGAGCGCGACGAGATCGAGCGCGTCGCTTTCCCGTTGCACGAGGCCGGCGGAAGGATCGCGGACCAGCACGCGGCTGCCGGCGGCCTGAACGATTCGATGGGGCATGTCGAGCGTGTCCGTCGATGAGAGAAAAGTGCGCAGGGTGTCGCGTTGCCCGCGGATGAAGTGAGGCTGTTCGGGAAGAAACCGCACCTGCGCGTGCGGCACGAGGCGCGTCAGGCGATCCCGCGTGTCGCGGGAATCGAGCATCACGTCGCGGCCTCCGACGATCGCCAGCACGGGCATCGACAACGTGCGGAGCATGGTGTCGTCGAATACCGGAACCGGCTCGATGCGCGGCCGAAAGCCGCGATCGATGGCGCGCATCAGGGCGAGCGCGTCCCGTTCGGCCGGCGTCGATGCGGGTGGCAGGCGACCCAGCACGCACCGCCGCACGCATGCACGCCCGGCATCGCCGAGCAGCAACAGCGGCAGCGCCCACCACAGAAACGGCTTCTGCCTGCCGATGCCGGACGGGCAGAGCAGCGCGAGCCGGGTGACGCGCGGCGGCCGCCGCAACGCGAAGTCGAGCGCCGTTCGCGCACCGAGCGAGATGCCGACGAACGCGGCGCGCGACACCTGCAGGCCGTCGAGCACGTCGTCGAGCCACTGCGCATAGGCGTCGCCTGCGAGCGGCGGCCGCGCGGGCGCGCTCGGTCCCGCTTCGCCGATCACGTCGATCGCGTAGAGCCGGAAGTGCGTCGACCAGTCGGCCGCGTGATGCTGCCAGCTTGCCGCCGTCGTCTGTGCGCCGTGGATCAGCACGACCGGCGGCGCGTGTTCGGGGCCGCAGACGATGACGTGCGTCGCGCCATGACGCGTTTGCACGGTGACGCGCCGATGCCCGGCCGGCCAGTGCGACAGCGCGGCCGCGTACGCGGCGCGAATCGCACGGGCATGGCGGGGCGACTTGAAGATTGCGCTCATGTCCCGCTTTGCTGGAGCAGCATGTCGAGCGACGACATCAGCGCGGCCGTGTCCGCCGGTGTCGCGGTCACGATGATCTTGACCACGCTCGAGGCGGGATCGAACGTGACGTCGATTCGCACGGGGTCGACGTACGATGCGCGGCCTGACGCCATTGCGTGCAGCGACCGCGACAGGTACTGGTGCAGCGACTGCGACGCATCGGGAATGTCGACGATGCTGGTGACACGCACCGCACGCGGCGCGGGCGAGGCCGGCTCCGTCCGGGCGAACGCGGCGAGGTCCGCGTCGAGGATGCGGTATGCACGGCCGACCCGCGTCGCGCGCAGCTTGCCGTCGCGAATGAACCGCAGGACGGTCTTCGGATGGACGCGCAGGCGGGCGGCGGTGTCTTCGACGGTGTGGAACATGAATTGTAGGGTAGGAGATTCCTTTGACTGTCTTTATTGTTCCATATAAAAAGGACTATAAGGGAACAATTTTGTCATTAATGGGATGTCGCCGGATGGGCGAGACGTTCAGCCGATCCGGGGTGTGCCTGTCCGGAATCGAAAACGCCCCGGCGACCGGCAATGCCGGACGGCGGGGCGTATCGGGGAAAAACGGGCCGGAAATCGGCCGGCGTGTTCGATCGATCCGGGCGCGCGTTTACGCGCCGCGCGTCGTCACTTGTCGACGAGCCGTTTCGGCACCGACAGCGCCAGCAGCCCGCCGAGCACGAGGAACCCGGCCAGCATGTACATGCCCGCATCGTTGGCGCCCGTCACCTGCTTGAGCCAGCCCATCAGGTACGGACTCAGGAAGCCGGCGAGGTTGCCGATCGAGTTGATCATCGCGATGCCGGCGGCGGCCGCCGCGCCGCCGAGGAACGCGGTCGGCAGGCTCCAGAACAGCGGTAGCGTCGTCAGGATGCCGATCGTCGCGAGCGTGAGGCCGAGCATCGCGAGCGCCGTCTGGTGCGCCCAGATCACCGACAGCACGAGGCCGATCGCGCCGATCGCGGCCGGAATCGCGAGGTGCCAGCGGCGTTCGCGGTGCTTGTCCGCGCTGCGCGCGATCAGGATCATCGCGACCACCGCGGCCGCATACGGAATCGCGGACAGCAGGCCGATCATGAACGTGTCGGTCACGCCCGTCGCCTTGATGATCGTCGGCAACCAGAAGCCGACGCCGTACAGCCCCATCACGAACGAGAAATAGATCAACGCCATCAGCCACACGCGCGGGCTCGACATCACGGCGCCGAGCGGCAGGTCCTCCTTGGTGGCTTCCTCCGCGTCGACGTTGCGGGCGAGCAGCGCCTTTTCTTCGTCGGTCAGCCACGTCGCCTTCGCGATCCGCTCGTCGAGCGTGAAGAACACGAGCACGCCGGCGAGCACCGACGGGATGCCTTCGAGCAGGAACAGCCATTGCCAGCCGTGCCAGCCGCTGACGCCGTCGAACGCCTTCAGGATGAAGCCCGAGATCGGCCCGCCGATCACGCCGGACAGCGCGACGGCCGTCATGAAGAACGTCGTCATCCGGCCGCGCCGGTGCGCGGGATACCAGTAGGTGAGATAGAGGATCACGCCGGGGAAGAAGCCCGCTTCGGCGACGCCGAGCAGGAAGCGCATCACGTAGAACATCGCGGGCGTCGTGACGAACATCGTCAGGATCGAGATCACGCCCCACGTCGCCATGATGCGGGCGATCCACACGCGGGCGCCCACCCGGTGCAGGATGATGTTGCTCGGCACCTCGAACAGGAAATAGCCGAAGAAGAAGATCCCCGCGCCGAGCCCGTACACGGTATCGCTCAGGTGCAGGTCGCTCGCCATCTGCAGCTTCGCGAACCCGACGTTCACGCGATCGAGATACGCGACCACGTAGCACAGCAGCAGGAGCGGCACGAGCCGCCACGACACCTTGCGGTAGGTTGCTTCCTCGAATGCGCCGGACGAGCCCGGCAGCGACTGCGTCGATGTTGCCATGTTGTCTCCTGTCGATCCGGATGAGCGCTTGCGCGATTGCCTGGATCGGATGCACCGCTGTCCTTGTAGTGGCCGGATCGGGCGCGGTGATGCCCGATCCGGTTTCGTGCGAAGCAATACGGGGCGATCGTGCGGCCGGGTACGACTAGATGCAGCGTCCGCCGTCGACTTCGAGGCAGACGCCGGTGATGAATTCCGCTTCGTCGGATGCCAGGTAAAGCGCGGCGTTCGCGATGTCCTGCGGCGTCGAGAAGCGGCCGAGCGGGATCGTCGCGAGGAAGCGGCGGCGATTGTCCGGGGTGTCCTCGCAGCCCATGAACTCGGTCATCAGCGCGGTTTCGCCGAGCACCGGGTTGATGCAGTTCACGCGGATGCGGTCGGCGCCGAGCTCGGCCGCGAGCGATTTGCTCGCGGTGATCATCGCACCCTTCGTGCTGTTGTACCAGACGAGGCCCGGGCGCGGCCGCACGCCGGCCGTCGACGCGACGTTCACGAACACGCCGCCGCCCTGGGCGCGGAAATACGGGACGAAGGTTTGCACACACCAGAACAGGCTTTTCATGTTGACCGCGTACACGCGGTCGAATTCGGCTTCCGTCACGTCGAGCACGGGCTTGTTGCGGTGCGTGGTACCGGCGTTGTTCACGACGATCTGCACCGCGTGGAAATCGTCGAGCGCGGCCTGCAGCAGCGTGCGCCAGTCGTCCTCTTTCGACACGTCGCCGGCCACCGCGATCGCCTTGCCGCCCGCGAGCGCGATCTCGCTCGCGACGCGCTCGGCCGCCGCGCTGTTCAGGTCGTTGACGACGACGTTCGCGCCTTCGCGCGCGTATGTCTTCGCGATGCCTTCGCCGAACCCCGAGCCGCCGCCCGTGACGATGGCCGTCTTGCCGGTCAACCGCATGGTGTGTCTCCTGTGCAGGTAGTGCGAGTCGTCGTGTGTCGGCGGGCGGCCGGGTGCTAGCGGCCGCCCGTCGCGTGCCGTGCGTTCAGCCGTGCCGGATCGCGATCGTCTTCAGCGCGGTGAAGCCGTACAGCGCCTCGAAGCCTTTCTCGCGGCCATGGCCCGAATGGCCGACGCCGCCGAACGGCAGCTCGACGCCGCCGCCCGCGCCATAGTTGTTGATGAACACCTGACCCGCGCGCAGGCGCCGCGCAAGACGCATCTGGCGCGCGCCGTCGCGCGTCCAGATGCCCGCGACGAGGCCGTACGGCGTGCCGTTCGCGAGCGCGACGGCTTCGTCCTCGTCGACGAAACGCATCGCCGCGAGCACCGGGCCGAACACTTCCTCCTGCGCGAGCCGGTGCGACGGCGGCACGTCGCGCAACAGCGCGGGCGCCTGATAGAAGCCGCTTTCGGGCGCATCGGCGACGACCTGCCCGTGCGCGGCCATCGGAATGCCGTCGTGCTGCGCGTCGGACAGGAAATCCCACACGCGTTGCTGCTGCTTCGCGTTGATCAGCGGGCCGCAATCGAGATCGGCGCGGCTCGGGCCGACGCGCAGCCCGTTGAACGCGGTGGCGAGACGCTCGACGAGCGGCTCGTACACCGCGCGCTCGATCAGCACGCGGCTGCCGGCCGAGCAGGTCTGCCCGCCGTTCTGCACGATCGCGGACACGAGCACGGGCAGCGCGGCGTCGAGGTCGGCATCGGCGAACACGATTTGCGGCGACTTGCCACCGAGTTCGAGCGTGACCGGCACGTGGTTCTCGGCGGCCATCTGCGTGACCAGCTTGCCGGTGGCCGGCGAACCCGTAAACGAGATGTGGTCGATGCCCGGATGGCGGGCGAGCGCGGCGCCCGCTTCATGGCCGTAGCCGGTGACGATGTTGAGCGCGCCGGCCGGCAGCCCGGCCTCGACGGCGAGTTCGGCGACGCGCAGCACGGACAGGCACGCGTCCTCGGCCGGCTTGACCACGCACGCGTTGCCGGCCGCGAGCGCCGCGCCGACGCTGCGCCCGAAGATCTGCATCGGGTAGTTCCACGGCACGATGTGGCCCGTGACGCCGTGCGGTTCGCGCACCGTCAGCACCGTGTAGCCGGCCTGGTAGGGGAGGGTTTCGCCGTGCAGCTTGTCGGCCGCGCCCGCGTAGAACTCGAAGTAGCGTGCGAGCGCGGCTGCATCGGCGCGCGCCTGCTTCAGCGGCTTGCCGGTATCGCGCGCCTCGATCGCGGCGAGTTCCTCGATCGAATCGGTCACGCGCGCCGACAGCCGCATCAGCACGCGGCCGCGCTCGGCGGCGCTCGCGGCGCCCCATGGGCCTGCGAATGCGTCGCGGGCCGCGGCGACCGCGCGCTCGATGTCGGGCGCGGTGCCGCGCGCGATCGTCGCGAACGGCTGGCCGTCGGACGGATCGACGACCGGGATGGTTTCCAGTTGCGCGGGCAACGTCCATTCGCCCGCGATGAAGTGCTTCGCTTCTTCCATGTCTCCTCCTGTCGACCCGAGTTAGCGCTTCAGCGGTTACTCGGGTCCCATGCATCGCTGTCGACCCGAGTTAGCGCTTCAGCGGTTACTCGGGTCCCATGCATCGCTGTCGACCCGAGTTAGCGCTTCAGCGGTTACTCGGGTCCCATGCATCGCGGTCGACCCAGGTTAGCGCTTCAGCGCTTGCTCGGGTTCCATACCTTGTGATTGACGTGCAACGCAGCCGGCCCGACGCCCGGACATCCGGAACGATTATCGCGCCGATCGTCATCCGGACGCCACCGGTCGATTGGCTATAATGGCGCATTCCTTTTGGGGGACGCCCGCGGCGGCATCGGCCGCGGCGCCCTGTCCCGAATTCCCATCGACCTACAGAGAGTGCTCATGAGCTTCAATCATGTTCCGGCCGGCAAGGACCTGCCGCAAGATTTCAACGTGATCATCGAGATTCCCGCGCAAAGCGATCCGGTGAAGTACGAGGCGGACAAGGAACTGGGCCTCCTCGTCGTCGACCGCTTCATCGGCACGGGCATGCGCTACCCGGTGAACTACGGCTACATCCCGCAGACGCTGTCGGGCGACGGCGATCCGGTCGACGTGCTGGTGATCACGCCGTTCCCGCTGCTGGCCGGCTCGATCGTGCGTTCGCGCGTGCTCGGCATGCTGCAGATGACCGACGAGTCGGGCGTCGACGCGAAGCTGGTCGCGGTGCCGCACGACAAGATCTGCCCGATGACGGCGAACCTGAAGACGATCGACGACGTGCCCGAATACCTGAAGGACCAGATCAAGCACTTCTTCGAGCAATACAAGGCGCTCGAGAAGGGCAAGTGGGTGAAGGTCGAAGGTTGGGCCGGCATCGAAGCCGCGCACAAGGAAATCACCGACGGCGCCGCGAACTACAAGAAGTAAGCGGCGTGCCGGCCGACGGCCGGTTCGTACGGAACGCAAACCGCGCGCGTCTCCTCAGGAGGCCGCGCGGTTTTGTTTTGCGCGTGCGGTTTTCCGGCGGGCCGGCGGGGACGCAGGCAGGGGCGGGGTGACCGGTGCATTCTTCGCGCGTTTCGCGCGCGGCGGGGCAACGGACGGAGCGGTCGCAGCGGCGGCTTTCTTGGCCGCTGGACGGCGCCGGGCCGGTGCGGAAGCGGCCTCGTCGCGTACGCTCGCGGTCGGCTTGCCGGCAGTGGCCGGTACCTTCCTTTTCGACGACGCGGAAGAGGGCGAGCCGGTTTTCTTTACCGGTGCGCCACGCGACGAGGTCTTTTTTGCAGCAGCGTTGCCGTCGGCTTTTGCACGTTTCGCGTCCGGTGCGGCTTGATTTGATTGCGTCGACTTCGACTTCGACTTCGACGCTGGTGTGCCCTTTGCGGGCTTCGCCGTCTTCGCGGCCGTTGCAGACCCGGCAACTTTCCCGGCCTTCGGCTTTTTCCCGGCGACCTGTTCCGTTGCCGCAGCCTTCGCCGCATCGCCGGTGTTTTCCGTCGGCTCTTTCTTCCGCCCGCGCGCCGTGGCCTTCGTCCCGGCCGTATCTCCGCGCTCGTCGAGCGCGACCGCCGCCGGCAACACCGATTCCAGCGTACGCAAACCCGCCGCCAGCTCGCGCTTTTTCGCGGGCGTGAGCCGCTTCACCCAGTATTCGGCGCGCGACGCGCTCGACCGGTCGGGCAGCGGAAACGACGCGAGCACCGCGCGCGGCTTGCGCGAGCGCGTGTAGCGCGCGCCCTTGCCGGACGCGTGTTCGTCGAAGCGCGCGGCGACATCGGTCGTGATGCCCGTGTAGACGCTGTCGTCGGCGCATTCGATCAGATACAGAAACCAGGACATGGCGGAGCGGCGGGATGCGAAGCCGCCAGTGTCTCAGAAAAAACCGGCGTCAACGCCACCGGTCGCCGTGCCCGTCGCGAAAGCGGCTTGGCGCCGCGCCGAGTTCGCGCGTGAAGAAGCGCGTGAACGCGCTCGTCGAACGGAAGCCGACGCGCACGCCGATCTCGCCGATCGGCAACCGCGTATTGAGCAGCAGGTCGCGTGCCTCGCCGAGCCGCGCCTGCGCGACGAGCGCATGGAAGCCGACGGCTTCGCGATGCAGCCGCCGGCGCAGCGTCCAGCGCGACATCGCGAAGCGCGTGCACACGTGCTGCATCAGCGTATCGGTCGGCACGTCGGCGTCGTCGGCGGTGCGCAGCCAGTCGCGCACGCATTGCTCGACCGACGAGCCGAACGTCGAGCGGGCGCGCACGCGCTCGCGCGCGGCATCGGCGGCATGGCGCTGGATGCCGGCCAGCGGTGCGTTGTAGCGCTCGAACGGCGTGTCGATGTGCGCGGAGCGCAGCACGATGCGGTTGTGCGCGGCATCGAACGAGACCGGCGCACCGAGCATGTCGCGCAGCGCGGCAACGGGCGCGAACGCGCGGCCGGCGAATTCGGCGTCGTCGATGCGCACCTGCGGGTCGTACAGGCGCGCGAGCGCCGCGAGGATCGCGAGGTTCGCGAACGCGCTGCCCGCGTGCCGGCCGTCTCCTTCGTTCACGTAGTCGATCGCGATCGCGTCGCCGTTCTCGTGCGCGAAGACCCAGTCGACGTTGCCGATCAGCTCGCGATAGCGCAGGTAGCCGTGCAACGCGTCGCGCAGCGTCGCCGCGTTGCAGGTGATGCCGGCGAGCTCGGGAAACGGCACGAGCCACGGCACGACCTCCGGCGGCGGGCGATGCCACGACAGCGGCCAGCCGCTCGTCAACTGCATCGCGGCCACGTGCCGGTCGCCCGCGATGCGGCGCGTGTCGTCGGCGAGTTCGGCCGGCCCGATGCCGAGCGTCTCGTAAAGCGGTGCGGGATCGATGCCGTTCGCACGCGCGTCTTCGCACAGCCAGCGGTAGATCCGGACCGATACCGATTTCTGTTGCAACTCCATGTCTGTCTCCCTGTCGTCATGCCGTTCGGGTTTGTCCCCGCTGCGAGAGGTCAACGCATGCTCCTGCCGGTCAAGCGTGGTGACCGGTTGATTTTTAGACTCGGACGCTGGAGTGAGGCGACAAGTACAACAGAACGATTCTGGAGGATCAATGAAAACTTCGCTGTTCCGGTGTTCGACGATTGCGTCCGCGTGCGCGCTCACGGTCCTGCTCGCGTCGTGCGGTGGCGACGACATCCATGCGCCGACCGACCCCGACGCGGCAGCCGACCAGCGCGCGGCCGCGCTCGTCGCGCAACTGACGACCGACGAGAAACTGCAGCTCGTGCATGGCACCGGCATGCCCGCGCTCAGCCTGGGCGGCCCGTTTCCGGCCGACGCGCTGAACGGCGCGAGCTACATCCCGGGCGTGCCGCGGCTCGGCATTCCGGCCGTCAGCAGCGCCGATTCGGCAGGTGGCGTGAACGTGAAGAATGCGCGCGTGACCGCGCTGCCCGCGCCCGTCGCGCTCGCGGCGACGTGGGACCCGGCGCTCGCGGGCACCTACGGCACGCGCATCGCGCTCGAACTGCGCGCGCTCGGTTTCGCGGAAGGGCTCGGCGGCGGCGTGAACCTCGCGCGCGAGCCGCGCAACGGCCGCACCTTCGAATACATGGGCGAGGACCCGGTGCTCGCGGGCACGCTGAGCGCCGCGCGCACGCAGGCCACGCAGGCGCAGAAGGTGATCGCGACGATCAAGCATTTCGCGTTCAACGACCAGGAAACCAACCGGATGACGGTCGATTCGGTCGTCGACGAGCGGACCATGCGCGAGGCCGAGCTGCTCGCATTCGAGATCGGCGTGAAGGACGGCCAGCCGGGCAACGTGATGTGCGCGTACAACAAGCTGAACGGCGTGTATGCGTGCGAGAACCCGTATTTGCTGACGACGGTGCTGAAGAACGAGTGGGGCTTCAAGGGCGTCGTGCAGTCGGACTGGGGCGCGACGCATTCGACGGTCGCGGCCGTGCAGGCCGGGCTCGACGAGGAGCAGCCGGGCGCGGCCGACGACGGCAACGCGCCGCTCGGCTCGTATTTCAATTCGAAGCTGCGCGCGGCGCTGCAGGCCGGCAGCGTGTCGGTCGCGCGGCTGAACGACATGGTGCAGCGCAAGCTGCGCACGCTGATCCGCATCGGCGTGATGGATGCGCCGCCGAAGCCGGGCGGCGCGATCGACGAGGCCGCCGGCAATGCCGACGCGCTCGCGATCGCGCGGCAAGCGGCGGTGCTGCTGAAGAACGCGGCCGCGCCGGGCGACACGCAGCCGGTGCTGCCGCTGGCCGCCGGCACGCTCAAGTCGGTCGTCGTGATCGGCGGGCATGCGGACGCGGGCGTGCTGTCGGGCGGCGGCTCGGGTGCGGTGCCGGCGATCGACGGCAACGCGGTGACGACCTGCCAGCAACCGGCCGACACGCTGTTCGGCGGGTGCGCGACCTGGTACAAGTCCGCGCCGCTCGCGGCGATCCGCGCGAAGGCGCCGAATGCATCGGTCAGCTATCTCGACGGCACCGACGCGAACGCCGCGGCCAGCGCGGCCGCGCAGGCCGATGTCGCGATCGTGTTCGCCACGCAGTGGCAGACGGAGGGGCTCGACCTCGCGAGCCTGTCGCTGCCCGATGCGAAGGCGGACCCGTCCAACCAGCAATACGACCAGAACGCGCTGATCGCCGCGGTCGCCGCGAAGGCCAAGCGCGTGATCGTCGTGCTCGAGAACGGCAGCCCGGTGCTGATGCCGTGGCTCGCGAACGTGCACGGCGTGCTGGACGCGTGGTATCCGGGCGCGCAGGGCGGCCAGGCGATCGCCGACCTGCTGTTCGGCGACGCGAACCCGTCGGGCCGGCTGCCGCTGACGTTCCCGAAGCAGGAGGCCGACCTGCCGCAGCCGACGATCGATCCATCGAACCTGCGGAACGTCTATGCGGAAGGGCTCGCGTACGGCTATCGCTGGTTCGACGCGAAGGCGATCGAGCCGCTGTTCCCGTTCGGCTACGGGCTGTCGTACACGACGTATGCGTTGTCGGCGATGTCCGCGCAGGCCGACGCAGCGGGCAACGTGACGGTCGGCGTGACGGTGACGAACACGGGCGCGCGCGCCGGTACGCAAACGGTGCAGATCTACGCGGCGCTGCCCGCGTCGCTCGGCGAGCCGCCGAAGCGGCTCGTCGGCTGGACCAAGGTCGCGCTGCAGCCGGGCGAGGCGCGCACGGTCAGCATCGCGGTGCCGGCGCAGCGCTTCGCGGTGTGGGATGCGAGCGCGCACGCATGGCGGATCGGCGCGGGCACGTATGGGCTGTCGGCGGCCGCGTCGTCGCGTGACCCGCAGGCGCTGTCGCAGACGGTGACGCTCGCCGCGCACTGAACCGGCGACGATCGTGCCGTATGCGGCGAGGCCATGCGTGGCTTCGCCGCATGCCGGCGCGCCGGATCGCGCTAGCCGGTGCTGCGCCGGAACGGATCGTGTTCGCGCAGTTCGTCGACGTATGCGTGGATATGCGCGGTCTCGCGTTCGAGAAAGCGCGCGACCGCGTCGGAAAACGCCGGATGCGCGAGCCAGTGCGCGGAATGCGTGACGGTCGGCAGGAAACCGCGCGCAAGCTTGTGCTCGCCCTGCGCGCCGCCTTCGAACGTGTCGAGCCCGGCCTCGATGCAGAATTCGAGCAACTGGTAATAGGCCGTTTCGAAATGCAGGCAGGGCACGTGCTCGATGGCGCCCCAGTAGCGTCCGTACAGCGTGCCGCCGCCGTGTTCGCCGCGCCGGTACACGGCGAGCGCGCTCGCGATCGGCTGGCCGTCGGCTTCCGCGATCACGAGCAGCAGGTTCTCGGGCATCGTCGCGCCGATCGTGCGGAAGAAGTCCAGGTTCAGGTACGGGCTCGAATAGTGCTCGCGGTAGGTCTGCCGGTAGCAGCGCGAGAAGAAGCGCCAGTCGGCGTCGGTGATGCGGTCGCCGGTGAGCCGCCGGAAGGTCACGCCCGCGTCGTGCACCTTGCGCCGCTCCGCGCGGATGTTCTTGCGCTTCTTCTGCTCGAGCGTGCCGAGGAAATCATCGAAGTGCCGGTAGCCGTCGTTGAGCCAGTGGAACTGCACGCCCTCGCGCAGCATCATCCCCATCGATTCGAGCAGCCGCGCTTCGTCGCCGGTCGGGAACAGCACGTGCAACGACGACACGTCGCTCTGCTCGGCGAACGCGAGCAGCGTGGCCGCGAGCCGGCGGCGCGCGTCGTCGTCGGCCGCGAGCAGCCGCGTGCCCTGCACCGGCGTGAACGGCACCGCGCACAGCAGCTTCGGGTAATAGGGCAGGTCGTTGCGCTGGTACGCGTCGGCCCACGCCCAGTCGAACACGTATTCGCCGTACGAATGCTGTTTCGCGTAGACGGGCGCGGCGGCCGCGAGGCGGCCGGTGCCCGCGTCGGTCAGCGTGACGAAGTGCGGCGACCAGCCGGTGTCGTCCACCGCGCAACGCGCGACGTGCAGCGCGTCGAGGAATTCGTGGCGCAGGAACGGCGTGGGCTGCGCGTCGCGCGCGAGCAGTGCGTTCCATTCGTCGGCCGGCACCTCGGCGGGGGACGACAGGATGCCCGTGCGATAATCGATGCGTTCGTGTTTCAAGCGTGAATCCGTACCGTTGGATGTTGCCGGATGCGGGCCGCCGTGGCCCGCGCCCGGATCGATTTCGTCAGCCGTTCAAGGCGCGCCGCCGGGTTGCGCCGCTCCCGCCATGAAGACCCGACTCGCTCTCGCCCAGATCAACGTCACCGTCGGCGATTTCGCCGGCAACGTCGCGCGGATCGTCGCGGCCGCACGCGCCGCGCACAACGATGGTGCGCAACTGATGGTCGCCCCCGAACTCGCGCTGTCCGGCTATCCGCCCGAAGACCTGCTGCTGCGGCCCGCGTTCTACGCGGCCGCCGCCGCCGCGCTCGACGCGCTCGCCGACGCGCTGAAGGCGTTCGACGGGCTCGCGGTGCTGGTCGGCCATCCGTTGCGCGGTGCGGGCAGCGGTGCGGGCAGCGGTCCGGGCGCGTCAGCCGTCGATGGTAATGCAAACCGCCCGATCGAGCGCGGCGTGCCGCCCACCGACACCTTCAACGCGGTGTCGCTGATCGTCGGCGGCGAGATCGTCGGCACCTACCGCAAGCAGGACCTGCCGAACGCCGAGGTGTTCGACGAGAAGCGCTACTTCGCGACCGACACCGAGCCGCTCGTGTTCGAGCTGAACGGCGTGAAATACGGCGTGATCATCTGCGAGGACGCGTGGCATGCGTCGGCCGCGCAGATCGCGAAGGCGGCCGGCGCGCAGGTGCTGCTGATCCCGAACGGCTCGCCGTATCACCTGAACAAGGAGGCGGTGCGCATCGACATCCTGCGCGCGCGGATTCGCGAGACCGGCTTGCCGATGGTGTACGTGAACCTCGTCGGCGGCCAGGACGAGCTCGTGTTCGACGGCGGGTCGTTCGTGCTCGACGGCGCGGGCGCGCTCGTCGCGAAGATGCCGCAGTTCGACGAAGGGCACGCGATCGTCGAATTCGATGGCGCGCGGCCGCTGCCCGGCGCGATCGCGCCCGAGCTGTCGACGGACGCGCAGGTGTATCGCGCGCTGGTGACCGGCGTGCGCGACTACATCGGCAAGAACGGTTTTCCCGGCGTGCTGATCGGGCTGTCGGGCGGCGTCGATTCGGCGCTGGTGCTGGCCGTCGCGTGCGATGCGCTCGGGCCCGAGCGCGTGCGCGCGGTGATGATGCCGTCGCGCTTCACGGCCGACATCTCGACGACGGACGCGGCGGAGATGGCGCGGCGCGTCGGCGTGCGCTACGACGAGATCGCGATCGCGCCGATGTTCGATGCGTTCCGCGCCGCGCTCGCCGGCGAATTCGCGGGCCGCGCGGAAGACGCGACGGAGGAGAACATCCAGGCGCGCATCCGCGGCACGCTGCTGATGGCGCTGTCGAACAAGTTCGGCTCGATCGTGCTGACGACCGGCAACAAGAGCGAGATGGCGGTCGGCTACTGCACGCTGTACGGCGACATGGCCGGCGGTTTCGCGGTGATCAAGGACATCGCGAAGACGCTCGTGTACCGGCTGTGCCGCTATCGCAACGCAACGGCCGACTACGGGCTGCGCGACGTGATTCCCGAGCGGATCCTGACGCGCGCGCCGTCGGCCGAGCTGCGCGAGAACCAGACCGACCAGGACAGCCTGCCGCCGTACGACGTGCTCGACGCGATCATGCGGATGTACATGGAAGAAGACCGGCCGCTCGCCGAGATCGTCGCGGCCGGTTACGCGCAGGCCGACGTCGAGCGCGTGACGCGGCTCATCAAGATCAACGAATACAAGCGCCGCCAGGCGCCGATCGGCATCCGCGTCACGCATCGCGCATTCGGGCGCGACTGGCGCTACCCGATCACGTCACGCTTCACCGAACGGCTCGATTGAGCGGTGCTGGGCCGGATGCGGCCCGCCGGCTTACAATCGGGATCGCGATTTTTCATCCAAACGAGCATTGAGGGACAACCATCATGAAACGCATCACCGCCATCATCAAGCCGTTCAAGCTGGACGAAGTCCGCGAAGCGCTCGCCGAAGTGGGTCTCACGGGCCTGACCGTGACGGAAGTGAAGGGCTTCGGCCGCCAGAAGGGCCATACCGAGCTGTATCGCGGCGCCGAATACGTCGTCGACTTCCTGCCGAAGATGAAGATCGAGGTGGTCGTCGCGGAAGCGCAGGTCGATCAGGTGATCGACGCGGTGATCGGTGCGGCGCGCACCGGCAAGATCGGCGACGGCAAGATCTTCGTGTCGGACGTCGAGCGCGTGATCCGCATTCGCACCGGCGAAGAGAACGAAGCGGCCGTCTGAGCGCCGCATTCGTCGATTGGCGCGGCAGGCTCGAGCCGGCCCGCCAAGAAAAAACGGTGCGGATACCCGTCTGGGTACCGCACCGATACGCGCCTCTCGCAGCAGCGTGGAAAGTGTTGTCGAATCGTTCTTTGACGGCGCCTGATCAGAACAGGTGCTGGATACCGGCGTAGACGCCGGTCTGGCTGCCGCCCGGATGCGGGTTGCCGGTCGACACGGCGGTGCCTGCATTGTTCGCGTTCAGGCCGAAGTTGGCCGTCGCGCTGTTGCGCACCGTCGCGACCTGGACGTCGAACAGCGTGCGCTTCGAGATGTTGTACGAGCCACCGACCGTATAGATGTTCGCGTTGCCGCCGCCGTGGTTCGCGTTCACGTGATACACGGCCGCGATCAGCGCCGCTGCCGGCGTGGCCTGCCACGTCACACCGCCCCAAACCTGCTGGGTGCTGGTAATGCCGTTGTTCTGCGGGACGATGCCAGTGCCGTCCGCGTGAGAAGCCTGATAGGCAGCCTGCAGCTTGAATTGGCCGAGGAACACGTTCACGCCCGCGAAGTACTCGCGCGAGTGATTGAATACGTCGTTGAACCGGCCGTTCGCATCTCGCACTTCGTCATAGATACCGCGCAGTTGGAACAGCGAGTTCGTATAAGTGATTTGGGCGCCGGCGGCACGGCCGTCCTTGGTCGGATCGGTGTTGCCGTTGAAGCTGGTCGAGTTCGAGAACGAGAACTGGCCGTAGAAGTCGAGGCCGTACAGCGACGGCGACTGGTACGACACGTTGTTGCTGGTCTTGTTCCAGTTGCGGCCGCGTACCAGCGAGGCCGTCGACCAGGCCGACTGGCCGAACGGGTCGAAGTCCCACACGCCGTTGGCGATCGCGAGCTCGCGACCCAACAGCAGCGTACCGTAGCGGTCGTTCGAGATACCGACGGTCGCGAAACGATCCCAGATCGAGCCGCTGAAGCCGCCGTTCATCGTGTTGAACGCACCTTCGAGGTGGAACAGGATCTTATTGCCGCCGCCGATGTCTTCGCTGCCCTTCAAGCCCCACAGGCTCGTGCCCCAGTCGCCGCTTTCCGCGCGCACTTGGTGGCCGTTTTGCAGGCCGTTCAGGTACTCAAGGCCTGCGTCCAGGCGGCCATACAGCGTGACGCTGCTCTGTGCGTGCGCCGTCACCACCCCAGCAGCCATCAGCGCGGCCGCGACCAAAGCTTTCTTCATCGTCTCCTCCATACCCTGTCAAAAAGTCAACCCAGAACTGCACGAGATGCCCGGCGCGGCACGCACCGGGCAAAAGCGGGATAACCAGGGAGACCTCGTGCAGGGCCGGTAAGCGCGGCACGCGGGCAAGCGGACGGAAAACCCGTTGAGCGGTCCCGCGCAGCCGGGTCGGCCTGCGGGTCTCCTTGTAGTGTCGTGAAGCTAAACTACATTTCACGAACTTCGTTTTGCTACTTTGGTTACTAATTTAGCAAAAATACAATTTTGTGGCGATGGAAATCGTTGTTTGACTAACCGCTGTCGCCAAATTGCCATGCAACACGGTGCGCGACAGCGGACCCAAGGGTTCCCGATTACCGGAAAACCCTTGTGCCACAAGGGAGACATGGATTCCGCGGGCGTGGGTCAAGGATTGCCACTATTGACGTTCCAAAGGCGCCGGCGTAAGCGCGAAAGTCGCGAAATTGGTAAGTATTTCGTAATGATTCGGGCGATTGCCGTCAGCGCCGATCGACGCTGGCGATGCCCGTCCCGCCACGCGCCGCGCTTAGTCGGGGCTCGGCCGCGCGTCGAGCAGCTGCGCGCGAATCCAGCGGTGCGCATCGGTGCGCGCATGCTTCGCGTGCGAGTAGATTTTCACCGTGTAGCGCGGGATCTCGAATGGTGCGGGGAAGATGCGGATCGGCGCTGCATGCCGCAGCGCCTGCGCGGCGCGGTTCGGCACGGTCATCAGGAGTGCCGACTCCGCGATCACGAACGGCGCGGCCAGCACGGTCGGCAACTGCACGGCCACGTGCCGTGCGAGGCCGAGCCGGTCGAGCACGTAGTCGACCACGCCGCGCGACTCGTTCCACGGCGTGACGACGACGTGGCGGGCCGCCAGATACTGGTCGAGCGTCAGCCGCCGGCGGATCTCCGGATGCGCGGCGCTCGCGATCACGACGTAGTCGTCGGAAAACCAGTCGAAATCCTCGATGCCGGGCGCGTCGGCGGCCGTTTCCTCGTGGTAGCCGAGCGCGAAGTCGATGCGGCCGGCCGCGAGCGCGTCGACGGAAATCTTGCGGTCCGAATGCACGACGCGGATCCGCAGGCGCGGCGCGACGTGCTGGATGCGGGCCAGGAACGCCGGCAGTACCGCGAACGCGGTGTAGTCGGTCGCGGCGAACACGAACGTCCGGTCGCTTTGCGCGGGATCGAAGCGGCGTGCGCGGGCGAGCCCCTTCGACATCGCGTCGAGCGCGTCGCCGGCCCACGTGGCGATGTCGTCGGCGCGCACGGTCGGCTGCATCTCGTTGCCGAGGCGCACGAACAGCGCATCGCCGATCGCGTCGCGCAGCCGTGCGAGCGCGTGGCTCAACGCCGACGGGCTCAACGCGAGCTCGTGCGCGGCCGCCGCGACCGACCGGTGGCGATACAGCGCGTCGAATACGAGCAGCAGGTTCAGGTCGAGGCGGCGCAGATCGGGATGCATCATGTTCAGGTCTGGATGAAGAAACTGCACTTCCTGCAGGCAGGACGTGAACGTAGCATGCTGGTTCGAACGGCGCCAGCGCGGGTGCGCGGCGCCGCTTTCCCGTTTCATATCCGGGCCGGAGGAGGGCTCAACCCGTGCAAATCGATATCCGTTCCGCCACCGTCGCCGACGTGCCGCTGATCCTGCGCTTCATCACCGAACTGGCCGTCTACGAGAAGGCCGAGCACGAAGTCGTCGCGACGCCCGCATCGCTCGAACGCAGCCTGTTCGGCGAAGGCTCGCCGGCGCGTGCGCTGATGTGCGAGGTCGATGGGGAGCCGGCCGGCTTCGCCGTGTATTTCTTCTCGTATTCGACGTGGCTCGCGCGGCAGGGGTTGTATCTGGAGGACCTGTACGTGTCGCCCCGTTTTCGCGGCGCCGGCGCGGGGCTGCGGCTGCTGAAGGCGCTCGCGCGGATCGCGGTCGAGTCGGGCTGCGGGCGTTTCGAATGGAGCGTGCTCGACTGGAACGAGCCGGCGATCCGCTTCTACGAGCGCGTCGGCGCGGCGCCGCAGAGCGAATGGGTGCGTTACCGGCTGGCGGGCGACGCACTGCGCGCGTTTGCCGACGGCACGCCGGTGAGCGCCGCGTAAACGCGAAACGGGCGCCGCGCGGCGAACCGCGAGGCGCCCGTTCGGGCGTCGTGCGTGACGGACGCGTTACTTGAGGCTGCCCGACAGGAACCCGCGCAGGCGTTCGCTCTTCGGATTGGCGAACACCTCGGCCGGCACGCCTTCTTCCTCGACGCGACCCTGGTGCAGGAACATCACGTGATTCGACACGTTGCGCGCGAAGCCCATCTCGTGCGTGACGACGATCATCGTGCGGCCTTCCTCGGCCAGCTTCTGCATCACCTTCAGCACTTCGCCGACGAGCTCCGGATCGAGCGCAGACGTCGGTTCGTCGAACAGCATCACGTCCGGATGCATCGCGAGCGCCCGCGCGATCGCCACGCGCTGCTGCTGGCCGCCCGACAGATGCGACGGATACTGCTTCTCGACGCGCGGCGCGAGGCCGACCTTCTCGAGATACTCGCGCGCGCGGTCTTCCGCTTCCTTCTTCGGAATGCCGAGCACGTTCACCGGGGCTTCCATCACGTTCTCGATCACGTTCATGTGCGACCAGAGATTGAAGTGCTGGAACACCATCGACAGCTTGGTGCGCACGCGCTGCAGTTGCTTCGAGTCGGCCGCGCGCAGCGCGCCCGTCTTGTCGAGCGCGGTGCGTACTTCCTCGCCGTCGACGAAGATGCGGCCCGCGTTCGGTTGCTCGAGGAAGTTGATACAGCGCAGCATCGTGCTCTTGCCGGAGCCGGACGAGCCGATCACGCTGATCACGTCGCCCGAGTTCGCCTTCAGCGACACGCCTTTGAGCACCTCGTTGTCGCCGTACCGCTTGTGGAGATCGTCGACGAAAAGCTTCTGGGTCTGGGAATTCATCAATAGTCCTGCGAAAACTTACTTGCCTTGCGGGCGCAGATACGCGAGCCAGCGGCGCTCGGCCTGGCGGAACAGCCACACGAGCGTGAACGAGATCACGAGGTAGAGCAGGGCGGCGATGCCGAACGCGTGGAACGACATGTAGGTCGCCGAGTTCACGTCGCGCGCGATCTTCAGGATGTCCGGCACGGTCGCGGTGAAGGCCACCGTCGTCGCGTGCAGCATCAGGATCACTTCGTTGCTGTAGAGCGGCAGCGCGCGGCGCAGCGCCGACGGCAGGATCACGCGGCGATACATCGTGAACGTGGACATTCCGTATGCGCGCGCGGCTTCGATCTCGCCGTACGACGTCGCCTTGATCGCGCCCGCGAAGATTTCGGTGGTGTACGCGCAGGTGTTCAGCGTGAATGCGAGCAGCGTGCAGTGCATCCCGTCGCGGAAGAACGCGTCGAGCATCGGCGTGCCGCGCACGGCCTGCAGGCTGTAGAGGCCTGTGTAGCAGAGCAGCAATTGCACGTAGAGCGGCGTGCCGCGGAACACGTACGTGTACAGCCACACCGCGCCCGACAGCCACTTCCGCTTCGACACGCGCGCGACGGCGAGCGGCACCGACAGGCAGAAGCCGAGGCCGATCGACACGACCAGCAGCCACAGCGTGATCGCGACACCGGTGATGCGATAACCGTCGGTGTAGAGATAGTTGCGCCAGTATTCTTGGATGAGTTCGATCATAGGTCAGCCTTGCGGACACCGGTCGAGTAGCGCTTTTCGAGCCACATCAGCACGAAGTTCGAGATCGTCGTGATGGCGAGGTAGACCGCTCCCGCGATCAGCGTGAAGAAGAAGAACCGCAGCGTGCCCTTGCCGGCGTCCTGCGACGCCTTCACGACGTCCGCCAGGCCGATGATCGACACGAGTGCGGTCGACTTCACGAGCACCTGCCAGTTGTTGCCGATGCCCGGCAGCGCGAAGCGCATCATCTGCGGGAACATGATCCGCGTGAACACCTGCCAGTTCGTCATCCCGTACGCGCTGCCGGCCTCGAGCTGGCCGCGCGGCACGGACAGGAATGCGCCGCGGAACGTCTCGGTGAAGTACGCGCCGTAGATGAAGCCGAGCACGAGCACGCCGGCGAGGAACGGGTCGATGTCGATCTGGTCCCAGCCGAGTGCATCGGTCGCCATGTTCAGCCAGATCTGCAGGCTGTAGAACAGCAGCAGCATCAGCACCAGATCGGGGACGCCCCGGATCAGCGTCGTGTAGATGGTGCCGACGCCGTTCGTCACGCGGTTGCGCGACAGTTTCGCGCCGGCGCCGAGCAGCCCCAGCAGGAACGACAGCGCAAGCGAAAGCACCGCCAGCTTGACGGTTTGCCAGGTGCCAGCGAGGATCAGCGGGCCGTAACCTTGTAGAAACATATGTGGTCCCTGGTGTGGTCCCTGAGGGCGCACGCAGTGCGCCGCGAAAGACGCGCCCGCCAAGCTGCGCGGAACGCCCCGTACGTATCATGACCGTCCGCCCCGGCAACGGTGCCGGGCCTGCCCGTCGCGCGAGCGGCGGGCAAGGGGGTGGGCGGCGCGTGGTTGACTGCCTGTACTGCGCGGCCGCGGGGCCGCCCCCGCATCCGCTGCTTCTCGTCGTCGGCGTTCAGCGGGCCGGCGCCGAATAGACGCTGAACGAGAAGTACTTGTGCGACAGCCGGTCGTACGTGCCGTCCTTGTGCATGTCGGCCAGCGCCCGGTTGATCTTGAGCTTCAGATCGGTATCTTCCTTGCGCAGGCCGATCGCGGTGCCGTCGCCGATCGTCTTCGGATCCTTCACTTCCGGGCCGGCGAACGCGAAACCCTTGCCGCGCGGCGTGCGCAGGAAGCCGTATTCGGCCTGCAACTCGTCCTGCAGCGTCGCGTCGAGGCGCCCCGAGCCGAGATCGGCATAGACCTGGTCCTGGTTCTGGTAAGGAATGATCGTCACGCCCTGCGGTTCCCAGTACGCTTTCGCGAAGGTCTCCTGCGTCGAGCCCTGCTCGACGCCGACGCGCTTGCCTTTCAGCGACGCGACCGTCGGCAGCAGCGGCGAGCCGGTCTTCGCGATCATCCGCGCGGGCGCGTCGTACACCTTGTCGGAGAAGTCGATCTGTTCGCGGCGCTTGTCCGTGACGGTCAGCGACGACACGATGACGTCGTACTTCTTCGCCTTCAGCGCCGGAATGATCCCGTCGAGATCCTGCGCCACCCACACGCATTTCACGTTGATCCGCTTGCAGATTTCCTTGGTGAGATCCACGTCGAAACCGACGATCTCGCCGCTCGGTGCGGTCGACTCGAACGGCGGGTAGCTGGCATCGACGCCGATCCGCACGGTCTTCCACTCCTTCGCGAAGGCGCTGCCCGCCACGAGGGCGAGGGCGGCGCACAGGGCGGCCTTCTTCATTTCCATCCTTCTGTTGCTGACTTTCCGGGGGCGCTCGCGGCCGGTCGGACCGGGCGCCGCGGCGTATTCTAGACGGCCAAAAATCGCCGATCGGCGCTCTGGCGCTGGCGGTCGCCGGAACGGCGAACGCCAAAAGGGCGGTATTTTACCCGAACGCGATATCCGGAAAACGGCAATCCGGCGCGATCGACCGATTCCTCGATTCGGCTGTTGCGGCAATCGTGGTATTCACAACGAATATTTTGGCAATTGTTTGCGCGGGTGCAACGATGCGGTGCGCCGGCGGCGGATTGTGGCGCTTTCGGTCTCCCCCTACAGTGGAGGTAAACCCGAACAGAACATCTGCGCCCCCGAGCGTCCTCCCCAATGTTCCAGATCTTGCGCGCCGAAGACCGCTGCCGCACGCGCCACGGCTGGCTCGAATCGAGTCACAGCTTTTCGTCCGCCTGCCACACCGAGCATGCGCCGGTACGTCCGCCCATTGGCGCGCTGTGCGTGTTGAGCGAGGACCTGATCGCACCGACGCGCGGCTTCGGGATGCAGCCGCGCCGCGACGTGGAGATCGTCACGTACGTGCTGGATGGCGCGCTCGCGCATCGCGACAGCCTCGGCTGCGGCGCGATCGTCCGGCCCGGCGGCATCCAGCGGATGAGCGCCGGCACGGGGCTCCAGCACAGCGAAACCAACGCATCGCGCGACCGGCCGCTGCATCTGCTGCAGATCTGGCTGCAGCCGGCCGAGCCGGGCGGGCGGCCCGGCTACGAGGAACGGCGCTTCGCCGACGACGAGAAGCGCGGCCGGCTCAGGCTCGTCGCGGCGCCCGACGGCGGCGACGGCGCGCTGTCGATGCGGGCCGACGCCCGCATCTTCGCGGGGCTGATCGACGGCGACGAGACGGCGGCGTTCGACGTGCCGGCCGGGCGCAGCGTCTATGTGCACGTGGCGCGCGGCGAGGTCGAGGTCAACGGCCGCGCGCTGGCCGCCGGCGACGGCGCGCGGATCGGCGGCGTGGACGCGGTGGCGTTCGCGCGCGGCCGGACCGCCGAGGTGCTGCTGTTCGACGTCGCCTGAAATGAAAAAGGGGACGCAGGCCGGTGCCTGCGTCCCCGTTCGAGGCCGCTGCGGGAGCGGCCCGCCGGCTTACTGCGCCGGCGCCGATGCGCCCTTGGCGGCCGCGCGGTGCTGTTCCCAGCGCTCCTTCATCTTCTCGTGGCGCTGTTCCATCTTCGCGAACTGCTGCTTGAGCGCCGTGCTGACCATCGTCTTCTGCGAGTCGTTCAGCCCGTTGTAGAACGTGAGCCACGCGGCGGACGTCTGCTCGCGCAGTTGCGCGTTCTGCGCCTCCGCCTGCTGGCGTGCCGAGTGCATCGCGCTCAGGTC
The DNA here is from genome assembly GCF_015712215.1 of Burkholderia sp. 9779_493. Lineage (NCBI taxonomy): Bacteria > Pseudomonadati > Pseudomonadota > Betaproteobacteria > Burkholderiales > Burkholderiaceae > Burkholderia > Burkholderia sp. 9779_493. The sequence goes on from NZ_JACCQA010000007.1 coordinate 188,209, forward strand.
GAGGATCGGCTGGTTCTGCTGTGCCTTGAACTGCTCGCGCATCTGCTCGTGGCTCTTGCGCATCGCGTCACGGTTCTGCTTCATCGTGTTGACGGCCGCCTGCCACTGCTGTTCCTGCGACGCGTTGAGCTTCAGCTGGTCGTGCAGTTTCATGATCGCGCCGAACGGGCCGCCTTCGTGCCCGCCGTGCATCCGGTGCATGCCGGGGCCGCCCGGCGGCGGCATGTCGTCGGGCGGCGCGGCATGCGCGGTGCCGAATGCGAGAGCGAGCACGGTGGCGGCCGCGATGGCCACGCGGGAAGTCTTCTTATACATTTCAGAAACTCCTTGTATCCAAAGGGTCCGGCGATGCGGCGCCGGGAAAGTCGGGTGCCGCATCCGGTAAGACGCAGGTTAGCGATGCAGGCCCCGGCGGGTGTTACGCGGGGTGGCGGCCCGGTTACCGAGCATTACAGTTCCCTTGCGCGGTAACCCGCAGTAACCCTTTCGTCCCTTTGTTTCGTTCTTCGACTCCGCCCTCGCGCGGTAAACTTCGAGCCATGACTACCCAGATCCTCATCGTCGACGACGACCAAGAACTCCGAGACCTGCTGCGCGACTATCTCGTGCGCCAGGGGATGGAAGTGTCCGTGCTGCACGACGCGGCGACGCTCGAGAAGCGCCTCGAGCGCGAGCGGCCCGACCTGATCGTGCTGGACCTGATGATGCCGGGCGTGGACGGCCTGACCGCGCTGCGCCAGTTGCGCGCGGCCGGCGACGACATCCCCGTGATCATGCTGACCGCGCGGGCGGACGACGTCGACCGCATCGTCGGGCTCGAGCTCGGTGCGGACGACTACCTCGGCAAGCCGTTCAACCCGCGCGAGTTGCTCGCACGCGTGCAGGCCGTGCTGCGCCGCCGCCGCGCGACGCCGTCGGCGGCCGCGCCCGAGCAGCGCGAGCCGTTCGCGTTCGGCCGCTTCCTGCTCGACTTCCAGGCGCGCACGCTGTCGGTCGACGGCAAGCCGGCCACGCTGTCGAGCAGCGAATTCGCGCTGCTGAAGATCTTCGTGAACCATGCGCTGCGCACGCTCACGCGCGAGCGGCTGCTCGAGCTGCTGCACGGGCCCGAGTACGACGGCACCGACCGCGGCATCGACGTCCAGGTGTGGCGCCTGCGCCGCATCCTCGAAACGGATCCGTCGACGCCGCGCTTCATCCAGACGGTCCGCGGGCGCGGCTACGTGTTCGTGCCCGACGGCGAGGCTCATGCGCAAACCCATTGATTCGCTGTTCGGGCGGCTGGCGCTGCTCGTCGTCGGTGTCCTGCTCCTGTCGCACTTCGCGTGGTTCTTCGCGATGCGGCTCGAGCGCAACCAGATGCAGACGCGTTACGCGGTCGAGGAGGCCGCGTTCCTCGTCGATGCGGTGCGCCAGCACGTCGAGCGCACGCCTGACCAGCCGTTGCCGTCGCGCGTGCGGCTCGTGGCGCCCGACAGCCCCGATGTGCCGAAGGGTGGCGATTCGGGACTGCCGCCGCCGCTGAAGCGGTTCCGCGACGACGTGAGCGAGCGCATGCCGCCCGGCACGCAGGTCGAGATCGGTACGCCCGGCCATCCGCCGGTGCTGTGGGTGAAGGAGCCGGCCGACCGCAACTGGATCGTGGTGCCGGTGCAGCCGCTGCGGCCGCCGCGCTCGCTCGACCGGATGCTGCTGTGGCTCGGCACGATCTTCTCGGCCGGCGTGATCGCCGCGCTGTTCGCGGCCTGGCAGTTGCAGCAACCGCTGCGCTCGCTCGCACGTGCGGTCGCGCGTTTCGGCCGCGGGCAGCCGGTGCCGCCGCTGCGCGAACGCGGCCCGCGCGAGCTGCGCCAGCTCACGCACGGCTTCAACCAGATGGTGGAACAGGTGTCGCAGGCCGAAAGCGATCGCGCGGTGATGCTGGCCGGCGTCGCGCACGACCTGCGCACGCCGCTTGCGCGGATGCGCCTGCGCGCGGAAATGATGGACGACGCACGGCTGCGCGACGGCGTCGTGCGCGACGTCGACTCGATGTCGCACATCGTCGACCAGTTCCTGGTGTTTGCGCATGGCGGCGCCGACCGCAGCGAGCCGGTGCCGGTCGACCAGGCGTGCGAGCGGATCGCGCGCAGCTATCGTGCGGTCGCGCCGAACGCGCCGGCGGTCCAGACGCGGCTGGAGGCCGATCCCGGCTTCCGGCTGCCGACGGCGACGCTCGACCGGATCCTGTCGAACCTGCTGGACAACGCGCATGCGTACGGCGCGCCGCCGGTGGTCGTCGAGACGGCCCGCACGCCGACGGGCTACGTGTTGTCGGTCAGCGACAGCGGTGGCGGCATCGCACCGCGCGACCTCGCGGCCGCCACGCGGCCGTTCGTGCGGCTCGACCCGGCACGCGGCGGGAACGGCCACAGCGGGCTCGGGCTCGCGATCGTCGAGCGGCTGGTGCTCAGGCTGGGGGGCGCGTGCGACATCGGCAATCGCCCCGAAGGTGGCCTGCGGGTATCGATGACGTTTCCGTTCGAGGCCGTGCCGAAGGACGAACCCCACGCCGAGGCCGCCTGAGCGGCCGCGGCGCCCGCCCGGCCGGGCAGACGCCGCGCGGCGTCATTCGCCGAACAGCGTGCCGAGCGTCTCGGCCGCGTTGCTGTCGATCGTGTTGTAGGTCACCGTGGTGGCCTCGAAGATATAGACGGTCGTATACCGGCCGAGGCGCTCCAGGATTTCCTCCTGCAGCGATTCCGGCACGACGTTCATGTTCAGGTACCACGCCGTAGACGACAGCCGCGTCTGGAACGACCCGTACTCCTGCATGAGTTCATAGAACGCGTCGGCATCCTGATCGCGACAGACGATCACCAAGTTTCCTGCCATTCCCTTCCTCCCGCTCGTCGGTCGATCCCCGGGGCCTGTATACAGAGGGCGCGTGCGCATGGTCGCGGCACCGCCGACACGAACCCGGGGGCTAGCCCCGATCATACCTGCTTCGTCGTATCCGGCTGCTGATGCCGGACACGGTTTGTGCCCGCGTGCGGCGGGCGGGTTCACGGCCGGGCCGGATCACGGCATAATTCGGGCCTGCGTGCCGGCCGCAGGACTGCGGCCGGGCTGTTCCGTACCGCGCGCCCGCCATCCGCCCACGCGCCGGGCACGATCCATGCGCTGCCTGCGCCGTCCCCGGACGGTTGTACCTGAAATACAGGTTGGTGTAGTGTCGTGCCGTCGCGGCCCGACTCGCCCGGCCGCGGCAGCGCATGCGCGCACGGCGCGCCGCGTGCGCGAGATCGCCAGTCAATCGAATTACCGCGCCCGTGCGCTTTGCCATGAATCAACATCGACTGCCGGCTTCGTTCGGCCTTACCGGGGAGGGCGCCTGATGAACGTCGGATTCTTCAATCCGAACCGGACCGCCAACGCATCCGCGTGGCGCGTGTTGCCGAACCGGTGGGACTTCATCGCATTTCCGCTGATCATCTGCCTGATCGCGATGGCGGTGGTCGGCTTTCACGAAACGATGGCGCCGATCGGCGTGCTGCAGACGCAGAAGATCTCGCTCGATCCGTCGAACCTGCCCGAATACGCGCTGCGCACCACGCTGCGGATGCTCGCCGCGATGGTCGCATCGCTCGCGTTCACGCTCGTCTACGGCACGCTCGCGGCCAAGAGCCGCCGCGCGGGCATGGTGCTGATCCCGATCCTCGACATCCTGCAGTCGGTGCCGGTGCTCGGCTTCATCTCGTTTACGGTCACGTTCTTCCTCGCGCTGTTCCCGAGCCGCGTGCTCGGCGCCGAGCTGGCCGCGATCTTCGCGATCTTCACGAGCCAGGCGTGGAACATGACGTTCAGCTTCTACCAGTCGCTGCGCACGGTGCCGCGCGACCTGGACGAAGTGTCGCGCGGCTTCCACCTGACGTCCTGGCAGCGCTTCTGGAAGCTCGAAGTGCCGTTTTCGATGCCGGGCCTGATCTGGAACATGATGATGTCGATGTCGGGCGGCTGGTTCTTCGTCGTCGCGTCGGAGGCGATCACCGTCGGCAACCAGACGATCACGCTGCCGGGCATCGGCGCGTATCTCGCGCAGGCCATCTCCGACAAGAACTTCGGCGCGATCGGCTGGGTGATCCTGACGATGACGGTCGTGATCCTCGCGTATGACCAGTTCCTGTTCCGCCCGCTCATCGCGTGGGCCGACAAGTTCCGGATGGAGAACACCGCGTCGGGCGATGCGCCGCAGTCGTGGCTGCTCGACCTCGTGCGCCGCACGCGGCTGATCCATCAGTTGCTCGTGCCGGCCGGCTGGTTCTTCGCGAAGGCCGCGCGGATCCCGCTGCGCCTGCCGCTGTCGGGCGCGATGCGTTTCACGCTGCCGAAAGTCGAGAAGAAGGCGTCGCGCACGGTCGACATCGCATGGGCCGGGCTCGTGCTGATCGGCACGGCCTACATCGTGTGGCGCGTCGTCAGCTTCGTCGCGACCGGCGTGACGATGGCCGAGGTGGGCCACGTGCTGGTGCTCGGCCTCATCACGCTGTTGCGCGTGGTCGTGCTGATCTCGATCGCGTCGGTGATCTGGGTGCCGATCGGCGTGTGGGTCGGGCTGCGCCCGAAGCTGGCCGAGAAGCTGCAACCGCTCGCGCAGTTCCTCGCCGCGTTCCCGGCCAACCTGCTGTTCCCGGTGTTCGTGATCGTGATCGCGCGCTTCCACCTGAACGCGGACATCTGGCTGTCGCCGCTGATCGTGCTCGGCACGCAGTGGTATATCCTGTTCAACGTGATCGCCGGTGCAACGTCCTACCCGAACGACTATCGCGAAGCGGCGACCAACTTCCGCATCCGCGGCTGGCAGTGGTGGCGCCAGGCGATCCTGCCCGGCATCTTCCCGTACTACGTGACGGGCGCGATCACCGCCTCGGGCGGCGCGTGGAACGCGAGCATCGTGTCGGAAGCCGTGCAGTGGGGCAGCACCAAGATCGAGGCGCACGGCCTCGGCGCCTACATCGCGCAGACCACCGCCGCCGGCGATTTTCCGAAGATCATCCTGGGCATCGCCGTGATGTCCCTGTTCGTCACCCTGTTCAACCGCCTGCTGTGGCGCCCGCTGTATGCCTTCGCCGAAGCGAAGCTGCGGCTCGACTGAGACCGATTGAGAGCGAAACGCGATGCACAATCCGAATGCTGTAAACGCCCCCGTCCAGACGTCCCAGCCCCCGCGCCTCGGTGAAGAAATCCTGCGCGTCGATCATGTCTGCCGCGGCTTCAATAAGACGCAGGGCGAACTGCTCGTGCTCGACGACGCGAACCTGTCGCTGCGCGAAGGCGAGATCGTCGGCCTGCTCGGCCGCTCGGGCTCGGGCAAATCGACGCTGTTGCGCATCATCGCCGGCCTGATCGAGCCGACCGGCGGCGAAGTGACCTACCTCGGCCAGCCGCTGCGCGGCCCGGCCGAAGGCGTCGCGATGGTGTTCCAGACCTTCGCGCTGTTCCCGTGGCTGACCGTGTTGCAGAACGTGGAAGCCGGGCTGGAAGCGCTCGGCGTCGGCGCGCGCGAGCGGCGCGAGCGTGCGCTCGCCGCGATCGACCTGATCGGTCTCGACGGTTTCGAGAACGCGTATCCGCGCGAGCTGTCGGGCGGGATGCGCCAGCGCGTCGGTTTTGCGCGCGCGCTCGTCGTCGACCCGACGATCCTGCTGATGGACGAGCCGTTCTCCGCACTCGACGTGCTGACGGCCGAAACGCTGCGTACCGATCTGCTCGATCTGTGGACGCAAGGCCGGATGCCGATCAAGTCGGTGCTGATCGTCACGCACAACATCGAGGAAGCGGTGTTCATGTGCGACCGGATTCTCGTGCTGTCGTCGAATCCGGGGCGCGTGATCGCCGAAATCAAGGTGCCGTTCAAGCATCCGCGCAATCGTCTGGACCCCGCGTTCCGCAAGCTCGTCGACGACATCTACGCGAAGATGACCGCACGCCAGACCGGCGAAGCGACGAAGAAGGGACTCGAGCTCGGCAGCTGGCTGCCGCAGGTGTCGACCAACCTGATGGCCGGCCTGATCGAGACGCTCGCGATGGCGCCGTACCATGGTCGCGCCGACATGCCGGAAATCGCCCGCACGCTGCACCTCGAGGTCGACGACCTGTTCCCGATCGCGGAAGTGCTGCAGTACCTCGGCTTCGCGGACGTGCGCGAAGGCGACGTGTTCCTGACGCCGCCGGGGCGCGTGTTCGCGGAATTCGGTACGCAGGAGCGCAAGCTGATGTTCGCGGATCACCTGCTGAAGCACGTGCCGCTCGCCGCGCGGATCAAGAAGGTGCTGAACGAGCGTCCGGGGCACCGCGCGCCGCGCGTGCGCTTCGAGCAGGAGCTCGAGGACTTCCTGTCGGACGGCGCGGCCGAGGAAACGCTCGACGCGGTGATCGACTGGGGCCGTTACGGCGAGATCTTCTCGTACAACGACCAGACCGAAATCTTCAGCCTCGAGGACGTCGAGTCCTGATGCGGGTGGGGCGCTCGGTATAACCGCGCGGCGCAGAACGCCACGGGCGCCGCGCACCGCACCGTTACTGCAAACTCCCCCACCGATCAACGGCCGGTTCCGCCGACGCCCACTTCCAGTGCGTGCCTTGCTGGCACGCATTCGCGAAATACCAGTCGGCCTTGTCGCCGTCCTTCACCGAGAACGCGAATTCCTTGCACAGCGCGAGCGCCGACGCGTACGCGCGCGTGACGCGCACTTCGCCTTCGCCGTTCTCCAGCGGCAACGTGTTCTTCACCTTCCACGGCTTCACTTCGCCGACGGCGAGACTGCCGGCCGTCTTCGCGATCGCGTCCTGCTGGTTCTGATGGAGCTGCTTCATCGTGCGGTTGACGGCTTCGTCGGTCGCCGCCTGCACGGCAATCCCGACGCCGACGCCCACTGCCGGGTTCGCGGTGACGAGGCCCGTCGCCGCGCCGGCCAGCGCGCCGCTCGCCGCGCCGACCGACCCGCAGCCCGACAGCGCGACCGTCGCCGCGCACAGCGCGCCGATCGCCGCGATACGGATCGCGACGCTCATTGCAGCGCGCCCCAGCGTTCGGTCGCCGGTTCGGCCGATGCCCATTTCCATACGGGCCCGTCGCGGCAGATGGTGGCGACGTAGAACGCCGATTGCGCGGCCTTGTCGGCCTTCGCCGGCGTGTCGACCGCGAACACGATTTCCTTGCAGTCGAGCGGACCGATGCTGATCATCCGGCTGACCGTCACGCGGCCCTGCTCGTCGTCCTCGATCGGGAACGAATGGTGCGTCGACCACGGCGCGACGCCGCCGACGTCGAGCGGGCCGGCTGCCTTCGCGATCTGCTCCTGCGTGTAGCGGTGCGCGACGCGTTGCGTGTACTGGACGCCAGCCCGCGCGCCGGCAACGGCGCCGAGACCGATGCCGGTCGCGACGGCGGCGTTGTTGGTGACCTTGGAAGCGATCGCGGCGCCCGCGATACCGGCGCCGGCTGTCGCGCCTTCGCTGTACAACGAATTGCAGCCGGACAGCAGTGCGGCCGTGGCGATCACGGCCAGCACGACGCGCGCCGGCGTGGCCCGGCGCGGCGATTCGAAACGAATGTTCATCCCTGAGTGCAAGTCCTGTCTGGGTGAGCGGCGACGCATGCACGCCCTGATGCCGCGTCATTGTTTCGCAATTGTCATAGGAAAACTGCAAAGCTTTGACAAATCGCCGCGCGGCAGGCCGCGTGCGCGCGGGCGGCGTTATTGTCGGATAGATGATCGGAGCAGGGTCGAAACGTTACAAATTGAAGGTAATTGTTACCTTTGGGTGCGACGAAGCGACCTAGACTGTTTTGCTATGGAATGTTTCTACGACGGCTTCGAGCCGCGCCGCACATGAGACACCCAGCCATGCGCCGTTCGAAACGGTTGTCACACCGGCCGCCTGACGCGGCGGCCAGCCATCCGGAAGACCGCTCGCGTCCGCAGACCGACGCGCCATCGGCACCGCCCGCGGGCGCGCCGGACGAGACGCCGTCGGACGGCGATCACAACCAGGGTGGTGCTCGCCCGGAAGGGCTCGACTATCAACGCGACCTCGGTCAGGAGCAGGACGCTTGATACGGTCGTCGCCGCATTCCACCGCCGTATTTCATTGCAATTCTCGGAACTGAGTCGCCGCGCGGCCGCCTTCGGGCCGCCGCGTCTGCTTTGGCGTGCGTCGCGCGCCAGCCAATCGAATCGAGGAGGGGAAGTCGCATGAGCAGATTGATCGTGGTATCGAATCGTGTCGCCGCCGGCGAGGATACGCGCCCGAGCGCGGGCGGCCTGGCTGTCGGCGTGATGGACGCGCTGCGGGAAACGGGCGGCGTCTGGTTCGGCTGGAACGGCGAGATCGTCGGCGCGCCCGATGCCGAGCCCGCGATCCAGCGGGACGGCAACGTGACGTATGCGACGGTCGGGTTGACCCGGCGCGACTACGACCAGTACTACCGCGGCTTCTCGAACGCGACGCTGTGGCCGGTGTTCCACTACCGCGGCGATCTCGCGCGCTTCGATCGGCAGGAGTACGCCGGTTATCTGCGCGTGAACGCGATGCTCGCGAAGCAGCTCGCCGCGCTGCTGCGTCCGGACGACCTGATCTGGGTGCACGACTATCACCTGCTGCCGTTCGCGCACTGCCTGCGCGAGCTCGGCGTGAAGAACCCGATCGGCTTCTTCCTGCACATCCCGTTTCCGTCGCCCGACATGCTGCGCCTCGTGCCGCCGCACGAGGAACTCGTGAAGTTCATGTGCGCGTACGACGTCGCGGGCTTCCAGACCGAAGCCGACAAGCAGGCCTTCACCGACTACATCGAGCGGCGCGGCATCGGCGCGGCGAGCGACGACGGGATGCTGCATGCGCATGGCCGTGTCGTGAAGGTCGCCGCCTATCCGATCGGCGTGCATCCCGACGCGATCGCGCAGGCGGCCGTTCAGTACGGCACGCGCAAGCCGGTGAAGATGCTGCGCGAGGCGCTGGGCGACCGCAAGCTGGTGATGAGCGTCGATCGCCTCGATTACTCGAAGGGGCTCGTCGAACGCTTCCAGTCGTTCGAGCGGATGCTCGCGAATGCGCCGGGCTGGCAGGGGCGCGTGTCGCTCCTGCAGATCGCGCCGCCGACACGTTCCGACGTGCAGACCTATCAGCACATCCGCGAAACGCTCGAAGGCGAGGCCGGCCGCATCAACGGCCGCTTCTCGCAACTCGACTGGACGCCGATCCAGTACCTGAACCGCAAGTACGAGCGCAACCTGCTGATGGCGTTCTTCCGGATGTCGCAGGTCGGCTACGTGACGCCGTTGCGCGACGGGATGAATCTCGTCGCGAAGGAATACGTCGCGTCGCAGGATCCGGCCGATCCGGGCGTGCTCGTGCTGTCGGAGTTCGCGGGCGCGGCGGCCGAGCTGACCGGCGCGCTGCTCGTCAATCCGTACGACCTGTCGCAGATGGCCGAGGCGCTCGAACGCGCGCTGTCGATGCCGCTCGCGGAGCGGCAGGCGCGTCACGAGGAGAACCTCGCGCGGCTGCGCGAGAACGACCTGTCGGTCTGGCGCGACACGTTCGTCGCCGATTTGCGCAGTGTCGCGGCGGCGGCGTCGGTCACGCGGCGCGCGGGCCGGCGGGTGGCGCATGCGTGAGGGCGCGCCCGGCGCCGATAGCGACGACGAAGTGGCCGACGATCCCGCCGGCCGTTTCTTCGTCGTGACGGGCGGGCCGGGTTCGGGCAAGAGCACGCTGCTCGATGCGCTCGAACGTGCCGGCTACGCACGTTCGCAGGAAGCCGGGCGCGGCGTGATCCGCGACCAGATGGCCGTCGATGGCCAAGCGCTGCCGTGGCGCGACCCGGCAGCGTTCGCGGAGCTGATGCTGAGCTGGGAGATGCGGTCCTACCATCTCGCGCGGCAGGCGCGCGGACCGGTGTTCTTCGATCGCGGCGTGCCGGACGTGATCGGTTACCTGAAGCTGACCGGGTTGACGGTGCCCGCGCACGCGGAAGCCGCGGCGCGGCGGTTCCGCTACCACCGGCGCGTGTTCATCGCGCCGCCATGGCCCGACATCTATGCGCAGGACACCGAGCGCCGGCAGGATTTCGCGGAAGCGGTGCGGACCTATGACGCGATGGTCGATTGCTATACGTCGTATGGCTATCGGCTGATCGAATTGCCGCGTGTGAGCGTGAAGGCGCGCGTGCGCTTCGTGATGGACGCGCTCGACGCCGCCTGACGCCCGCTGCGCGTACGGCGCGCGATGGTGTCAGGCCGCCGTGTCCGGCCGCGGCGATGCGATGCGCAGCAGGCTGACGACCGCGGCCACCGCCGCGAACACCGTGGCGACATAGAGCGCGATCGTCGGCCCGCGGTCGGGCGCGAGCCCGAAAATCAGCGCGACGAGCGCCGCGCCGAGCGTCTGGCCCGTCAGGCGCGCGGTGCTCAGCATGCCGCCGGCGCCGCCACTGCGCTCGCGCGGCGCCGACGACAGCATCGCGCGGTTGTTCGGCGACTGGAACAGCCCGAAGCCCGCGCCGCACAGCGCCATCCGCCACACGATGTCGACCGTGCCCGGGTGCGCGCCGATCGTCGCGAGCGACAGCAGGCCGGCGGCGAACAGTGCAAGCCCGATCCCGCCGAGAATGCCGGCCGAATAGCGGTCCGACAGCACGCCTGCGAGCGGCGCGGCGAACACGATCACGAGCGGCCACGGCGTCATGTAAAGGCCGGTTTCGACCTGCGAGAAACCGAGCGAATGCTGCAGCCAGAACGGCAGCGCGACGAACGCGAGCATCTGCGACGTGAACGACGCCGTCGACGTGTAGACCGACAGCGCGAACATCGGGATGCGCATCAGGTCGACCGGCAGGAGCGGCGCCGGCTGCGACAACTGACGCTTCACGAAGAAGTAGCCGACCACGAATGCGACGGCCAGTTCGGCCGCGACGTACGCATGACCTTCGCCGTGACCGAGCCCGTCGACGGCCGTGATCAGCAGGCCGAACACGCACGCGTTCATCAGCGCGCTCGGGAAGTCGTACGGCGCGTCGTGCAGCGGATTGGCCGGCAGCGCGCGCAGGCTGCCGAGCACGGCCGCGATGCCGATCGGCACGTTGACTGCGAAGAGCCACGGCCATGACGCGAACGACAGGATCGCGGACGCGACCGTCGGCCCGATCGCCGACGACAGCGCGACCACCATCGCGTTGATCGACAGCCCGCGCCCGAGCAACGACGACGGGTAGATCATCCGCACGAGCGCCGCGTTGACGCTCATGATGCCGGCCGCGCCGAACCCCTGGATCACGCGCATCACGGCCAGCATCGGCAGCGAGCCGGCCAGTGCGCAGCCGAGCGACGCCGCGGTGAACAGCGCGAGCCCGGCGATGTAGATGCGGCGGTAGCCGATGCGCTCGCCGAGCGACGCGAGCGGCAGCAGCGTGATCGTGACCGCGAGCTGGTATGCGTTGACGATCCAGATCGACGCGGCGTCGGATGCGTGCAGGTCGCGCGCGATGGTCGGCAATGCGACGTTCGCGATGGCGCCGTCGAGCACGGCGAGCGTGATGCCCAGGGCGACGCAGACGATCGCCCAGTAGCGTTGCGGAAGCGGCAGGCCGGTATCGGCGTTCATGACGGGAGCGAGAGCGTGGTTGTCCGCGTGCCCGCTTGCCGGTTGCGTGCGCAACCATGTGCGGGGGCGGAGGCGGCGATGAACGGCCCGGCCGGCATGGCGGCACCGGAACGGGGCCGGTCGAGTGTATCACCGGGCCGCATCGCGCGACGCCGAGCCGCGCGCCCGCCGATTGGCGCGCGCATTCAGCCTTCGAAGTCGAGACCGCCGAGCCGCACGAGCGGGTCGGCCTGCGTGCGCGACGCGAGATCGATGTCGCGCGCGCCCTGCCACGCGCCCAGCTTTCTCGGCAGTGCGGCCAGGTAGTGCTCGAAGCGCTGCGGGCCGTCGGGTTCCATCAGCCGCTCGATCTCGTCGGAGTCCCACGTCAGTTCGAGATTCAACGGATGCACGAAGCCGCTCACGTGCTCGTGCGGCGCGCTGCGGATCTGCACGCGCGTCGGGTGCCCGTGCCCGCCGTAGGGGACGACGTCGGTCTGCACGTGATCGGCGAAGAACGCGGCGATCGCCTGCGCGATGCGCGGCGCGAATTCGGTATCGAAACGGCGGGCGGTTTCGGGCTGCATGAAGGCGTCTCCTGTATGCCGAAAATCGTAGCACGGCGACGCCGCGTTTCGGCGGATGCGATACCGGTAATCGCGCGTTACCACTTGCTGCATCTATTACGGCCGCGCACCGCCACAATGCTTCGCATCCAGTACCACTTCGCGTGGGAGTCCATCATGAAAAAGATTGCCGCAGTGTGTGTCCTTGCCGGTTCGCTCGCGGTGGCGGGGCCGGCGTCCGCGCATGGCCGCGACGGCGGCGCCGTCATCGGCGCATTGATCGGCGGCGCGGTGCTGGGCGCGATCGTGACGTCGGCGATGAATCCGCCCGTCGCCTATCAGGCACCCGTGTACCAGGCGCCGGCCTATCAGCCGCCGACGTACTACCAGGCGCCCGCGTACCAGCAGCCGGCCTACCCCACCTATCAGCAGGCGCAGTACCAGGACGACGGTCCGAACTATTGCTACGACCGCTACCAGCGTGCGTACGTCTGCGGGGCGCCGGTGCGGCAGGGTGGCTACGTGCAGCCGGCCGGCTGGTAAGCGCCGGCGCGCGGCGTGCGCGCGGGGTGGGTGCCGGTCGGCCGGCACCCACCGACGATCGTTTCGCCGCGCCGAACGACGAAAGGCCCTCGCTCGATGCGAGGGCCTTCGTCTTTTGTGTGGTCGTCCGTACCCCTGCATGGCGCGCCGCCGGCCATCGGCGGGCCGTGCGTGGATACAAACGGTTGCAATTGCGCGTCAGTGGCGATGCCCGCCGCCGTCGCCGCGACCGTGTCCGCCACCCCCGCCTTCGTTCCAGTCGCCGCGGCGTCCGCCGCCGCGCCACCAGCCGTTGCCACGGTTGCCGCGATCGCCGTCCCAGTGATGGTAGTCGCGTCGGCCGCGATCCCAGTCGCGTCCGCCGCCACCGCCCCAGATATTGACCGTGCCGTACACGGGGGACGGCGCGTACGCGTAGCCGGGATCGGAATAGTAGGGCTGCCCGTAGCCGTATCCGGCGTCCGGGGCGACGACGCAGCCGGCCAGCAGGGTGGCGACGCCGGCGGCAGCAATGAGCTTCAGCATGATGTTCTCCGTTGGTTGCGCTATAAGTACCGCGCCCGGGGATTGCCGGCTGTTTGCAATTGTGTCGCCAAATTACAGGCTCGTAAGGTCTTGCGACGAAAGTGTTAGCATCCGGGGCTCATTTGTTTTTCAGGAGCACATCGATGAAATTCGCGATCCGGGCCGCGCTGGCCGCTTTCTGCGTGACGACGGCCGCCGCCTGCGTGGCCGCGCCGGCCTCCGCGCCCGCCGTGCCGGCGGAGTCGATCAAGATGTTCCCGCAGGCCGCGGCCGGCCAGCAGCGCGTCGTGATCGCGCTGCCCGCGCTCGAGAACGAGGGCGATGCGCGCGTCGAGCTGATGATCGGCAAGACGCTGCAGACCGACTGCAACCAGCAGTGGTTCGGCGGCGAGCTGACCGCCGAGGACGTGAAGGGCTGGGGCTACACGTATTACCGGCTCACCGACGTGAAAGGGCCGGCATCGACGCTGATGGCATGCCCGGGCCAGGCGCCGCAGCAACGCTTCGTGCAGGTGCGCGGTGACGGCCAACTGCTGCGCTACAACAGCCGCCTGCCGCTCGTCGTCTATGTGCCGGACGGCTTCGACGTGCGCTATCGCGTGTGGCATGCGTCGAAGGACGTGCAGCAAGCTGCGAAGCAGTAACCTTTCGGCGGCGTCCTGCCGCTACGCACCGGCCGCGCCGCGCGTGCCGACGAGCGCCGGCCAGGCGGCCAGCGCGGCCTGCGCGATGGCCTCCAGATCGCGGCGGCTCGCGCCGTCGCGCGCCTGAATCGACATGCCCTGCTGAACCGTCACGTAGTAGCGGGCGATCGCGTCGAGATTCGCGTGCGCGGATATTTCGCCGGTCGCGACGCCTTGCGCGAGCCGCTCCCGCAGCGCGTCGACCGTGTGCTCGCGCATCGCGATCAACGTTTGCCGGACCGTATCGGAACGTTCGGCCGGATGCAGCGCCGACAGCACGATCAGGCAGCCGGCCGGCTTCGAGCGCCGCGTGAACACGCGCGCGGTATCCATCAGGTAGCGCTGCACGGCGTCGTGCGCACTGGCTGCCCGTTCGACGCCCCCCCAGATTTCCCGCCCCTCGGTTGCGCCGTAATGCTCGAGCGCTTGCCGGAACAACGCTTCCTTGCTGCCGAAGGCCGCATACAGGCTCGGCGACGCGATGCCCATCGCGGTCGTCAGGTCCGTCATCGACGCTCCTTCGTAGCCGAGACGCCAGAACACCTCCATCGCGCGATCCAGCGCGGCTTCCTTGTCGAAGCTTCTCGGTCGGCCTCGTTCAGCCATTGCGTCCGTTCCTTCGTCGATATCTGTATCGATCGATAAAATAAATCAATTGACTGTGCGACGCAACTTGCCACATTCTGTGTCGGTCGTTACATAAATGAGGAAAGGAATCGACATGAACCGACTTCAGGGCAAGCGTGCACTCGTCACGGGCGGCAGCCGCGGCATCGGCGCGGCGATCGCGAAACGGCTGGCGGCCGATGGCGCGGACGTGGCGATCACGTATGAAAAATCGGCCGAGCGGGCGCAGGCCGTGGTTGCCGGCATCGAGGCGCTGGGCCGGCGCGCCATCGCGATCCAGGCCGACAGCGCCGATCCGGTCGCCGTGCGGAACGCGGTCGATCGTGTCGCGGAGGCATTCGGCGGACTCGACATCCTCGTCAACAACGCGGGGATTTTCCGGGCCGGATCGCTCGACGACCTCACGCTCGACGACATCGACGCGACGCTGAACGTGAACGTGCGCGCGGTGATCGTCGCGTCGCAGGCGGCGGCGCGGCATCTCGGCGAGGGCGGGCGCATCGTGTCGACCGGCAGTTGCCTCGCGACGCGCGTGCCCGATGCGGGGATGAGCCTCTATGCGGCGAGCAAGGCCGCGCTGATCGGCTGGACGCAGGGGCTCGCGCGCGATCTCGGCCCGCGCGGCATCACGGTCAACATCGTGCATCCGGGGTCGACCGATACCGACATGAACCCGGCCGATGGCGCGCATGCCGATGCGCAGCGTTCGCGGATGGCGATTCAGCAGTACGGCAAGGCCGACGACGTGGCCGCGCTCGTGGCGTTCGTCGTCGGACCGGAAGGGCGGTCGATCAACGGGACCGGATTGACGATCGACGGCGGCGCGAACGCGTAAGGCCGCTGCCCGGCGCGGATTGGCCGGGTGGGGGCGTGTGCGGCGTTGTTCGTTACTGGCAGCCGAGGCGCTGGTGCTCGGCTTCCAGATCGGCCCGTTTGTCGTAGGCGCGCAGTTCGTTGCGTGGCTTGCCGTCCGGGCCCATCCCGCGCACGACCTTCTGGCCGCGGTCCGGTGAGTGCGTGACCGCGTCGATGCCGGCGGCCAGTTCCCGGCAGCGGGCGTTGGAGGCGGTGCTTTCCGGGCGCGGGGCTGCCGAGGCAGTGACGTTGGCGATGCCCGGGCTGACGTAGCGTTGCTTGGTGGGGGCCGTGCCGGTGTCGGCGGCGTTGGCCACGGCGGTCATCGCCGAAAGCACGACGAGTGCCGCGATCGTTCGAATCATTCGAGAAGTCCGTGTGCTGAACCGAAGAAGGTTCGGAATTCTACGCAATGTTCGCTGCATGTCGGCGGCGAGTGGACGAGCTGCGATTACGTGTCGCACGTCGTGGGGAACGCGCGATTGCATCGCCGTTCGCATACCTTAGTTGCGCTGCACGCGCAAGCCACATCCCCGGACCGCCGGACAGCAAAAAGCCCGCTTGCTTTCGCAAAGCGGGCTTCGGCATTTGGTTGCGGGGGTAGGATTTGAACCTACGACCTTCGGGTTATGAGCCCGACGAGCTGCCAGACTGCTCCACCCCGCGGCGCGAAGTGTACTTCGGGTTGATGCGGGGAGTCAATCGATTCCTGCGACGACGGGCTGATGCCATATCGGGCCTGTTCCTTGAAACGACTGCAGCGCAGTGAAGCCGACGCGTACAACCGAAAATTTTTCACGCTCGCCACAATATTCACGCGCCTGAAACGTCTTCAGACGCATGGAACCGCCACCCACTTCGCAAACGATGACCGACCCAGACCGCGACATCACTGCGACGGTGATGCGTGAACGAACGAGGCTAGGGAATTTCATTCGGCGCCGGATCCGCGACCCGGACGATGCCGAGGACGTTCTGCAGGATGTGCTTCACGAATTCGTACAGGCCTATCGACTTCCCGCGCCAATCGAACAGGCGAGCGCGTGGCTGTTCCGTACCGCGCGCAACCGCATCATCGATCGTTTTCGCAAGAAGAAGGAGCAACCGCTGACCGATCTGCTCGATGCCGACGACGAAGCGGACAGCGAGTATCGCCTGGATCTGGCGCTGCCGGCGCACGATGCCGGCCCCGAGGCGCTCTACGCTCGCACGCTGTTGCTTAAGGCGTTGCAGGATGCGCTCGACGAGTTGCCGGCGAATCAGCGCGAGGTTTTCATCGCGCACGAGCTGGAAGGACAGTCCTTCAAGGAGATGGCCGCGCAAAGCGGTGTCACGCTCAATACGCTGCTCGCGCGCAAACGCTACGCGGTCCTGCATCTGCGTGCTCGACTGCAACCCATTTACGACGAACTGGATATCTAGAGGAGTCGACGGATGAATTTTCGAATCAGATGTGCGGGCAAGGCGCTGCTCGTGGTGGTGGCCATCGGGGTGCTCGGTGGGGTCGTGATGATGTTGTGGAACTGGGTGATGCCGGCGCTATTCGTTGGCGCCCGGACGATCGACTTCGCTCACGCGCTGGGCCTGCTCGTGTTGAGCCGCATCCTGTTCGGCGGATTCCGCGGACACCGCGGCTGGCACGGCCGGCGCCACTGGCGCAAGTGGGAAGCCATGACGCCGGAAGAACGCGAGCAGTTCCGGGCCGCATGGCGATCGCGCGGCAAGCGGCCCACGGAGGAGTGACCATGCGCGAGAAATCAGCGGCCGACTGCAAGCAGAAGGCGGGCGTGATTGCGCCGGTCGTCGATCTGAAGCGTTGCGAAGGCAAGGGCGATTGCGTCACCGTTTGCCCCGAAAACGTGTTCGAGGTCCGGCGCATCGACGAGGCCGATTATCTCGACCTCGGTCTGATGCATCGCTTGAAGCTGCGCGTGCATGGAATGAAAGTCGCGTACACGCCGAATGCGCAAGCCTGTCGGTCATGCGGGCTTTGCGTGACGGCGTGTCCCGAGCGCGCGATCACGCTCGCGAGAAGGGCATAGCGTCGCCCGTGCTCGCCGATGATGGAGCGGCAGCGCCGCAGGCCTGATGGCGGATAGCAGTCGCTGGATACGCCGTCTACGTGATCAAACTCATCAAGGAACGCACTTGGTTTCTACCACCCACGCTCTTTTGCAACGGCTTCATGAAGAGAGCCAGCGCGAAATCATCGCCCGCGCCCGCGCGCAGTTCCAGGGGCCGAACGAGGCGTTTCCGACGCTCGTCGACGAATACGAAGCACTCGCCCCGAGGTTGCGAGGGCGGTTTCTCGAAACGTTCGGCCTGTTCACCGAAGATTTCGAGTCGTCGGCGGGCAGTGCGCTATCGTTGGCCGTGTCGGCGGAAACGGGAAGGTTCTTGCGCAACATGGTGCTCGCGCAACGGCCGACCAGAATTCTCGAACTCGGCAGTTCCTGCGGTGTGTCGACCCTGTATTTCGCCGACGCGCTGCGGACGTTGGGCCGTGGCGTGGTCATCGCGACCGAAGGCGATGCGCTCAAGTGCGCGCGTTTGCGCGACCACGTCGAAACTGCGGGCCTGGAGGCCTATGTCGACGTGCGGGAGGGCGATGTGTTCGACACGGTTGCCGGGCTGGACGGGACTGTCGACATGGTGTTTATCGACGTCTGGGCCGACGCCTATCTGAAGCTGTTCAAGCAGATCGAGCGCCTGCTGCGGCCGGGATCGGTCGTGCTGGCCGACAACATGTACACGGCCGAGGACGCCGTTCGACCGTACAAGCAATACCTCGACGAGGAGCCGCGGTTTTCGACCACGACGCTGGATTTTGAGTCGGGGGTCGAGTTTACGGTTGTCGTTGCTTGAGCGGGGAGTTCTTGTGAATCCGGGGAGGCATGGAGCTTGACTGGCCCCCCCGACAGGAATCGAACCTGTATCTAGCGCTTAGGAGGCGCTTGTTCTATCCATTGAACTACGGGGAGAGCCATATCCGGGCATTCGCGCAAAAGAAGGCGAACCGGACGGCGGTGTGGACAGCGCGCAGAGTATAGCAAACGCGCGGCGCGTCGGCGGGGCGGAATGCCCCCGCGACACGCGTATCGCGTAATCAACCGCGATCGAAACGGAAAATCAGAAATCGACGACGACGAAATCTTCCTTGCCCACGTCGCACAGCGGGCAGCGCCAGTCCGCCGGAATGTCGGCGAAACGCGTGCCGGCCGGAATGCCTTCGTCGGGGAGCCCTTCCGCTTCGTTGTAGACCCACCCGCAAATCAGGCAGACCCAGCTCTGGTATTCGGTTACTTCGCTCATGTTGCGCTCGGGATAATGAAAATTCGGCGATGCCGTCCGCAGCCTGGCCGGCGGACGAAAGGCGCAATGGTACCGGAATTTCGCCGAACGCCTGCGCAACGTCGTTTTAAACGTACGCATCGCGAACAACCGGCGCCGTCGCGTCGGTCGGGCATGCAGTGTATGCTTCGTGAGCCTGTCAATCTGAAGGAGGAAACGATGCTCAACAGAAAGTGGATCGCGGGTGCAGTCTGTGTCGCGGCGCTGGCCGTATCGACGCTCGCGCGCGCCGAAGCGCGTGTGTTCTTCGTCGAGCCGCAGGACGGCGCGACGGTGTCGAGCCCCGTGCACGTGAAGTTCGGTCTCGAAGGCATGGCGCTCAAGCCGGCCGGCGACATGACCCCGGATACCGGTCATCATCATCTGCTGATCGACGGCAAGCCGGTGCCGAAGGGCGACGTGATCCCGGCGACCGACCATTCGCTGCATTTCGGCAAGGCCCAGACCGAAACCGACGTGAAGCTGCCGCCTGGCCAGCATACGCTGACGCTGCAGCTCGGTGACGGCGCGCACCGTTCGTACGGTCCCGAACTGAGCTCGACGATCACGGTCAACGTGAAATAATCGCACGTCCCGCGCCGGCGCTCGCCGCGCCGCGCACGGGATCGGTCGATCGGCCGGCCGCGGGCATCCGGCCGGCGTTCGGCCGTTTACGCGGGCACGTAAACGACGGCCGGCATCCACGCGAAAAACCGTCCGCAACCCGCTCCCGGCATCGCGCCGACGCGCTTCAAGCGCATCCCGCGGCGCTCGTCCGTCCAGCCAAGCCGATCCCGGCCCGCGCGCCCGGTACAATGGGCGCTTCCGATTTCTCTCTTCGCCGTCTCCCCATGTCGCTCTATTCCATTACCGGCGCGCAGCTCGCGTTCGGTCACGTCGCGTTGCTCGATCACGCGGATTTCTCGCTGGAAGCCGGCGAGCGGGTCGGCCTGATCGGCCGCAACGGCGCGGGCAAGTCGTCGCTGCTGAAGATCGTCGCCGATCTCGCGAAGCCCGACGACGGGCTGGTCACGCGCCAGCAGGAGCTCGTGACGGTCTACGTGCCGCAGGAGCCCGAATTCGAGCCGGGCGCGACGGTGTTCGACGCGGTCGCGTCAGGGCTCGCGCATACGCGCGAACTGCTCGAAGAATACGATTCGATCGCGCACCGCCTCGCGGAGATCCCGGAAGGCGCCGAACACGATGCGCTGCTCGCGCGGATGAACGCGCTGCAGTCGTCGCTGGACGCGCACGACGCGTGGAACTGGCGCACCCGCGTGTCGATGACGCTCGCGCAGATCGGCCTGCAGGACGTCGACGCAAGCGTCGACGCGCTGTCGGGCGGGATGCAGAAGCGCGTCGCGCTGGCGCGCGCGCTGGTGCTGCAGCCCGACGTGCTGCTGCTCGACGAGCCGACCAACCACCTCGACTTCGACGGCATCCGCTGGCTGGAAGAGCTGCTCGTCGCGCAGCGCGCGGGCCTGCTGTTCATCACCCACGATCGCGCATTCCTCGACCGCGTCGCGACGCGCATCGTCGAGCTCGATCGCGGCCGGTTGCTGTCGTACCCGGGCAATTTTTCCGCGTACCAGACGCGCAAGGCGCAGCAGCTCGAAGTCGAGCGCGTGGAGAACGAGAAGTTCGACAAGCTGCTCGCGCAGGAAGAAGTGTGGATCCGCAAGGGCGTCGAAGCGCGCCGTACGCGCAGCGTGGGCCGCATCGCGCGGCTCGTGCAGATGCGCAACGAGCGCGCAGAGCGCCGCAATGCGCAGGGCAACGTGAAGCTGGACGTCGCGCAGGGCGAGAAGTCCGGCAAGATCGTCGCGGAGCTGACCGACGTGACGAAGCGTTACGGCGGCCGCACGGTGGTCGACCGCTTCTCGACGACGGTCATGCGCGGCGACAAGATCGGCTTCGTCGGCCCGAACGGCGCCGGCAAGACCACGTTGCTGAAACTGATCCTCGGCGACCTGAAGCCCGATGAAGGCACGGTGCGCACCGGCACGAACCTGCAGGTCGCGTATTTCGACCAGATGCGCGCGCAGCTCGACCAGGAGAAGAGCCTCGCGGATACGATCAGCCCCGGCAGCGAATGGGTCGAGATCGGCGGCGTGCGCAAGCACGTGATGAGCTATCTCGGCGATTTCCTGTTCGCGCCGGAACGCGCGCGTTCGCCGGTGAAGTCGCTGTCCGGCGGCGAGCGCAACCGGCTGCTGCTCGCGCGCCTGTTCGCGCGCCCGGCCAACGTGCTGGTGCTCGACGAACCGACCAACGACCTCGACATCCCGACGCTCGAACTGCTCGAAGAGCTGCTGGCCGACTACGACGGCACGGTGCTGCTCGTCAGCCACGATCGCGCGTTCCTCGACAACGTCGTGACGTCGGTGATCGCGGCGGAGGGCGACGGCAAGTGGCGCGAATATGTCGGCGGCTTCACCGACTGGCAGATCCAGAGCGAGCGCTCGGAGCAGCTCGCGCAGCAGGAAGCGGCGAAGCGCGCGGTCAAGGAAGCGGCGCCCGCGAAGGACGAGCCGGCGAAGAGCGCGGCCGGCCGCAACGCGCAGCGCACGGTGAAGCTGTCGTTCAACGAGCAGCGCGAGCTCGATTCCCTTCCGGAGAAGATCGCCGCGCTCGAAGCCGAGCAGAAGACGATCAATGCACAACTCGAGGACGGCTCCATTTTCGCGAAGGACCCGCAGGAAGGCACGCGCCTGACCGAGCGGTTCGCGGCGATCGACGACGAATTGCTTGCCGCGCTCGAACGGTGGGAAACGCTCGAGGCGAAGCGCAAGCCGGTGTGACGCGTGCGGCGCGCGCCGATCCCGCGATTGGCGCGCCACGCGGAACCAGTAAAATACCGCGCGTTCAGGGGCGCGCAGCGCACGCCGCGCGCCCGCTTTCGGAGCAGTCCAAGCACACCGTTGTTTCGATTCGCTTTTTTACGGAACTCAACGTTTTGTCCACGACGTTATCCACACGAGGTGTGGACAACGTCCCGATGAATGACGAAATTCAGCGCCTATGTCAACGAAGAAACCCAGCGCGGCCTATAGCGAAGCATCGATCAAGGTGCTCAAGGGTCTCGAGCCGGTCAAGCAGCGGCCCGGCATGTACACCCGTACCGAGAATCCGCTGCACATCATCCAGGAAGTCATCGACAACGCGTCCGACGAGGCGCTCGGCGGCTACGGCAAGCAGATCACGGTCACGCTGCACGCCGACCAGTCGGTCTCGGTCGAGGACGACGGCCGCGGCATCCCGTTCGGCATGCACCCCGAAGAAGGCGTGCCGGTCGTCGAGATCGTGTTCACGCGCCTGCATGCGGGCGGCAAGTTCGACAAGGCCGCGGGCGGCGCGTATACGTTCTCGGGCGGCCTGCACGGCGTCGGCGTATCGGTGACGAACGCACTCGCGACGCGACTCGACGTGACGGTGTGGCGCGACGGCAAGATGGCCGAGCTCGGCTTCGCGGAAGGCGACGTGGTCAAGCCGCTCGCGACGCAGGCGGCGGGGCGCGGCGAGAAGAAATCCGGCACGCGCGTGCAGGTGTGGCCGAATCCGAAATACTTCGATTCGCCGAACCTGCCGCTCGGCGAGCTGCAGCGTCTGTTGCGCTCGAAGGCGGTGCTGTTGCCGGGCGTCGAGGTCGTGCTCGTCAACGAAAAGACGGGCGAGCGCCAGACGTGGAAGTACGAAGACGGCCTGCGCGGCTACCTGCTCGACGAAATGAACGGCAGCGAGCTGCTGATTCCGCTGTTCGAAGGCGAGCGTTTCGCCGATTCGCGTTCGACCGACGAAACCTTCGCCGAGGGCGAAGGCGCGTCGTGGGTCGTCGCATGGAGCGAGGAAGGTTCGCTCGTGCGCGAGTCGTACGTGAACCTGATTCCGACGCCGGCCGGCGGCACGCACGAGTCGGGCCTGCGCGACGGTCTCTACCAGGCGGTGAAGAGCTTCGTCGAGCTGCACAACCTGCAGCCGAAGGGCGTGAAGCTGCTCGCGGAAGACGTGTTCGCGCGCGTGTCGTTCGTGCTGTCCGCGAAGGTGCTCGATCCGCAGTTCCAGGGGCAGATCAAGGAGCGGCTGAACAGCCGCGACGCGGTGAAGCTCGTGTCGTCGTTCTCGCGTCCGGCGCTCGAACTGTGGCTGAACCAGCACGTCGAGCACGGCAAGAAGCTCGCCGAACTCGTGATCAAGCAGGCGCAGGCGCGCACGCGCGCGGGCCAGAAGGTCGAGAAGCGCAAGAGCTCGGGCGTCGCGGTGCTGCCCGGCAAGCTGACCGACTGCGAGACCGAAGATATCGCGCGCAACGAACTGTTCCTCGTCGAGGGCGACTCGGCGGGCGGCTCCGCGAAGATGGGCCGCGACAAGGAATACCAGGCGATCCTGCCGCTGCGCGGCAAGGTGCTGAACACGTGGGAAACCGAGCGCGACCGTCTGTTCGCGAACAACGAGGTGCACGACATCTCGGTCGCGATCGGCGTCGATCCGCACAGCCCGGACGACGGCGTCGACCTGTCGAACCTGCGCTACGGCAAGATCTGCATCCTGTCGGACGCGGACGTCGACGGCTCGCACATCCAGGTGCTGCTGCTCACGCTGTTCTTCAAGCATTTCCCGCAGCTGATCGAGCGCGGCCACGTGTACGTCGCGCGCCCGCCGCTGTTCCGCGTCGATGCGCCCGCGCGCGGCAAGAAGCCCGCACAGAAGCTCTATGCGCTCGACGACGGCGAGCTCGAGGCGATCCTCGACAAGCTGCGCAAGGACGGCGTGCGCGACACGCAGTGGAGCATCAGCCGCTTCAAGGGTCTTGGCGAAATGAGCGCCGAGCAGTTGTGGGACACGACGATGAACCCCGACACGCGCCGCCTGATGCCGGTGAAGCTCGGCGAGCTCGACTACGAGGCGACCGTCGCGCGGATGACGATGCTGATGGGCAAGGGCGAGGCAGCCGCGCGGCGCGGCTGGCTCGAGGAAAAGGGCAACGACGTCGAAGCGGACATTTAAGCGGAGCATCCGCGCGGCCGGGCATGACGCCCGGCCCGGCCTCACGCCACTTACGAATACGGAATTCAGATGGACGACAATACTTCCGATCTCTTTGCCGGGTCCGATGCACCGGATGCCGAAGCGCTGACGCTCGGCAATTACGCGGAGCAGGCGTATCTCAGCTACGCGGTCAGCGTCGTGAAGAGTCGCGCGCTGCCCGACGTGTGCGACGGCCAGAAGCCGGTGCAGCGCCGGATCCTGTTCGCGATGAACGAAATGGGTCTTGGCCCGGACGCGAAGCCGGTGAAGTCGGCGCGCGTGGTCGGCGACGTGCTCGGTAAATACCACCCGCACGGCGACCAGTCGGCGTACGACGCGCTCGTGCGGCTCGCGCAGGATTTCTCGCTGCGCTACCCGCTGATCGACGGGCAGGGCAACTTCGGCTCGCGCGACGGCGACGGCGCGGCGGCGATGCGTTACACGGAAGCGCGCCTCACGCCGATCGCGAAACTGCTGCTCGACGAGATCGACCAGGGCACGGTCGACTTCATGCCGAACTACGACGGCTCGTTCGAGGAGCCGAAGACGCTGCCGAGCCGCATGCCGTTCGTGCTGCTGAACGGCGCGTCGGGCATCGCGGTCGGCCTCGCGACCGAAATCCCGTCGCACAACCTGCGCGAAGTCGCGGCCGCGGCGGTCGCGCTGATCCGCAATCCGAAGCTCACGCACGCGGAGCTGATGAGCTTGATTCCCGGCCCGGATTTCCCCGGCGGCGGCCAGATCATCTCGAGCGACACCGAAATCTCGGCGGCGTACGAAACGGGGCGCGGCAGCCTGAAGGTGCGCGCGAAGTGGAAGATCGAGGATCTCGCGCGCGGCCAGTGGCAGCTCGTCGTGACCGAACTGCCGCCGAACACGTCGGGCCAGAAGGTGCTCGAGGAAATCGAGGAACTGACCAACCCGAAGCTCAAGCTCGGCAAGAAGACGCTGACGCCCGAGCAGCTCAACACGAAGAAGGCGATGCTCGACCTGCTCGACGCGGTGCGCGACGAGTCGGGCAAGGAAGCGGCGGTGCGGCTCGTGTTCGAGCCGAAGTCGCGCACGATCGACCAGACGGAATTCGTGAACACGCTGCTCGCGTACACGAGCCTCGAATCGAACGCGACGCTGAACCTCGTGATGATCGGCGCGGATGGCCGGCCGGGCCAGAAGGGCCTGCTGACGATCCTCGACGAATGGGTGAAGTTCCGCCAGCTGACGATGACGCGCCGTTGCCGCCATCGTCTCGCGAAGGTCGACGACCGCATCCACATCCTCGAAGGGCGGATGATCGTCTTCCTGAACATCGACGAGGTGATCCGCATCATCCGCGAGTCGGACGAGCCGAAGGCCGCGCTGATGAGCGCGTTCGGCCTCAGCGAGCGGCAGGCCGAGGACATTCTCGAAATCCGCCTGCGCCAGCTCGCGCGGCTCGAGAAGATCAAGATCGAGAAGGAACTCGAAGCGCTGCGCGACGAGAAGGCGAAGCTCGAGGAGCTGCTCGCCAACGACAGCGCGATGAAGCGGCTGATGATCAAGGAGATCGAGGCCGACGCGAAGCAGTACGGCGACGATCGCCGCACGCTGATCCAGCAGGAAAAGCGCGCGACGTTCGAGGCGAAGGTGGTCGACGAGCCGGTGACGGTCGTCGTGTCGCAGAAGGGCTGGGTGCGCGCGCTGAAGGGCCACGGGCTCGACCCGGCCGGCTTCACGTTCAAGGCAGGCGACCACCTGTACGCGGCGTTCCAGTGCCGCACGCCGGATCGCCTGATCGCATGGGGCAGCAGCGGCCGCGTGTATTCGGTCGACGTGTCGGTGCTGCCGGGCGGGCGCGGCGACGGCGTGCCGGTCACGTCGCTGATCGAGCTCGAATCGGGCTCGCACCTGATGCACTACTACGCGGCGCCGGCCGACCAGCAGTTGCTGCTCGCGTCGAGCAACGGCTTCGGCTTCCTCGCGAAGGTCGGCGACATGGTGAGCCGCGTGAAGGCCGGCAAGTCCTTCATGACGATCGATGCGGGCGCGGTGCCGCTCGCGCCGATGCCGGTACTGCCGAACGCGACGCAGGTCGCGTGCCTGTCGAGCGGCGGGCGCTTGCTGGTGTTCGGGATGGACGAGATGAAGACGCTGTCCGGCGGCGGGCGCGGCGTGATCCTGATGGCGCTCGACGACAAGGAAACGCTCGTGCAGGCGCTGGCGATCGATCCGGCCGGCGTCGTGCTGATCGGCACCGGCCGCGGCGGCAAGGCGCAGGACGACACGCTGTCGTACGCCGGGCTCGCGCCGCACATCGGCAAGCGCGCACGCAAGGGCCGCACGCCGGAGACGAAGCTCAAGGTCGTCAACGAGCTGCGCCCGCTGCTCGGCTGACGCCGCGCGGGGCGTCCGGATCGTCCGGTTCGACGGTTCGGCCGCGATCGAAGGCCGCACGTCCGCTTCGGCGGCCGTGCGGCTTTTTCTTTTTTTGACGCGGGGATTCGGGTAAGCAAGCGTGGCGCTGTCACGCGGAATTTGCAAAATAGTGTGAAATCGCGCCGAGGGTCTGAACCGCGACGCGACTGGCTGGTCGAACGTCGCTTGATGCCGCGCGCGACGCGGCCGTTCGCTGCCCCCCCCTCATACAGGATCGTCGCCATGTCCCACGCCGTTGCCGTCGCGCTGTTTCTTCACCTGCTGGCCGTCGCCGTGTGGGTGGGCGGGATGGTCTTCGCGCACTTCTGCCTGCGCCCGGCGCTGTCCGACCTGTCGCCGCAGTTGCGGTTGCCGCTGATCGAAGGCGTGTTCGGCCGCTTCTTCAACTGGGTGTCGGGGGCCGTGATCGTGATCCTGCTGTCCGGCGGTTTCCTGCTGACGAGCTTCGGCGGCGCACACGCGACGTGGTCGCTGCATGCGATGGCCGGGCTCGGCGTCGTGATGATGCTGATCTTCGGGCACATCCGCTTCGCGCTGTTCCCGCGCATTCGCCGTGCGGTGCAGGCGCAGAACTGGCCGGACGGCGCGCGCGCGGTGAACGCGGTGCGCCTGCTCGTCGTCGTGAATCTCGTGCTCGGCGTCGTCACGATCGGCGCGGCCGTGCTGTCGCGCGGTTTCTGACCGGCCGGCGTCCGGCCGCTGCCGGGTAGCCACAGGCCTGGCGGCACGCGTCGCTACGCGGCCAGCATCGCGTCGAGCAGCCATGAACCGGCCGGCCCCAGCGGCCGGTTGCGCGACCACACCGCATCCACCCGCACGCGGCGCGGCCAGCCGCGCGAGCGCAGCTCGCACAGGCGGTCGCGCGCGAAGTGCTCGACCATCCAGCGCGGCAGTTCCGCCCAGCCGAACCCCAGCACCGCCATTTCCAGCAGCATCAGGTAGCTCGGCGCCAGCCAGTGCTGCGTGCCGACGACGATCCGGTCGTCGGTGCCGCGACCTTCCGTCTTCACGTAGGTATTGAGGCGCAGTTCGCGCACGTCGCGCAGCGCCGCGTGCGGCACCTCGGCGTCGCCGTATTCGGCAAGCGCGTGCGTGCGGCCGACGAACAGTCCGATCTCCGATTCCTCCGCCACCGTCGCCGCGCCGATATCGGCCGGGTAGGCCGCGCGCGCGGCCATCAGCCCGAGTTGCGCACGGCCTTGCTGGATCAGGTCGAGCACGTCGTCGTGCTCGGCGATCTGGCATTCGAGCTCGAGCGCCGGAAAGCGCCGTTCGAGCGCCATCAGCGTCTCTTCGTAGCGCTTCGACTGGTACGTATCGGAGACGACGAGCGTGAGCCGCGCTTCCTCGCCGTGCGCGAGCCGGGCGGCCGTGCGGTCGATCGCCGCGCTGGCCTCGAGCGCGCGCTGTACCTGCGGCAGCAGCGCGCGGCCGGCGTCGGTGAGCGTCGGCGTGCGCGTCGAGCGATCGAACAACTGCACGCCCAGATCGATTTCGAGGTTCGCAATCGCTTCCGACACGGTCGACTGGCGCTTGCCGAGCTTGCGCGCGGCGGCCGTGAACGAGCCGAGCAGCGCCGCTTCGGCGAATGCGAGCAGGGCTTCGGGGGCGTGGTGCATGCAGTGCTCCAGGCGGTGATATATCGGTAAAGCCGATGATATCAAACTGGATTCATACGGTATTGCCGATCAAAATGGCCGCCATGGATCAGGTAACGCATTGGAGCGAATCATGAAACAGATCAACAAAACGGTGACGGAGCGCCTGCTGCACGCGCTGACGTTCGAACTGGTGGCGATCGCGCTGTGCGCGCCGATCGGCGCGTGGCTGCTCGACATGCCGGTGTCGCACGTCGGCGTGCTGACGGTGATGGTGTCGCTGATCGCGATGGCGTGGAACATGACCTTCAACGCGCTGTTCGACCGCTTCGAGCGGCGGGCTGGGTTGTCGCGCACGCTCGGCATGCGGATCGCGCATGCGGTGATGTTCGAACTCGGCCTCGTCGCGATGGTGGTGCCGGTGGCCGCATGGTGGCTGAACGTGAGCCTCGTCGAGGCGCTGCTGCTCGACCTGGGCATCGTGCTGTTCTTCCTGCCTTACACGTTCTGCTTCAACCTCGCGTACGACGCGCTGCGCGCCCGCTGGATGGCACGCCGGGTCGCGATGCGGGCCGGTTGAGCCGGTGAGGCGAACCCGGCCGGGCAGCGCGACGGCCGCCGCCCGTCAGTGCGCGGCGGCCCACAGCCACACGCTGCAGGCCACGGCGACCGCGCCGTATACGGCATAAACGGGCACCTTGAAGCGCGTGAAGCACAGCGTCGCGAAGGCGCCCGTCAGCCAGTAAACCGGGTCGGCCGGTTCGCGATGCAGGATCTTGACGACGGCGACCACGAGAAAGCCCGTCGTCGCCGCGCGCAGCAGGCGCATCCCGTGCTCGAAGCGCGAATGGCGCTTGAGCCGGAGCAGGTGGTTCTGCGCGAACACGACGAGGCATCCCGACGGAATGAACAGCGCGGCGGTGGCGAGCAGCGCGCCGACCCAGCCGTCGGTCAGGTAGCCGAGAAACGGCACCACGTTCAGCAACGGCCCCGGCGCGACCGGCGACAGCGCGAACGCCAGCGTGAAGTCGTGATCGGAGATGCCGGTCGCCGGCGAGACGAACAGCGTCTTGAGCACCGGCAGCGCGGAGAAGCCGCCGCCGAACAGCGTCATGCCGGCGCCCGCGAGCCGCGGCCACAGCAATTGCGCCTGGTAATCGCCGGGCAACGGCACCGCGAACAGCAGCACCAGCACGCCGAGCAGCACGAGCAGGCTGCGGTCGCGCTTCGACAGCGTGAAATCGACCGCGTCGCGTTGCGGCGGCCCCGTCAGCCAGCCCGCTGCAAACGCGGCGAACAGAATCCCGACGAAAGCGGCCGGACTATGCGCGAAAGCGAGCAGAATCGTCGAGAGCGCGGCGATCGCCTGTTCGAGCCGCGTGCGCGCGAGCGAGCGCAACTGCTTGACCCACGTGACGCCGATCAGCGCGGCGAGCACCATCCCGAAGTGATTGATCAGCATCGGCGCGGCAAGCGAGCGCACGAGCGGCGTCTGATAGAAGATCGCGAACAGCGTCATCAGGATCGAGAACGGCAGCACGCTCGCCATGCCGGCGACCCATGCGCCGGCACGGCCGTGCAGCGTCTGCCCGACCTGCACGGCAACGTTGCAGCCGACGGGGCCCGGTACGAGCCACGCGAGCGCGACGAGATCGCCGAAAACGTGCGGCTCGATGCGCTGCAGCCGCTCCACGTAATGGCGTTCGAGTTGCGCCATCATCGAAAGCCCGCCCCACGAGACGGCCGAAATGCCGGCGACGACCTTGAACAAGGCCCACAGGGAGGCGGGTGCCTCTTCGACACGCGTGGTCGCTTCGACTTCGACGGTTGTCATGATTGTGTGGTTGGCGCAGGGCCGGATCTCTCGCGTAGGGCCGTGCCGGCGGCCCGCCGACACGTCGGCCCTCCCGATTGTCCGCCGCGCATCATGACACTGCCATGCGCGAAAACACCAGTTAATGAACTAAACGATCGGATCGGAACACGAAACAATTGCGGCGGTGCGCAACGCGCGCCGCGGCAGCAGCGGTGCGGCTGTTCAGGCGCCGGTGCTGCCGGTCGCGCGATGCGCGACGACGTTCGGACGATCGCCGCGCACGCCGAAGCGTGCGATCAGCGCGGGAATCGCGTCGGCCGGCACCGGGCGCGAGAACAGGAAGCCCTGCGCCTCGATTTCGCCGAGCGCGGACAGCCACGTGATCTGCTCCTCGGTCTCCGTGCCCTCGACGACGACGGTCAGCCCGAGCGAGCGCGCGAGATGCACGATCGACGACACCATCACGCACACGCTGCGATCGTTCGGGATCGCCTGCACGAACGAGCGGTCGACCTTCAGCGTGTCGACGGAGAAGCGGTGCAGGTACGACAGCGACGAATAGCCGGTGCCGAAATCGTCCAGCGCGATCCGGATGCCGAGCTTTTTCAGCGCGACGATCTTTTCGGACACGAGCTCCGGATATTCCATCATCGCGGTTTCGGTGATCTCGATCTCGAGCCGGTTCGCGTCGATGCCGGTGTCCTGCAGCGCCTGCGAGATCGTCTCGATCAGGTCGCCGCGCCAGAACTGCACGGGCGAGATGTTGACCGCGAGCGTCAGCGTGTCGTGGCCTTCGTCGCGCCAGCGCGCGATCTGCTCGCACGCGGTGCGGATCACGAAGTCGCCGATCGGCACGATCAGGCCGGTCGATTCGGCGATCGAAATGAATTCGTTCGCGGAGATGACGCCGTGCTCGGGGTGATCCCAGCGTGCCAGCGCCTCGAAGCCGGTGATCGTACGGTGCGTGAGGTCGATCTTCGGCTGGTACGCGAGGAACAGCTGCCCCTCGGCGAGCGCGACGCGCAACTGCTGCTCCCAGCGCATCAGGTGGTCGGCGCGGTGCGACAGGTGCGGCGCATAGAACTGGTAGCAGTTCTTGCCGGCGTCCTTCGCGCTGTACATCGCGAGGTCGGCCTTTTTCAGCAGGTCGATCTCGCTTTCGTTCGCGACGGTGTGCAGCGCGATGCCGATGCTCGCATGCAGCACGAACGAGCTGCCGCGTACGTCGAACGGCTCGCTGAACATCCGGATGATCGCTTCCGCGAGCCGCACCGCGCGCCGCTCGACGTCGTCGCCCTTCATCACGACCACGAACTCGTCGCCGCCGATGCGCGCGAGCGAGCCTTCGTCGTCGACCGCGTCGGCGAGGCGCGATGCGGTCATCTGCAGCACGATGTCGCCGGCGTTGTGGCCGAGCGTGTCGTTGACGGTCTTGAAGTTGTCGAGATCGATGAACAGCAGGCCGAGCCGCGACAGGCTCGCGGGCATCGACACGTCGTTGCGCAGCCCGCGCAGCGTCGCATAGCGGTTCGCGAGGCCGGTGAGCAGGTCGTATTCGGCGAGCTGCGTCATTTCGCGCTCGCGGCCGAGCAGCTTGCCGATCAGGCCCGTCGCGACGCCGAAGAACGCGAGCATCGCGAGCGTGATGAAGCTCGTCATCAGCAGGTAGACGTTGCGCGTGTGCGTGTAGTCCGCGAACTCTTCCGTCTGCGACAGCCCGACCATCACGGCGAGCGGGTAGCCGTCGAGGTGGCGGTACGACACGATGCGCGTCACGCCGTCGATCGGATCGATGATCGTGCCGGTCACCCGCTCCGCGATCGGGTAGACGCCCGAGGCCGAAAACGCGCCCGGCGCGTTGTTGACCGACCCCGTGCGCCGCGCGAGCACCGCGCCCGTGTCGGACACGACCGCGATCACGCCTTCCTTGCCGATGGCCGCGTTGTTGTAGAAATCGTTCGTGAAGTAGCTCGGGTCTTCCGACACCACGACGATGCCCGCGAAGCTGCCGTCCGGGTTGTTCAGGCGCCGCGTCATCTGCAGCGTCCAGTGGCTCGACACGCGGCCGAGCACCGGCTTGCTGATGAACAGGCGATCATCGTTGTGCGCGAGGTGGACCTTGAAGTGCTCGCGGTCGGACAGGTTGATCGGCTGCGGATGGAGTTCGGCGGTGTTCGCGAACAGGATGCCCTTCGCGTTGACGAGCGACACCTGGATCAGCGTGTCGCTCGGCACGACGCCTTTCTCGACGGCGCTCGCGAGATTGAAGCGCGCCGGCGATTTCTCGAATTCGAACTTGACGAAGCGGGTGATCTGGTCGACCTGGTGGATCGCCTTGACCGTATGCTGCTCGAGCGCGGACGACAGGATCGCCGCGGAGGCCGCCGCTTCCTTGTACGCGCTGTCCTTTTCGACGGACAGACGCGCGATGATCACGGCCCACAGCAGCGCGAGCGCCAGCATCCCGAGCAGCGGGATGGCAAACAGCGCACGCCGGCGCGATTTGCGCGGCGCGCGCAGCGGCCGGTTCGGCGGCGTGTGGTTGGACCGGGCGGAGCTCATCGAAGAGGGCGGCGTCCTGCTCGCGTGCGCCATCCGTCTGGATGGCCGGCTATGGTTCGGATTGTCCCGACGTCTGTTCGTTCGCGGGACGCGCAACCATGGACAGACCTCCGAAACAACGGATTAGGCCCGATATTACTGGCTGGAACGTTTTTGCGATAGTTGGGTGAAGCGTAGGGCGCCGGACGAGCCGGCGCCATCGCACATCGCGAAATGTCAGTCGGGTGACCGAAACGTGCCGTCGACGACCGTGACGACGCGGCCGCCGATCCAGGTCGTGCCGTCTTCGTCGTAGCTGACGAAGATGCGGCCGTCGCGGCCGATCGCGGTGCCCTGGCGGGCCGTATACGACGGGCCGGGGCGGCGTGCCTGGCGCGTCAGCAGTCCGGCCAGCGCGGCGTTCGCGCTGCCGGTGACGGGGTCCTCGCCGGGCGTGCCGAACTGGCCGCCCGTCATCAGGCAGCGGATCTCGAACGTCGCGGGGCCACCTTCGGCATGCGGCGCGTAGGCGGCGAGGCCGTCCACGCCGTAACGCCGGGTGAGCGCGGCCAGCGCGGCCGGATCGGGCGACAGGCCGATGCACGCATCGGCCGACTTCAGCCGCACGACCAGCCACGGCGCGCCGTTGTCGACCGCGCACGGCTCGGCATCGAGGTCGAGCGCGTCGCTGCGCAGCGCGGCGGCCAGTACCGCGTAGTCCGAACGGTCGAGCGGCGTGACGCGTGCTGGCGGCGCGGCGAACGCCCAGCCGTCGGCCTGCTCGCGCAGCGCGACCCGGCCGACTCCGCACTGCTGGATCAGCCGGCCCGGCGTGCGCGGCCGCGCGCCGCTTTCGAGGAACGCATGCGCGGTGCCGAGCGTCGGGTGGCCGGCGAACGGCAGTTCGCCGCCC
This sequence comes from Burkholderia sp. 9779_493, assembly GCF_015712215.1. NCBI lineage: Bacteria > Pseudomonadati > Pseudomonadota > Betaproteobacteria > Burkholderiales > Burkholderiaceae > Burkholderia > Burkholderia sp. 9779_493. The sequence goes on from NZ_JACCQA010000007.1 coordinate 221,265, forward strand.
GTCGTGAAGATCCGCACGCGATAGTCGGCTTCCGGATCGGTGGGCGTGCAGAGAAACGTCGTTTCCGACAGGTTCGTCCAGCGGGCGATCTCGAGCATGGCGTCGTCGCCGAGCGAATCGGCGTCGAACACCACGGCAAGCGGATTGCCCTTGAACGGCGCCGACGTGAACACGTCGACCTGCTTGAAACGAACGAGACGGCCGGACATCGCGATGCGCCCGTTACGCGACTTCGGCGATCAGTTCGATCTCGACGCACGCGCCGAGCGGGATCTGCGCGACGCCGAATGCCGAGCGCGCATGCTTGCCCGCGTCGCCGAACACTTCCGCGATCAGCTCCGACGCGCCGTTCGTCACGACGTGCTGTTCGGTGAAGTCGAGCGTCGAGTTGACGAGGCTCATCAGCTTGACGATGCGCGTGACCTTGTTCAGGTCGCCGGTGTGCGCGTGCAGCGTCGCGAGCAGGTCGATCGCGATCGAGCGGGCGGCGGCCTTGCCGTCTTCCGTTTGCAGATCCGCGCCGAGCTTGCCGGCCCAGACCTTGCCGTCCTTCTTCGCGATGTGGCCCGACAGGTAGACCGTATTGCCGCTTTGCGCGCTCATCACGTAGGCGGCAGCCGGGGCGCCGGCGGTCGGGAGTTCGATGCCGAGCGATTTCAGTTTGTCGTAGACGTTAGCCATGTGTTCGATTCCTCGTAGAGAGTCGTGACAGGAAAAAGGGGATCAGAGGCGCTCGCGCAGCAGCTTGCCGAGGCGCGCGACGCCTTCCTCGATCTTCTCGGGCGGCACCGTCACGAACGACAGGCGCAGCGTGTTCTGCTGCGCGTTCTCCGCGAAGAACGGCGCGCCCGGCACGAAGGCGACGTGGTTGTCGACGGCCGCGGCGAGCAGCTTCATGCTGTCGATCTGCGCGGGCAGGTTCACCCAGATGAACATCCCGCCTTCCGGGCGGTTCCACGTGACGCCTTCCGGCATGTGGCGCGCGAGCGCGCCGAGCATCGCGTCGCACTGCGCGCTGTAGAGCGCGCGGATCGTCGGGATGTGCTCGTCGAGGAAGCCGTCCTTGATCACTTCGTGCGCGATGCGCTGCGTGAGCGTCGGCGTGTGCAGGTCGGTGGCCTGCTTGGCCTGCACGAGCTTGAAGTGGAGTTCCTCGGGCGCGATGATGTAGCCGATCCGCAGGCCCGGCGCGAGCACTTTCGAGAACGTGCCGAGGTGCACGACGTGGTCGGGCGCCATCGACAGCATCGTCGGCAGCGGCTCGCCCTGGTAGTTCAGCGCGCCGTACGGATCGTCCTCCAGCACCGGGAACGGGCTCGTCTGCGCGAACGCGGCGAGCGCGCGGCGGCGCTCGACGGGCAGGCGGCGGCCGGTCGGGTTCTGGAAGTTCGGCTGCGCGTACAGCAGGCGCGCGCCTTGCGTGAGTCCGGGCGTGAGGCCTTCCGGCAGCAGGCCCTGCTCGTCGGTCGGCACCTGCACGTAGCGCGGCTCGTACAGCGAGAACGATTGCAGCGCGCCGAGGTAGGTCGGCGTTTCGACGAGGATCGGGCTGTTCGGGTCGATCAGCGCCTTGCCGAGCAGGTCGAGCGCCTGCTGCGAGCCGGTCGTGATCAGCACCTGCGACACGCGCACGCTGTAGCGCTCGGCGATCCATTCGCGCAGCGGCAGGTAGCCTTCGGTCGCGCTGTACTGGAGCGCGGCGGCCGGCGCGTCGCGCAGCACGCGGTCGGCGGCGGCGCGCATGCGTTCCGCCGGGAACGTCGCGGGGGCGGGCAGGCCGCCGGCGAACGAGATGACCTCGGGGCGTTCCGTGACCTTCAGGATCTCGCGGATCGCAGAGCTCGTCAGCTTGCGGGCGCGTTCGGAAAGCTGCCAGTGCGGCGGATGCAGGTCGCTCGGATTCATAGTCTCCTCGTTCGGATATCGTGGTCAGTCAAGAAAGGTCGTTCGGGCGAATCGCTTCGACGCCGCCGGGTGGGCGAGCGCGAACGCGATGAAGCCTTCGCGGCCGGGTGGGCAAACCGATCAGGCAAAACGTCCATTATGGCGCAGCTGTTCAGCCGGCGCGAGCGGGACGCGGGGCCGTGGCGACCGCCGAGCGGCGCCCGAGCACCACGGTCGCGATCACGGCGGCCGCGAACAGCCACGTCGACGACGTGACCGTTTCGCCGAACAGCAGCGCGGAAAAGGCGATCGTGAAGAAAATCTGCAGCAGTTGCACCTGGCCGACCCGCGCGATGCCGCCCATCGCGAGCCCCGCATACCACGCGAAAAAGCCGATGAATTGCGAAAAGAGGGTCACGTAGCCGAACGCGAGCCACGTGCGCAGCGCGAGCGGGCCCGGATGCGCGGCGTGCTGCATCCACGCGAGCCAGCCGACCGGCAGCACGAGGAGCGGTGCCGACACGACGAGCGCCCAGCAGATCACCTGCCAGCCGCCGATCTGGCGCGCGAGGCGCGCGCCTTCCGCATAGCCGAGCGCGCCGATGCCGACCGCGACGAGCATCAGCGCGTCGCCGGCCTGCACGGTGCCGCCGCCGTCGCGCAGCGCGAACGCGATCACGAGCCCGCTGCCGGCCACCGCGCTGGCCCAGAACGCCTTCGACGGCCGTTCGTGCGACAGCCAGGCCGCATACAGCGCGACGAACAGCGGCTGCAAGCCGTTGACCACCGCGCCGTGCGAGGCGGGCACCGATTTCATCGCCCAGGCCGAGAACACCGGATACGCGATGATCACGCCGGCCGACGTGATCGCGAGGCTTTTCAGTTGCGCGCGGCTCGGCAGCGGCTCGCGGCGCCACCACAGCAGCAGGCCGGCCGGCACGGCGGCGGCGAGCGCGCGGCCGAGCCCGTTGAGCAGCGGATTGAGCTCGGATACGACGATGCGCGTCATCGGCAGCGTCAGGCTGAAGATCATCACGCCGATGAGGCCGAGCAGCATGCCCCGGGTTTCGCGCGAATTCATGTCGTGGGTGTCTCCGTCGTGCAGGTCGTTGTCGTCGGGAAAGCGGCGGGGCGGTCAGCGCAGCGTGCGTGCGCCGTGCGGCGTGTCGAATTCGGCGGCCAGCGCCGGCGGACCGTCGGTCGATTCGAGGTCGAGCAGGTGCGCGGCGCCGAGCCAGTCGAGTTGCTCGCGGACCGTATCCGCGTGCGGGTGGACGCCCTTGAGCGCCTTCAGCGCGACGCCGTCGGCCGGCAGCGATTCGGCCGGATGACGCGGGCTGTCCCACTGGATCAGCGACGGCACGAGGCCGTCGCCGGCGCCTTGCCATGCGGGGAAGCTGCCGTCGTCGGGCACCGTGAGGCCCCAGCTCAGGTCGCCGCGCCGCATCGCGACGACGGGCGCGATGCGCGCCGGGTACTGGCGCTGCCACAACGCAAGCTGGCGCGGGCGGTCGACGCGCGCCACCCAGTGCGCGAGAAACGGGCCCTGCGCGAGCCGCGCCTGGAGCGCCGGATCGTCGAGCCCGAACAGCCGCGCGCGCGGCGGCTTCGTGCCGTCGTCCGGCGCGGGCGCATCGGGGTCGATCGCGATTACTTCGAGGTAGAGCCCGCCCCACGCGCCGAACAGCGCATTGTGGGTCCGCATCAGCGGATGGCGGCCGCCGCCGGCCGGCTCGATGCCGAGTGCGTCGGCGACATGGCGCACGCCTTCGTCGAGGGTGCGCGCGGCAATCACGAGATGGTCGAGTGTCAGGGGGCGGGCTGGCATGAGCGTCGGTCGGGAAGCGAAAGTGTCATGGTAGGCGGACGGCGGGCCGGGTGCGGGCCGGACCGGCCGGCGCACCGGCCGCGAAGCGGGCCGGCGGGCGCAGCGCCGGGTGCGGCGGGGCCGCAACGGCGGCCGCACGATCGCCATTCCGGTCAACTGTAATCGTCGCTACCGGCACAGTAACGGTACAATCGGCGCGATAGCCTTCGGTACAGTTGGAGCCGCCGCCCATGTCCACCGTCCCACTCGCCCAGATTCCCGCGCCGCACGACACGGCCACGCTCACGCTCGTCGACCAGTTGGTCCAGTGGGCGCGGCGGCGTATCGACGAACGCGTGTTCCGTCCCGGCATGCGCATGCCGTCGATCCGCAAGCTCGCGCTCGACAAGAGCGTGTCGCGCTTCACCGTCGTCGAGGCCTACGAGCGCCTCGTCGCGCAGGGTTACCTCGACTCGCGGCGCGGCTCCGGCTTCTACGTGCGCGAGCGCACGGGCGCCGGCCCGCAGCCGGCCGACAGCGTCGCGCGGGTGGCCGAGGCCGCGCCCGTGCACAACACGATCGACGTCGTCTGGCTGCTGCGCAACATGCTGCATACCGTCAGCCCGGAGAAGGGTCCCGGCCTCGGCTACCTGCCGGGGCGCTGGCTCGACGGCGAGCTGATCACCGGCGCGCTGCGCGCGCTCGGGCGCCAGTCGGGCGCGCAGATGCTCGGTTTCGGCACCGCGCAGGGCTTCCTGCCGCTGCGCCAGCAACTGCAGACGCGTCTCGCCGAAGTCGAGATCGGCGCGAAGCCCGAACAGATCGTGCTGGTGTCGGGCATCACGCAGGCGATCGACCTGATCTCGCGGATCTACATGCGCCCGGGCGATGCGGTGATCGTCGGCGATCCCGCGTGGTTCCAGATGTTCGGCCGTTTCGCGGCGCAGGGCGCGCAGCTCGTCGGGATGCCGTATACGCCCGACGGCCCCGACCTCGACGCGCTCGAAACCCTGGTGCAGATGTGGCGGCCGAAGATGCTCGTGATCAATTCGGTGCTGCAGAACCCGACCGGCACGTCGCTGTCGGCCGCGCAGGCGTTCCGGATCCTCAAGCTCGCGGAGGCCTACGATTTCCTGGTCGTCGAGGACGACATATACGGCGACCTGTGCCCGCCCAGCTATCCGGCCACGCGGCTCGCGAGCCTCGACCAGCTGAAGCGCGTGATCTATCTCGGCAGCTATTCGAAGACGCTCGCGGCGAACCTGCGGGTCGGCTACGTCGCGTGCGCGCCGGAGATCGCGAAAGCGATCACCGACCAGAAGATGCTGGTCGGGATGACCACGCCCGAGCTCAACGAGCGCGTGTTGTACAAGATCCTGACCGAAGGGCATTACCGGCGCCACGTCGAGCGGCTGCGCGCCCGGCTCGACGGCGTGCGCGACAAGACCGCGCGGATGCTCGAGCGCACCGGGCTCGGGCTCTTCACGATGCCCGCGGCCGGGATGTTCCTGTGGGCCGACACGGGCGTCGATTCGGACGCGCTCGCGGCGGTCGCGCACGAAGCCGGCTTCCTGCTGACGCCGGGCAGCCTGTTCTCGCCGCAGCAGTCGCCGTCCACGTGGATGCGCTTCAACGTCGCGAACTGCGGCGATCCGGCGCTGCCGGGGCTGCTGGCGAGCTATATCGACTCGGCGGTGCGGCGCGCGTCGTGACGCGGCGCGGCGCGGCAAGGCCGGCTCTTGAAATTGTCCGAGCCGTCCCCAGATACGCGCGCAAACCGCCGGCGCCAGGCGGTCGTCCCACACGGGCCGTCCCACACGGGCCGTCCCGGACGCGCCGTCTTTCGCGGGGCCGCCGGCATCGCGCGCCGGGCGCCGGCGTCACCCCTTTTCAGTTCTAGTAAGAGGAAACAGCATCCATGGCACACGAAACGATGAGCTTTCAGGCAGAGGTCAAGCAACTCCTCCACCTGATGATCCATTCGCTCTACAGCAACAAGGAAATCTTCCTGCGCGAACTGGTGTCGAACGCGTCCGACGCGGCCGACAAGCTGCGTTTCGAGGGGCTCGCGGACAACGCGTTGTACGAGAACGATCCGAACCTGCGCATCCGCATCGGCTACGACAAGGCCGCGCGCACGGTTACGATCGACGACAACGGCATCGGCATGAGCCGCGACGAGGCGATCGCGAACCTCGGCACGATCGCGCGGTCGGGCACCAAGGAATTCTTCACGAAGCTGTCGGGCGACCAGCAGAAGGATGCGGCGCTGATCGGCCAGTTCGGCGTGGGCTTCTACTCGGGCTTCATCGTCGCCGACAAGATCACCGTCGAGACGCGCCGCGCGGGCCTGCCGGCGAACCAGGCCGTGCGCTGGGAAAGCGCCGGCGAGGGCGATTTCACGATCGACGCGATCGAGCGCGCGCAGCGCGGCACGACGATCACGCTGCACCTGCGCGAAGGCGAGGACGACCTGCTGTCGTCGCACCGCCTGAAGTCGATCATCCAGAAGTACTCCGACCACATCGCGCTGCCGATCCTGATGCGCAAGGAAGAGTGGGATCAGGAAAAGGGCGAGATGGTCCTGAAGGACGAGGACGAAACCGTCAACCAGGCGAGCGCGCTGTGGACGCGTTCGAAGAGCGACGTCACCGACGAGCAGTACACGCAGTTCTACCAGCACATCGCGCACGATCACCAGGATCCGCTCACGTGGACGCACAACCGCGTCGAGGGCCGCAGCGAATACACGCAGCTGCTGTTCGTGCCGGCGCACGCGCCGTTCGACCTGTGGAACCGCGACTATCGCGGCGGCCTGAAGCTGTACGTGAAGCGCGTGTTCATCATGGACGACGCCGAGCAACTGCTGCCGCAATACCTGCGCTTCGTGAAGGGCGTGGTCGATTCGGCCGACCTGCCGCTGAACGTGTCGCGTGAAATCCTGCAGGAAAGCCGCGACGTGAAGGCGATCCGCGAGGGCGTGACCAAGCGCGCGCTGTCGATGCTCGAGGAACTCGCGAACGCGGAAGAGGATGCCGGCAAGGAGAAGTACAAGACGTTCTGGGGCGCGTTCGGCCAGGTGCTGAAGGAGGGCCTCGGCGAGGATCACGCGAACCGCGAGCGCATCGCGAAGCTGCTGCGCTTCGCGTCGACGCACGGCGACACCGACGCGCAGGACGTGTCGCTCGCCGACTACGTGTCGCGCATGAAGCCCGAGCAGAGCAAGATCTACTACGTGACCGCCGATACCTGGCAGGCCGCGAAGAACAGCCCGCATCTCGAAGTGTTCCGCAAGAAGGGTGTCGAGGTGCTGCTGCTGACCGACCGCGTCGACGAATGGATGCTGTCGTTCCTGCACGAATTCGACGGCAAGCCGCTCGCGAGCGTGGCCCGCGGCGATCTCGATCTCGGCGAGCTGAACGACGAGGAGAAGAAGGCGCAGGAGCAGGCCGGCGAGGCGGTCAAGCCGGTCGTCGAGAAGATGAAGGAAGCGCTCGGCGACAAGGTGAAGGAAGTGCGCGTCACGTTCCGCCTGACCGATTCGCCGTCGTGCCTCGTCGCGGACGACAACGACATGAGCGGCTATCTGCAGCGGATGCTGAAGGCGGCCGGCCAGAACGCGCCGGTGATGCAGCCGATCCTCGAGATCAATCCCGAGCACGCGCTCGTGAAGCAGCTGAACGCCGACAGCGCCGATTTCGGCGACTGGTGCCATCTGCTGTTCGATCAGGCGCTGCTGGCCGAAGGCGGCATGCTCGACGACCCGGCGAGCTTCGTGAAGCGGACCAACGCGCTGCTGCTGTCGCGCGCCGCGTGAACGCGCGCATGCGATTCGACGGCGCCCAGGCCGGCTGGCGCGAGACGCCGCGGCCTGGCTGCACGCTCGACCAGCGCGACTGGCTGACGCGCGGCGGATCGCTGACCGCGCATCTTGCGCGGCTCGGCCGCGTGAACGTGCGCGTGACGCGCGAGGCCGTCGATTCGCCGTGGTTCGACGAGCCGGACGCGCTCGCCAGTTCGCCGCGCGCGCCGATGTGGGTGCGCGAGGTGATCCTGTCGGTCGACGGCACGCCGTACGTCGCCGCGCACAGCATTGCGCCGCTCGCGGCCAGCAAGGGCGTGTGGCAGGCCATGCGGCGGCTGCGCACGCGGCCGCTCGCGGAGCTGCTGTACAGCGATCCGCAGGTCGAGCGCTCGGCGCTCGTGAGCCGGCGCGTGATCGCCGGTCATCCGCTGTATGCGCTCGCGAGCCATGCATTGCAGGGCGCGCGTGCGCCGCATGCGTTTGCCGCGCGCCGCTCGGTGTTCCAGCGTCACGGCAAGCCGCTGATGGTCACCGAGTGCATGCTGCCGGCGCTGTGGCGCCATCTCGCCGCGCACGGCGACGGGCCGCGGTCGGTCGGGCCGCACGGAGGCGCGTGATGCTGCAGGGCTTTCCGCCGGTCGTCGCGCCGCATACGCACACGATGATTCTCGGCAGCTTTCCGGGCGAGGCGTCGCTCGACGCCGCGCAGTACTACGCGCATCCGCGCAACCAGTTCTGGCGGCTGCTCGGCGCGGTGCTCGGCGAGCCGACGCTGCATGAACTGCCGTACGACGCGCGGCTCGCGCGCGTGCTGTCGCACGGCATCGGCATCTGGGATGTGCTCGATGCGTGCCATCGTCAGGGCAGTCTCGATTCCGCGATTCGCAATGCGAAGCCGAACGACTTCGCGTCGCTGCGCGAGCATGCGCCGTTGCTGAAGCGCGTGTGCTTCAACGGCAAGACGGCGGGGCGGTTCGCGGACGTGATCGGCCAGGCCGGATACGAGACGCTCGTGTTGCCGTCGTCGAGCCCGGCGAATGCGATGCTGTCGTTCGAGCAGAAGCTCGCGCAGTGGCGCGCGATCGCCGTTCGATAGCGTCGCGTCGGAGCGTCGCCGCGCTAGCCGGGCGACTGTCGTACGGCAACCGAGGTTCTCGCGTCAGCCGCGCGCGGATGCAAGGCGCGGTAGACGATCAGGATCAGCAAAATCGGCAACAGGACGGCGCCCGGTTGTCCCATCGCGGGCTTGAACACGAAGAAAAACGAAAGGCCCGGCAGGACCCACGCCAACGCCATGACCGCATGGTCCACCCGCCCGAGCGCGCGGGTTGCCCGGTCGTACCTGCACATGTAAATGATCGCGAGCAGCAGCCACGCGAGATCGTAGTAGACGAGGTACGGCTGCGTCAGCAGCGTCGCAACGATCGCCGCCGCCGCGCACAGGTCGGCATGCTTCTTCCTCGCCCATAGACCCGCGGTCGCAACGACGGCCGGTATCGCGACGGCCGCCTGCACGGCAAAGGCGGTCGGCAGACTGGCGCCCGACCGTCGCGACATCGCGAACGGCGTCGGCATCGCGTTCCAGATTCCGCCGGCGTTGTTCGCCAGGATCAAGTGGCTGAACCACGACAGCGTGTCGAAAAAACGCATCCACGGCGGCACGCCGAGCACCAGCGCGCTGACCGCGCAGAACAGCGCGGCCGTGACGGCCATCGCGCCAACCGCGCGGACATGTCCGCCGCAGAGGAACAGCACCGGGAACAGGAGCGCGAGCTGCGGCTTGATGACGAGCAGGCCAGCGCATACGCCGGCGGCGACCGGACGTCGTTCGAGCCATCCCAGCGCGCCGGCGGCGCACGCCAGGGTCAGCAATGAATTCTGGCCGCAGATCGTCGCGACCCAGATGCCGGGGAACGCGATGAGCGCGATCCACGGCAGCGGGCGATCCTTCATCGCGAGCGTGCACGCCGCCAGCGCGACAGCGATGCCGATGCCGACGAACAGGCCGTACGAAGCGGCGTAGGGCAGCAACGCCAGCGGATACACCAGCAACTGGAAGGTCGGCGGATAAACCCACGGCGCGGCGATCCGCGCGGGCGGCCAATCCGGCAGCAAGCGGGCTTCCGCCGCGAACATCTGATGAAGGTCGAAGGCAGCGAGCGGCCCGCTGTGGAGCGACACGAAGGACGCGCTCCAGAAAACCCGGAAGTCGATGCCGGGAGGCGGCACGCCGGGGAGATGCAGCACCCAGCACGAAAATGCCCAGATACCCAGCAACGCGAGCTGAAACAGCAGGATGGCCGCGCTGTACAGCACGAGCCGCTCTCGGGAGAGCCATCCCCGGCGATCTGGCGATGCGTGGTCCGTCGCAGTGTGCGTCATGGCCGCTATGAGCCTCCCCGAATGCCGTTTCAGTTTGGCATAGGTTCGGTCGACCGAACGGCCTTTTTATTGCAAGAAAGTAAATGACCGGTCACGTCTGCGAATCAGGCTGGCGGCGGGTTCGTGGATTTCGACGGTCGTCGTATCAGCAGTCGAATGGACTGGGACATCGGCACGTACCGGCCGCAGGCACGCATGGCGCCCGTCGCGCGCCGTTGCCGGCGACGCTCAATCGTCGTTGCCCCAGCGCCACCGCGGTCTCTCGCCCTTGATCCAGCACACCGCGGTGAGCAGGGCGACCAGCACCACGATGCACGCGCCGTACGCGACCGGCGAGCGTTGCGGCGGCAGCAGCCACGCGCTCGCGACGATCCCGAACGCGAACAGCAGCAGCACGACCCAGCCCTGCCACGCCACCGGCAATCCCCATCCCCAGCCGTAGCGCTTCGCTGGAAACCAGATCTTCCTGTCGTTCGAGGTCATGCGCGCTCCCGTGATCCGCAAGTGCAGCGTAGCGCCGACGTGATTCGGCGTCACGCAGGGCCGCGCGTTCGTCGCGGCCTCCGTTTCCCACCAATGCTATCCTCTCGTCCGCTCATCCAGCGTCACCCAGCGAGATTCAATCATCATGACCCGACTGATCAAGCGCGCGTCCGCCGAGGCGCGCGCGTTCAAGCAACGCAAGGCGTCCGCCTACAACGGCTCCGAAAAACTCCAGCCGCCGCGCGTGAAGCGCCGCCCGGACATCGACGAGCACGACGACGTGCCGGTGCTCGAAGCGCCGCGCAAGCCGCGCTTCGCGCCCGTTACGTTCTCCGAAGAAGGCGGCGTGCGCTTCCTGCACTTCGGCACCGAGTGGGTGCAGGGCGCGATGCGGATCTCGAAGCCGCTGCACATCGAGCTTGAATACGCGCAGCAGATGATGGCGTGGCTGCTGTTCCTCGAAACGCCCGAGCGGATCGTCCAGCTCGGGCTCGGCACCGGCGCGCTGACCAAGTTCTCGCACCGTTTCCTGCCGCACGCGAAGGTCGAGGCCGTCGAGCTGAACCCGGCCGTGATCGTTGCCGCGCGCACGATGTTCGCGCTGCCGCCCGACGACGCGCGCCTCGTCGTGCACGAAGCCGACGCCTGGGACTTCGTCAACGATCCGGCCAACCGCGGCACGACCGGCGCGATCCAGATCGACCTGTACGATGCGACCGCGCGCGGCCCCGTGCTCGACAGCGTCGCGTTCTACCGCGCGGTGCGCGGCTGCCTGGCCGGTGCCGGCATCGCGACGATCAACCTGTTCGGCGATCATCCGAGCTTCGTGCGCAACATGAAGCACCTGAACGCGGCGTTCGATCACCGCGTGATCGCGCTGCCCGAAGTACACGACGGCAACCGCATCGCGATCGCGTTTTCGGGCCCCGCGCTCGACGTGCCGTTCGCGCAGCTCGACGCCCGGGCGAAGCTGATCGAGGACACGCTGAAGCTGCCCGCACGCAAGTGGGTGAAAGCTTTGAAAGCAACGACCGGCGCACGCGACACCGCGTTCGCGATCTGACGCCGGATGCACCGGCGGCAGGCCGGTGCAACCCGCGACAAGGGGCGGATCACCTCGGGTTCGCCCCTGCTTGACCGCGTGCTCGCGGCTCCTATACTGGCGCGAAGCCAGGGGAGCCGCAGCCTACCCGTTTTGCCGCTCCTCTCGGTGCCGTACCCGCTCAACAAGATCGATAACCGGGAAACAAGAGGAGACGTCATGGCTCACGATGCCGACGCCAACCGGGCCGCCAAGCGCTGGCTCTGGCTGCTGGTACTGCCGCTGATCGCGATGGTCTGGGTGCCGTCGTACAGCAAGATCGAACCGCAATGGCTCGGTTTTCCGTTTTTCTACTGGTACCAGTTGCTTTGGGTCTTCATCAGCGCGGTGATCACCGCGTTCGTGTATTTCAAGACCAAGAACGCGTGGAAGGCGAGCGGCACGCAAGGAGGTGCGCAATGAATCTCGGCGCGACCTTCGTCTTCGTCCTGCTGTTCATCGGCGTCACGATCATCGGTTTCCTGGCCGCGAACTGGCGGCGCGGCGATCTCGCTCATCTCGACGAATGGGGCCTCGGCGGACGCCGCTTCGGCACGATCGTCACGTGGTTCCTGCTCGGCGGCGACCTCTATACGGCCTACACGTTCGTCGCGGTGCCCGCGCTCGTATTCGGCGCCGGCGCGATGGGCTTCTTCGCGCTGCCGTACACGATCCTGATCTATCCGTTCGCGTTCGTCGTGTTCCCGAAACTGTGGAGCATCGCGAAGCGGCACGGCTACGTGACGGCCGCCGATTTCGTCAACGCACGCTACGGCAGCCGGATGTTGGCGCTTGCGATCGCGGTGACGGGCATCGTCGCGACGATGCCGTACATCGCGCTGCAACTGGTCGGCATCGAGGTGGTGATCGGCGCGCTCGGCTTCGACACGACCGGCTTCGTCGGCGATCTGCCGCTGATCATCGCGTTCGCGATCCTCGCCGCGTACACGTACACGTCGGGGCTGCGTGCGCCCGCGATGATCGCGATCGTGAAGGACGTGCTGATCTACGTCACGATCGCGGCCGCGGTCATCGTGATCCCCGCGAAGCTCGGCGGCTTCGGGCACATCTTCTCCGCGGTGCCGCCCGCGAAGCTGCTGCTGAAGGCGCCGGACGCGACGAGCCTGAACGGCTACAGCGCGTACGCGACGCTCGCGATCGGCTCGGCGCTCGCGCTGTTCCTGTATCCGCACTCGGTCACGGCGATCCTGTCGTCGTCGTCGGGCAACTCGATCCGCCGCAACATGGCGATGCTGCCCGCGTACTCGTTCGTGCTCGGCCTGCTCGCGCTGCTCGGCTACATGGCGCTCGCCTCCGGCGTGAAGGACATGCCGCAGTACGCGCCGTACTTCAAGGCGTTCGGCCCGAACTTCGCGGTGCCCGCGCTGTTCCTCGAGTATTTCCCGTCGTGGTTCGTCGGCGTCGCGTTCGCGGCGATCGGCATCGGCGCGCTGGTGCCGGCGGCGATCATGTCGATCGCGGCCGCGAACCTGTACACGCGCAACATCCACCGCGAATTCGTGAACCGCAACATGTCGCACGACCAGGAAACGCACGTCGCGAAGCTCGTGTCGCTGATCGTGAAGGTCGGCGCGGTCGCGTTCATCCTCGGGCTGCCGCTGACCTACGCGATCCAGCTGCAACTGCTCGGCGGGATCTGGATCATCCAGACGCTGCCGGCGATCGTGCTCGGCCTGTACACGCGCGTGCTCGACCATCGCGGCTTGCTGGCCGGCTGGGCGGCCGGCATCGTGTGCGGTACGTGGATGGCGATTTCGCTGAAGCTGGCCAGCTCGATCTTCACGATCCACCTGTTCGGTCTCGCGATCCCCGGTTATGCGGCCGTGTGGTCGCTGGTCGTGAACCTGGTGGTATCGGTGGCGGTGAGTGTGCTGGTGCGGGTGATGGGCATGGCGCATGCGGAGGATCGCACGCGGCCGGAGGATTATCTGGACGTCGTCGAGGGCTGATACGGCCGGTGCACGGCCGCTCGCCGCGCACGACGCATTACGTGGCTGCCCGGCAACGAAAACGCCCGCCACCGCAAGGTGGCGGGCGTTCGTTTTGCGTCAGCCCTGCGCGCGTTTCGCGAGATCCTCGCGCTGCGACAGGTCCTCGACGTTGACCATCCAGTGCACGCCGAAACGATCCTTCGCCATCCCGAAGCCGAGCGCCCAGAACGTCTTGCCGAACGGCATCGTCACTTCGCCGCCGTCGGCGAGCGCATTGAACAGCTTCTGGCCTTCGTCGACCGTCGCCGGGTTCAGCGACAGCGAATAGCCGGCGTGCGCGGCGCCCGCCGGCTGGCTGCAATCGCCGTCCGAGCACATGATCATCGAGTCGCCGATCGTGAAGCTCGCGTGCATGACCTTGTCGGCCATCTCCGGCGACATCGGGTAATCGGGATTCGGCGGGGCGTCCTTGAAGTGCATCTTGAACATCGTCTTCGCGCCGAGTGCCTTTTCGTAGAACTGAAGGGCTTCGTCGGCGCGACCGTAGAACGTCAGGTACGGTTGAACTTGCATCGTTGTCTCCTGGGATGAGCCGTGCCGGCGCGGCGGCGCTGGCACGGCGTCGTGCAAGACTGACTGGGGGGAAAGGGTGCATCGGGAGGCGGCCGTCGCACCCGTGACGTGGATTGTAGTGCGCGCGCTTGACGATGGAATGAAAAATAAAAACGGCCGCGAACATCACGTTCGCGACCGTGTGCAGCAAGTGCTGACGGCTGTTGTCAGTCTTGCTGACAGCCGCTGACGCGCGGCATGGCTCAGCGCAGCGCGTCGATCAGCTTCTCGAGCTTCACCGCGTCGGCGGCGAACACGCGGATGCCTTCGGCGAGCTTTTCGGTGGCCATCGCTTCGTCGTTCAGCTGGAAGCGGAACGACGCCTCGTCGATCGCGACGCGCTCGGCCGGCTTGTCCTGCAGCGTGTCGGGCGACAGCTTGCGCGCGACCGTGTCGTTGCTCTCCTGCAGCTTCTGCAGCAAATCGGGACTGATCGTCAGCAGGTCGCAGCCGGCGAGCTCGATGATCTGGCTGGTCGTGCGGAAGCTCGCGCCCATCACTTCGGTCTTGTAGCCGAAGGTCTTGTAGTACGTGTAGATGCGGCGCACCGATTGCACGCCCGGATCGTTCGCGCCGCCGTCCCGCGCTTCATTCCAGTCGGCGCCGGCCTGTTTCTTGTACCAGTCGTAGATGCGGCCGACGAACGGCGAGATCAGCTGCGCGCCGGCTTCCGCGCACGCGGCGGCCTGCACGAGCGAGAAAAGCAGGGTCATGTTGCACTTGATCCCTTCCTTCTGCAGCACCTCGGCCGCGCGGATGCCTTCCCACGTCGACGCAAGCTTGATCAGGATGCGTTCGCGGCCGACGCCGGCTGCTTCGTACAGCTTGATGAGCTCGCGACCCTTGTCGATCGAGCGCTGCGTGTCGAACGACAGGCGCGCGTCGACCTCGGTCGATACGCGGCCCGGGATCAGCTTCAGGATTTCGGTGCCGAATGCGATCAGCAGGCGGTCGATGATGAAATCGGTGCTTTCGTTGCGATGATCGCGGACGGTTTTCTCGAGGATCGGCTTGTACGCATCCTTCTGGACGGCCTTCAGGATCAGCGACGGATTCGTGGTCGCGTCCTGCGGCTTGTATTGCGCAAGCTGCTGGAAGTCGCCCGTGTCGGCGACGACGGTCGTGTACTGCTTCAGCTGGTCGAGTGCGGTAGTCATGGCGATTCGAAAGAAGCGCGCGGGGCGCCGGGTTCTCACGGGCCGCGCGAGCGCGGCGGCGAAGCGAAGCGGCGCCGGGCGCCGCCTCCGATCCATCATTTTAGGCCCGATTCGTGTCGAGCACGTTTTGGCGTGCCGGGCGCGCGCCGCGGCGGCCGGCGAGCCGCGTCACGCGGGGCGCCGCGCGTTCAGGATCACCTGCGTGACGACGCCCGCGACGAGCCCCCAGAACGCCGGGCCGATCGACAGCAGCGTGAGGCCCGACGCGGTCACCATGAACGTGACGAGCGCCGCTTCGCGCTGCTTCACGTCCTGCATCGCGTTCGCGAGCCCGCTCATGATCGAGCCGAACAGCGCGAGCGCCGCGACCGACACGACGAGCGCCTTCGGCAGCGCCGCGAACAGCGCGGCGATCGTCGCGCCGAAGATGCCGGCGATCAGGTAGAACGTGCCGCACCACACGGCGGCCGTGTAGCGCTTCGCGTGATCCTCGTGCGCTTCGGGGCCGGTGCAGATCGCGGCCGTGATCGCCGCGAGGTTCACGCCGTGCGAGCCGAACGGCGCGAGCAGCAGCGACGCGAGGCCGGTCGTCGCGATCAGCGGCGATGACGGCGTCGGATAGCCGTCCGCGCGCAGCACCGCGATGCCCGGCACGTTCTGCGACGCCATCGCGACCACGAACAGCGGAATGCCGATGCTGACGATCGACGCGATCGAGAACGCGGGCATCGTGAACACGGGTTGCGCGAGCGCGATGTGGAAGCGGCTGAAATCGAGCAGGCCGAGGCCGCCGGCCACGGCCGTGCCGACGATCAGCGTCGTCGGAATCGCATAGCGCGGCGCGAGGCGCTTGACGATCAGGTAGGTGAAGAACATCGCGAGCACCAGCGCGGTCTGGAACTGCGCGGCGCGGAAGATCTCGATGCCGATCTCGAACAGGATGCCCGCGAGCAGCGCCGCCGCGATGCCGGCCGGAATGCGCTTCATCAGCGTGTCGAACAGCCCGCTTACGCCGACGGCCGTCAGCAGCAGCGCGCACACGACGAACGCGCCGATCGCCTCGGGGTAGGGCACGCCGGGCAGCGACGCGATCAGCAGCGCGGCGCCGGGCGTCGACCACGCGACCACGACGGGCGCGCGATAGCGCAGCGACAGGCCGATGGTCGTCAGCGCCATGCCGATCGACAGCGCCCAGATCCACGACGAGATCTGCGCATCGGTGAGGTGGGCGGCGCGGCCGGCCTGGAACATCAGCACGAGCGAACTCGTGTAGCCGGTCATCATCGCGACGAAGCCGGCGACGAGCGCGGACACGGACGTATCGGCGAAAAAGCGGCGGCCGCCGGCGCGGCCGGCGCTCGCGGTGGGCGAAGGGTTCATGCAATCTCCGGGGCGGCCGCTCGGACGCGGCCTGTGTATCTGCGGGTGGGTGTCGTTACTTGCTGAGTGCGCGCATCGCGGTTTCGAGGCCCGCGAGCGTGAGCGGATACATGCGCTGGCCGAGCACGTCGCGAATGATCGCGATCGATTGCCGGTACTCCCATAGCCGCTCGGGCTCGGGGTTCAGCCAGGCATGATGGGGGAACTGGTCGGCGAGCCGGCGCAGCCACACGGCGCCGGCTTCCGGATTGTTGTATTCGACCGAGCCGCCGGGCTGCAGCACTTCGTACGGGCTCATCGTCGCGTCGCCGACGAAGATCAGCTTGTAGTCGGGCGTGAACTTGTGCAGCACGTCCCACGTCGCCGTGCGTTCCGCGTGGCGGCGGCGGTTGTTCTTCCACAGGTGGTCGTACACGCAGTTGTGGAAGTAGAAGAATTCGAGGTGCTTGAATTCGGCCTTCGCGGCCGAGAACAGCTCTTCGGTCCGCTTGATGTGGTCGTCCATCGAGCCGCCGACGTCGAGCAGCATCAGCACCTTCACGTTGTTGTGGCGCTCGGGCACCATCCGCAGGTCGAGCCAGCCTGCGTTCGCGGCCGTGCTGCGGATCGTGCCGGGCAGGTCGAGCTCCTCGGCGGCGCCTTCGCGCGCGAAGCGGCGCAGCCGCCGCAGCGCGACCTTGATGTTGCGCGTGCCGATCTCGACCGAATCGTCGTAGTCGCGGTACGCGCGCGCCTCCCACACCTTCACCGCGGTGCGGTTGCCGTTCGACGGGCCGCCGATGCGCACGCCTTCGGGGTTGTAGCCGCCGTGCCCGAACGGCGACGTGCCGCCCGTGCCGATCCATTTGTTGCCGCCTTCGTGGCGTTCCTTCTGCTCGTCGAGCAGCGCCTTCAGGCGCTCCATCAGCTTGTCGAGCCCGCCCATCGCGTCGATCTGCGCCTTCTCCTCCGGCGACAGCTCGCGCTCGAGGCGCTTCTCGAGCCAGTCGAGCGGAATGTCGAACGCCTCGGACGGCAGCGTGGACACACCGTGGAAATATGCGCCGAACGC
Organism: Burkholderia sp. 9779_493; assembly: GCF_015712215.1. NCBI lineage: Bacteria > Pseudomonadati > Pseudomonadota > Betaproteobacteria > Burkholderiales > Burkholderiaceae > Burkholderia > Burkholderia sp. 9779_493. The sequence continues at coordinate 238,859 of NZ_JACCQA010000007.1, forward strand.
CTGATCGAACTTGTCGAAGTACTGTTCGTCCTTGACGAGCGTCATCCGCGCGAGGAAGTAGAACGCGTCGATCGACGGCGAGATCAGCCCGGCCTTCAGCGATTCGAGCAGCGTCAGGTATTCCTTCACCGAGACGGGCAGCTTGGCTGCGCGCAGCGCGTAGAAGAAATTGAGCAGCATGGCCGGGCCTTCGGGGGGGGGGGAGTTACCGGTTGTGCCGGTTCATGTAGACGAGCCGTTCGAGCAGGCTCAGATCCTGCTCGTTCTTCAGCAGCGCGCCCGCGAGCGGCGGCACGATCTGCTTCGCGTCCGCGCCGCGCAGCGCGTCGGCCGGGATGTTCTCGGCGAGCAGCAGCTTCAGCCAGTCGAGCAGTTCGGACGTCGACGGCTTCTTCTTCAGGCCCGACACGCCGCGCAATTCGAAGAAACTCTCGAGCGCCGCGCGCAGCAGCTCCTCGCGGATGTCGGGGAAGTGCACCGCGACGATCTTCTGCATCGTCGACGGGTCCGGAAACTGGATGTAGTGGAAGAAGCAGCGGCGCAGGAACGCGTCGGGCAGCTCCTTCTCGTTGTTCGACGTGATGATGACGAGCGGACGGTGCTTCGCGCGGACCGTCTCGCGCGTCTCGTACACGTGGAACTCCATCCGGTCGAGCTCGCGCAGCAGGTCGTTCGGGAATTCGATGTCGGCCTTGTCGATCTCGTCGATCAGCAGCACGCTCGGGCGCTCGGCGTCGAACGCCTGCCACAGCACGCCCTTGACGATGTAGTTCGCGATGTCCTTCACGCGCGCGTCGCCGAGCTGCGAATCGCGCAGCCGCGACACGGCGTCGTATTCGTACAGGCCCTGCTGCGCCTTGGTGGTCGACTTGATGTGCCACTGCAACAGCGGCATGTCGAGCGCGGCGGCCACTTCCTCGGCGAGCATGGTCTTGCCGGTGCCGGGCTCGCCCTTGATCAGCAGCGGGCGTTGCAGCGTCAATGCGGCGTTGACCGCGAGCTTCAGATCGTCGGTGGCGACGTACTGCGAGGACCCTTCGAAACGCATGGCGGCGCTCTTCTTCATCGGGAAAAAAACCCAGTATAAGTCAGAAGGGCTGTCCGGTTGGGCCGCGCCCGCGTATCGTTGCGGGGCTGCGGCGGGGCGAACCGGGGCGCCGTATGGACGCGTTCCCCGCCGACGCGGTACAATCTGGCCGTTTTTTTTGGCCTGCGTGGCGATCCGATAAGCAAAACGGCGCGGGCCGTTGCCGCTTTGGCGCCAGTTTCCCCTCAAGCTAGGTTACAAGAGCTATGAACAAATTCGTCGGCAAACACGTCGTTGTCGCAGCGCTCGTGGCGCTCGCGGGCAGCGCGCAGGCGGCCGGTGTGGTCGGCAACCCGAAGGACGGGGCGAGCAAGGCCGCCATGTGCATCGGTTGCCACGGCATCCAGGACTACCGCGCGGCGTACCCGGAGGTCTACCGGGTGCCTGTCCTCGGCGGCCAGAACCAGCAATACCTCGAGAACGCGCTGAAGGCCTACCGCAAGAAGGATCGTCACTTCCCGTCGATGAATGCGATCGCCGGTTCGCTGACCGACCAGGACATCGCGGATCTGTCGGCGTACTACGCCGCGCAGAAGGCCGACACGAAGGACAATCCCTACAAGTAAAGCGCGCGCCGCCGATCTCTCCGGCGGGACAGGAGCATTCATGAACAACGCATTCAAGACGGCGGCGGTTGCACTGGCGGCCGGCCTCGCGATCGGTACCGCGCACGCCGCGGACATCTCGAAGGGCAAGGAACTGGTCGAGTCGCACAATTGCGCGGCCTGCCACGGCGCGCAGCTGAACAAGCCGATCAACGCGGAGTACCCGCGCCTCGCCGGCCAGCACGCCGACTACCTCGTGTGGGCGATGCGCCAGTACCAGATGGGGCTGACGAACCCGCTGCTCGGTCGCAACAACGCGATCATGCAGGCGCAGGTACAGAACCTGTCGGTCAGCGACATGAAGGACATCGCGTCCTACATCGAGTCGCTGAAGGAAACCGACCTCGTGTTCAAGAAGTAAGCGCGACGGGCCTCGCGGGCTCACGCAGCAAGAATGCCCCGCCTCGGCGGGGTATTTTTTTGTCCGCGGCCCGGTGCAGGCCGATGTGCCGGCCTCGGGGCGTCAGTCGCGCGACGCGCGGCGCAGGATGCGCTGCAGGTACGCGTCGGTATCGGGCGGCGTGTTGGTGCGCTGCGCTTCCCAGATCGTCTCGCCGAGGCATTCCATGATCGCGTGCTGCGCGTCGTGGGTCGAGTCGAGCTTCGCGGCCAGCTTGTCGTGCGCGGCGCGGATGCCGGGCGGCTGGTCGATCGACAGCTGTTCGCTGATCGCGAGGTGCATCGACAGGTGCAGGAACGGATTGGTCCGGCCTTCCTCGGGCGTGTAGTTGCGCGCCGCTGCGCCGTCGGCGTCGGCCAGTTCGTCGTGGTATTCGGGATGCTCGACGATCCAGTCGGCGGCAATCGCTTCCAGCGGCGTCAGGATCTCGCCCGCGCGCTGCTTGCGCCAGGTCTCGGTGAAAAAGCGACGCACGTCGTCGCGGCTTGGATTGAACATGGTGGGGAAACGTCGTGATTCGGGCGGCTCATGCCGCGTCGGGCATTGTACGCCGGAGCGGCGCACGGCGCTGGCGGCGGCCCCGGCCGCGATCGACGCGGGGCGTTGTGGCCGCCCGCCGCGGAACGGGTAAGCGCGGGTAGGCTCGCCGCCGCCGCGCCGCTACACTCCGACGATTCCCGTCACGGCGCGTTGCCGCCCGTTTCGTCATGACCGCCACCGTCCGCCCATCGTCCGCGGCCCTGCAGGGCGCGCTCTACGTCGCGTTGTCCGCCGCCGCGTTCGGCGCGATGGCGATTTTCGGCCGCTATGCGTATGCGGCCGGCGTCGACGTGCTCGGGCTGCTGATCGTGCGCTTCGCGATCGGCGGCGCGGTGCTCGCCGCGATCGCACGGCAGCGCCGCGTCGCGTGGCCGCGCGGGCGCTCGCTCGCGCCGCTGGTGACGATGGGCGCGCTCGGCTACGTCGGGCAGTCGTTCTGCTATTTCAGCGCGCTGCAGCACGCGCAGGCGAGCCTCGTCGCGCTGCTGCTGTACCTCTATCCGGCGTTCGTCACGCTGCTGGCCGCGTGGTGGCTCGGCGAGCGCCTGACGCGCGCGAAGGCCGTCGCGCTGGTGCTGTGCGTCGCGGGTTCGGCGCTGATGGTCGGCGGCGGGCACGGCGAGCCGCTCGGGATCGCGCTCGCGCTGGCCGCCGCGGTGATCTACTCGCTGTACATCGTCGGCGGCACGAAGGCGACGCGCGGCGTCGATCCGCTCGCGACCACCGCGATCATCTGCCTGTCGGCCAGCGCGACGCTCGTCGCGATCGCCGTCGTGCGAACGGCGGCGTTCGGCGCGCCGCCGCGCTGGCCGGCGACGGCCGGCGGCTGGGCGTCGATGCTCGCGATCGCGCTGATATCGACGGTCACGGCGATGCTCGCGTTCTTCGCCGGGCTCGCGCGGCTCGGGGCCGCGCGCACGTCGATGCTGTCGACGCTCGAGCCGGTCGTGACGGTCGCGCTCGCGGCGCTGCTGTTCGGGGAGGCATTGTCGCCGCTGCAATGGGCGGGCGGCGTCGCGATTCTGGCGGCCGTGCTGGCGCTCGTGCGCGCGGGCGGCGCGGCGGCCGACGACGCGACGGCGACGTCCAACGCGTAGTCGGGAAAGGGGGCGGGGACTGCGACGGCCCGCGGCGCGGGCCCGTCGTACCGGACGCTTATTCGTTGGGCGGCGGCGTCTTCGGCCGGAATTCGCACAGCGGCTCGATCGCGCAGTGCCAGCATTCGGGCCGCCGTGCCTTGCACACGTAGCGCCCGTGCAGGATCAGCCAGTGATGCGCGTCCTGCAGGAATTCCTTCGGCGTGAACTTCTCGAGCGCGGCCTCGACGGCCCGCACGTCCTTGCCCGGCGCGAGCCCGGTGCGATTCGCGACGCGGAAGATATGCGTGTCGACCGCGATCGTCGGCTGGCCGAACGCGGTGTTCAGCACGACGTTCGCCGTCTTGCGGCCGACGCCCGGCAGGCCTTCGAGCGCTTCGCGATCGGCCGGCACCTCGCCGTCGTAACGCTCGAGCAGGATCCGGCACGTCGCGACCACGTTCTTCGCCTTGGTGCGATAGAGGCCGATCGTCTTGATGTACTCGGTGACGCCTTCCTCGCCAAGCGCGACGATTTGTCGCGGGGTGTTCGCGACCGGAAACATTTTCCGCATTGCCTTGTTGACCGACACGTCGGTCGCCTGCGCGGACAGCATCACGGCGATCAGCAGCTCGAACGGCGTCGAATATTCGAGCTCGGTGGTCGGATGCGGATTGAGGCTCTGCAGCGTTTCGTAGATCGCGCGTCGTTTGCTGGCGTTCATGGAGCGTTCTGGTCGCGCGGCGCGGACGGGCCGTCCGGATCGTCGTTGCCTGCGTCGTTGTCGTTGTCGTGGTCGTTGCTGCCCGATGCCGCTTCGGCGTCGCGCTGCGCCTGCTGTTCGGCGAGCCGCTTGCGGCGGGCCTCGGCCGCGTCGATCTGCGCCTGGACGGCCGCGCTCACGCCTTCGGTGTTCTTCGGCCCGGCGCCTTGCCCGGACAGTTCTTCCTTCTTCTTGCGCGCGCGTTCGAGCGCGGCGGCGATGATCGCGCGTTTCTTCGCTTCGGCGTCGTCGGCGGCCGGTGCGGCGGCTGGCGCGCCGGGCTGTGCGGCGGTGGGCTCCGCGGCCGGCTTCGTGGCGCTGGCCGCGCGGCGTGCGGCGGCGCGCGCTTCGGCGGCCTCGCGCTCGCGGCGCTGGCGTGCGAGCCGCAGGTCGTGACGTTCGCGTGCGGCGTCGGCCTGTTCCTGCGACCACGCCTCCCAGCCCGTGCGATCGCCGGTCACCGGCAGCATTGCGATGCAGTCGACCGGGCACGGCGGCACGCACAGGTCGCAGCCCGTGCACAGCGACGCGACGATCGTGTGCATCTGCTTCGGCGCGCCGACGATCGCGTCGACCGGGCATGCCTGCATGCACAGCGTGCAGCCGATGCACAGGTTTTCGTCGATGAACGCGACCGCGCGCGGATGCTCGGTGCCGTTGACCGGGTTCAGCGGAATCACTGGCTTGCCGAGCAGGTTCGCGAGGCGCGCGATGCCTTCGGCGCCGCCGGGCGGGCACTGGTTGTAGTTCGCGTCGTCGGCGGCGATCGCCTCGGCGTACGGGCGACAGCCGTTATAGCCGCACTTCGTGCATTGCGTCTGGGGCAGCAGATCTTCGATGCGATCCGCGAGTGTTTTGGAGTCGGTCACGGTAACAGCGGGCGCAACGGCGCCGAATGGCTCTCGGCCGCGTCGGGCGCGGCCGGAAAGGTTTGCCAAAGCTCGATTATCGCCGATTTCCCGCATTGCGCTGGACGCCGTCTATGCGCATAATCGAACCGCTTTTTTGCAGGGGCTCAGCAGGAGGGCGGCCGTCCGCGGCGCGCCCGTTCCAGGGCGGCCGGCGCCGAGGCGGTGGGGGTGCCGGTCCGGATCAAGCGGCTCACATAGCAAAACGCCACCATGAATCAGCCAAAAATCAAAAGAGATCCTGAAGGTACGCGCCGCCGCATCCTGATGGCGGCAGCCGAAGAGTTCGCGAATGGAGGGCTGTTCGGCGCGCGCGTCGATCAGATCGCGCGCCGGGCCGAAACCAACGAGCGCATGCTCTATTACTACTTCGGCAGCAAGGAGCAGCTCTTCACGGCGGTGCTCGAACACGCGTTTTCCGCGCTGACCGAGGCCGAGCGCGTGCTCGATCTCGATGGCGTCGCGCCGGTCGAAGCCGTCACGCGGCTCGCGCATTTCGTTTGGGACTACTACCGCGACCATCCGGAGCTGCTCCGGCTCATCAACAACGAGAACCTGCACGAAGCCCGCTATCTGCACAAGTCGACGCGGATCCGCGAGATGATGTCGCCGATCGTCGCGAAGCTCGGCAACGTGCTGATGCGCGGCCAGAAGGCTGGGCTGTTTCGCAACGACGTCGATCCGCTGCGCTTCTACGTGACGCTGTCGGGGCTCGGCTACTACATCGTCTCGAACCGCTTCACGCTCGCCGCGACGCTCGGCCGCGACTTCACCGACACCGACGAACGCGCGGAGATGGTCCGGATGAACACCGAGGTGCTGCTCGCGTATCTGCTGCGGCGCTGACGCAACGAACGGACGAGCCGGCGAGCCGCCCGCTCGTCGTCGCCGCATGAAAAAACGCCGCCGTGCGCAAGCAACGGCGGCGTTTTTGCGTCGGAGGGCGGCGTGTCAGGCGGCCTTGCGGGCACGCACGGGTTTTGCGCGCGGGCTGCTTGCCGCGCGTTTCGCGGCGGGCGCGGCCTTTGCGGCGGGTGTCCTCGCGGGCGCGACCGTCACGGCCGGCGCGTTCGCGCGCGTACGCTTCGCGGCGGTGGCGCGCGCCGTCGTCTCCGGCTCCGGTTTGGCGGCCGGCACGACGCCGATCGCGGTCGCATCCTGCGCATCGGCGGGCAACTTCGTCGCGCCGTTCTTCGGCTCCGGCGCATGCTCGCGGATGAAGTCGCGCAGTTGCGGATAGATGATCGTGCGCCAGCGGCGGCCCGAGAAGATCCCGTAGTGACCGCATTTCTCGGCGGTCAGGCTGCGGCGATCGTCTTGCGGAATGCCCGTGCACAGCTCGTGCGCGACGTGGGTCTGGCCGCTGCCCGAGATGTCGTCGAGTTCGCCTTCGATCGTCATCAGCGCGGTGTGCTTGATGTCCTGCGGCCGCACGCGCTCGCCTTCGACGTCCCACGTGCCTTCCGCCAGCCGGAATTCCTGGAACACGACGCGAATGGTTTCGAGGTAATACTCGGCGGCCATGTCGAGCACCGCGTTGTACTCGTCGTAGAAGCGGCGGTGCGCTTCGGCATCGTCCTCGTCGCCGCGCAGCAGGCTCTGGTAGAAATCCCAGTGCGATTGCGCGTGCCGCTCCGGGTTCATCGCGACGAAGCCCGTGTGCTGCAGGAAGCCCGGATACACCTGGCGGCCTTCGCCCGGATAGTTCGCGGGCACCGTATGGATCACGTTGTTCTCGAACCACGCGGTCGAGTGCTGCGTGGCGAGCGAATTCACGGAAGTCGGGCTGCGGCGCGCATCGATCGGGCCGCCCATCATCGTCATCGTGAGCGGGGTGTCCTCGCCGCGGCTCGCCATCAGCGAAATCGCCGCGAGCACCGGCACCGTCGGCTGGCATACCGAGATCACGTGCAGGTTGCGCGCGCCGATGTGGCGGATGAATTCCTGGATGTACGCGATGTAGTCGTGCAGGTGGAACGGGCCGACCTCGACGGGCACCATGCGCGCGTCGATCCAGTCGGTGATGTAGACCTTGTGATCCTGCAGCAGCGTGCGCACGGTGTCGCGCAGCAGCGTCGAATGGTGGCCCGACAGCGGCGCGCAGACCAGCACGACCGGCTCGTCCTTCAGTTGCGTGACGGCGTCGGCGTCGTCCGAATAGCGCTTGAAGCGCAGCAGCCGGCAGAACGGCTTCTCGATGATCGTCTGCTCGACGATCGGAATGTTGTGGCCGTCCTTGACGATCTGATGAATGTTGAATTCCGGCTTTTCGTAATCCTTGCCGAGCCGATACATCAGCTCATAGGCGGCTGCCATCCGCGGGGCGCCGGGCATCAGCGAGAACGGACTGGACGGATTCGCGAACGACTTCGAGGCGGCCTGGGCCCAGGCCGTGAGGGGGCTCAGCATGGCCCGCTGGAATTCGTGCAGTTGGTAAAGCATGCAGGCTACTCCCGCGTGGGGGACGGTGCGCAAGGGCGGCGTGAGGCGTCGCGGCGTGCCGTGTGGGTCAGCGACCGGCCATGTTGCATTGCAGCCGGACAATCGCGTCGATCATATCGGACAACGATCGGTGGTGCAATGCAACATTTCCCCGGGTTTTCATCAAAGTGTTGCGATTTGACGATCTCTGACCAAGGCCGCGGCGGCAGCGTTCAGCGGCCGGTGGCCACGGCCGGCGCGGGCTGGCCGGCCGCGCGCGCCATCGCGTCTTCGTGGTGCATCAGGTTCATCGCGGTGTGCACGAGCGCCACGTGCGAGAACGCCTGCGGGAAGTTGCCGACGAGCCGCCCGGCGACCGGGTCGTATTCCTCGGCGAGCAGCCCGAGGTCGTTCGACAGCGCGAGCAGGCGGCTGAAGAGCCGATGCGCGTCGTCGATCCGGCCGAGCAGCGCGTAGCTGTCGACCAGCCAGAAGCTGCATGCGAGAAACGTGCCTTCGCCCGGCGGCAGGCCGTCGTCGTATTCGGTCGTGCGGTAGCGCATCACGAGCCCGTCGTGCAGCAATTCCCGTTCGATCGCGTCGACCGTGCCGACGATGCGCGGGTCTTCCGGCGGCAGGAAGCCGAGCTGCGGCAGCAGCAGCACGCTCGCGTCGAGTTCGTCGCTGCCGTAGCTTTGCGCGAACGCCTGCTTGCCTTCGTGCCACGCATTGGCGCAGACGTCCGCATGGATCCGCTCGCGCAGCGCGCGCCAGCGGTCGAGCGAGCCGGGCAGCCGGAACATTTCCGCCGACTTGATCGCGCGGTCGAACGCGACCCACGCCATCACCTTCGAGAACGTGAAATGGCGCCGGCCTCCGCGCGTTTCCCAGATCCCTTCGTCGGGCTCCTGCCAGATCTTTTCCAGATGGTCGAGCAGCGCGCACTGCACGGACCAGACCGTGTCGTCGGCCTGCAGGCCGCCCACGCGCGCGAGGTGCAGCGCGGCCATCACCTCGCCGAACACGTCGAGCTGGAGCTGGTTCGCGGCGCCGTTGCCGACGCGTACCGGCAGCGAGTCCTGGTAGCCGGGCAGCCAGTCGAGCTCCATCTCCGGCAGCCGGCGCTCGCCGGCGATCCCGTACATGATCTGGATCTGCTCGGGCGAGCCGGCCATCACGCGGCCGAGCCACGTGCGCCAGGCGCGCGCCTCGTCGTAGTAGCCGCCGCGCATCAGCGCGAGCAGCGTGATCGTCGCGTCGCGCAGCCAGCAGTAGCGGTAATCCCAGTTGCGGTTGCCGCCGATCTTCTCGGGCAGCGACGTGGTCGGCGCGGCGACGATGCCGCCGGTCGGCTCGTACGCGAGCGCCTTCAGCGTGATCAGCGAGCGGCGCACGGCGGCCGCGTAGCGGCCCTGCACCTGGCAGCGGCCCGCCCATTCGAGCCAGTAGTTCTCGGTGCGCGCGAGCATCGACAGCGGATCGCGCGCGGGCGGCAGCCGCATGTGCGACGCCGCGTAGCCGAGCGAGAACGGCACGCGCTCGTCGGCGCCGACCGTGAATTCCGCGAGCGTATGGAGGTTCTTGCCGGTGAGCGGCACCGGCGTGCGCAGTACGACGGTGTCGGGCCCGGCGATGGCCTTCATGCCGTCCTCGCGGGTCAGTTGCGTGACCCACGGAATCGAGAAACCGTAGTCGAAGCGCAACACGAGCTCCATGCGCATCTTCATCGTGCCGTGGCGGCCGACGACGATCCGCACCAGCTCGGACCAGCCGTTGCCGGGCGGCATGAAGTCGATCACGGTGACGGCGCCGTCCGCGCTTTCGTAATCGGTTTCGAGAATCAGCGTGTCGCCGCGATAGCGGCGGGTCGTATGCGTGATCGCGGCGTCGGCGGCCGGAGCAAGCAGCCAGCGGCCGTGCTCGGGCGTGCCGAGCAGCGCCGCGAAGCAGGCGCCCGAATCGAAGCGGGGCCAGCACAGCCAGTCGACGGAGCCGTCTTTTGCGATCAGCGCGGCCGTATGGCCATCGCCGACGAGGGCGTAGTCTTCGATCAGGGCGGGCATGGGCAGGCGATCCTTGGGTATTCGAGTTCACAATGCGGACGTCGGCGGCCCGGACTTCACGCCCGGGCGCCGCGCCCCGTATACTCGGCCGGGCGGCGGAGCGCATGAACGGCCGGCGTTTCGTCCTATCTCAACACTTGAAGCGACTCGATGCAAGGAGGATTCAATGCCCAACCGTTTACGCGAGCATGACGCACGCGCTTCGACACGAGGGTTCCCGCTTAGGCTCGCTCACTGGATGAAAGGTTTCGCGATCGTGCTTTCCCTGTCCGCGACCCACGCGTTCGCGCAGCAATCGTCCGCCCCGGCCGACGGCGTCTACAACCTGCTCGTCGGCACCTATACGGGCGGCGGCAGCGACGGGATCTACGTTTACCGCTTCGATACCAAGACCGGCGGCGTCGCGCCGGTATCGTCGGCGAAGACCGAAAATCCGTCGTATCTGTTGCCGAGCCGCGACGGTCGCACCGTCTACGCGGTCAACGAACTGCCCGGCGACAACGGCCCGGCGACGCAGCGCGGCGGCGTGAGCGCATTCCGCTTCGACGCGAAGACGGGCGCGCTGAGCTTCATCGACCGCGTATCGTCCGAAGGGAACGATCCTTGCTATCTCGCGCTGTCGCCGGACGGCAAGTACCTCGTGACGGCCAACTACTCGGTCGCGGCCGATCCGGGCGGCAGCTTTGCGGTGTTCCCGCTGCGCGACGACGGCGCGGTCGGCCAGGCCGTGCTGACGGTTCACCACGAAGGCACCGGGCCCGTGAAGGGCCGCCAGGACGGCGCGCACGTGCATTCGACGGTGTTTTCGCCGGACGGCCGCTACCTGTTCGTGCAGGATCTCGGCGCGGACAAGATCTACGGCTACCGCTACACGGTGGACGGCAGCCGCGGGCTGATCAGCCCGACCGAGGGGCGCTACACGCCGGTGAAGGCCGGCTCGGGCCCGCGCCACATGGTGTTCAGCGCCGACGGCCGGTTCGCGTACGTGACGAGCGAGCTGAACGCATCGGTCGAGGTGTTCGGCTACCACGACGGCAAGCTGACGCCGATCGAGACGCTGCCGATGACGGCGCCGGGCTTCAAGGGCAAGGTCGGCGGCGGCGCGATCCACCTGTCGCCGGACGGCCGCTTCCTGTACGCGAGCAACCGCGGCGACGCGAACGACCTCGTGATCTACGCGGTGAACAAGGCCGACGGCCGGTTGAAGCACGTCGGTCGCCAGTCGAGCCTCGGCAAGACGCCGCGCGAATTCCTGATCGATCCGACCGGCAAGTGGCTGATCGTCGGCAACCAGGACAGCGACACGTTCTACGTGTTCAGCCGCGATGTCGAAACCGGGCAACTCGGCGCGAATCCGCAGAAGGTCGCGGTCGGCAAGCCGGTCGACTTCAAGCTGGTGCCGGTGCAGTAAATGCAAAAGGCGCTGCCGAGGCAGCGCCTTTTTTTGCGGGGCGATCGGTTGTGTGGCACGCCCGGATCGATGATTCGCGGCCGCCGGCCTGCCGGCTTCAGTCGGCCGCGGCCGGCACGAGTACCTCGCGGCTGCCGTTGATGCCCATCGCCGACACGAGGCCGGCCGCTTCCATCTGCTCGACGAGGCGCGCCGCGCGGTTGTAGCCGATGCGCAACTGCCGCTGCACCGACGAGATCGACGCGCGCCGCGTGCGCACGACGAATGCGACCGCTTCGTCGTACAGCGGATCGGCTTCCGCGTCCGGCGCGTCGCCGAACAGGTCCTGCGTCGCGCCGTCGGCGGCCGGGCCGTCGAGGATGCCTTCCTCGTACTGCGGCTCGCCGAACTGCTTCAGGTACTCGACGATCCGGTGCACTTCCTCGTCGGCGACGAACGCGCCGTGCACGCGCTGCGGATAGCCGGTGCCGGGCGGCAGGAACAGCATGTCGCCCATCCCGAGCAGCGACTCCGCACCCATCTGGTCGAGGATCGTGCGCGAGTCGATCTTCGACGATACCTGGAACGCGACGCGCGTCGGGATGTTCGCCTTGATGAGGCCCGTGATCACGTCGACGGACGGCCGCTGGGTCGCGAGGATCAGGTGGATGCCGGCCGCGCGCGCCTTCTGCGCGAGGCGGGCGATCAGCTCCTCGATCTTCTTGCCGGCCACCATCATCAGGTCGGCCAGCTCGTCGATCACGACGACGATCAGCGGCAGCTTCGACAGCGGCTCCGGATCGTCGGGCGTCAGCGAGAACGGGTTGCCGATCTTCTTTTCCTTCGCTTCCGCGTCGCGGATCTTCTGGTTGAAGCCCGCGAGGTTGCGCACGCCGACGGCCGACATCAGCCGGTAGCGCTTCTCCATTTCGCCGACGCACCAGTTCAGCGCGTTGGCCGCGAGCTTCATGTCGGTGACGACCGGCGCGAGCAGGTGCGGGATGCCTTCGTAGACCGACAACTCCAGCATCTTCGGGTCGATCATGATGAGCCGCACGTCTTCCGGCGTCGCCTTGTACAGCAGCGACAGGATCATCGCGTTGATCGCGACCGACTTGCCCGAACCGGTTGTACCGGCAACGAGCATGTGCGGCGCCTTCGCGAGGTCGGTGACGACCGGATGGCCGGTGATGTCCTTGCCCATCGCGATCGTCAGTTGCGACGGCGAATGCTGATATTCGCGTGCGGCAAGAATTTCCGACAGGCGGATCACCTGACGCTTCGCGTTCGGCAGTTCGAGGCCCATGCAGGTCTTGCCGGGAATCGTCTCGACGACGCGGATCGACGTGAGGCCGAGGCCGCGCGACAGATCCTTCATCAGGCCGACGATCTGGCTGCCGCGCACGCCGAGCGCGGGTTCGATCTCGAAGCGCGTGATCACGGGGCCGGCCGATGCACCGACCACCGTCACCGGCACCTTGAATTCCTGCAGCCGCTGCTCGATCACCTGCGCGGTTTGCGCGAGGTGTTCCTCGGTGATCGTTTCGATGTCGTCGGATGCCGGTTCGAGCAGGTCGAGCGTCGGCAGTTCGACGCTGAACGACGCGGGTGCGTGGAATTCGAACGCGTTCGGGCGCGGCTGACGGACGGGGGTGTCGGCCGGGGGCGGTTCGGTTGCTTCGGTGGCCTCGGTTGCATGGGCCGCGGGTGCGCCGATTGGCGGGATCACGGTCGGCGGCGCCGAACTGACGGCTGCCGGCGTGGCCGGGAGGTTCGTGCCGGGGACGATTGCTGCCGGCGGTGCCGCGGTCGGCGTCGCGGTCACGTCATGCGACATGGTCCAGCCTGCCGACGAAGCGGCAGGGGCGGGCGATGTCGTGAACGTCTGGGTTGCGGCTGCGGTTGTGGTTGCGGCAGGTACGGGCGCGATCGACATCGGCGATCCGGCTGCGGCTGAAGGCGCACCCGCGGGCGGGTGGGCCGGAGTGGCGGCGGCCGTGGTGGCCGGAGCGAGCGCGCTGAAGGACGCCGACGTCGTGGTGGACGCGGTGGGCGACACCGGCAAGCTGATTGGCGGCTGCGGGGTGACTGCGCCGGATGAGCCGGATGTAGCGAAGGTCGTGGTCGTTGTACCGGTCGACGTGGTCGCCGTGCTGGCGGGAAGCGTCGATGCCGGCGCGGAAGACGGTGCAGCGTTCGGCGCGGACGTGAAAGTCGCGGGCGTCGCGATGGCGGGCGCCGATGTGTCCGGCGTCGGCGCGATCGAACCGAACGTCGAACCCGACGTACCGGTCGTCGATGCCGTCACGACGGGCGCAGCGGTCGATGCGGGCGTCGAAGCGCCGGAAAGCGAACCGTAAGTCATGCCCGTAACACCGGCCGGCGATGCCGGCGCGGCGGAAGTAACGGGCGGTGCCGATGCGGCCGGTTGCGTCAGCGAAGCGGACGCGGTGCCGGTTATGCCAACGGGTGAGATGGCGGCGGTAGCGGGGGCGACGCTCGATGCGGGTGTGGATGCTTGTGCAGTCGAGTCATGAGCCGTGCCGGCCAGTGGCGATGCGGCGATGGCCGAAGCCGTCGAAGCTGCGGCAAACGGTTGAGCCGCGGGCGATTTCGGCACTTCCGAAGCGACGGTCGCCGGTGCCGCAGCGGACGGCATCGTCGGGGCTGTCCACTGTGTGGCGGCGGGCGTCGCGCGTTGAGCGCCGGCCGACAGCGGTGCCGCTGGGTCCGCCTCCATTGCCTTGCCAGCTTCCGGTGCAGGCTGCGATCCGGCCGGTGCGGACGTTGCCGCAGTCGACGCGGTCCCGGAAAGCGTGCGGGCAGACGTCTGCGCGATCGACGAAGAGGGCAGCGCAGCGAACGGAACGATGCTTTCGACGGGTGTTACACCGGCGTGCGCATCGGCAGCGCCTTGCGGCACGTGGACCGGTGCGGCGCGGTCGATGGCAGCCGCCGGTTGCGCGTCGTCCTTGTCGTCGATATCGACGGACCCGGCCGGCGTGCTGGTGCCGAGGTCGCGAACCGCTGCATCGCCTGTTTGCGTGGAGGCTGAATGAGCGGATTCCGATCCTGCGGTGTTCGCCAGCGATTCGGCGATCGAATTTTCGGTCGACACGTCGAGGGCGGAAACCGGCGCGCTGACAACGTCTTCCCACGGCGCGAGATCGATGGGCGCGTCGAACGACGGCGCGGCTGCGATCTCGAATGCCGGCGCGGCGGGCGCATCGTCGACGTGACGGATCTCGTCGTCGGCGTGATGCGAAACCACGCGATCGTCGGTGCCGGTTTCCGGCAGCGCGTGCGATGTAGCGTCATCGAGCGCAGGGCCACGCAACTCGCCAGCCGGCGCCTGCGTGATGCTCGATTCTGCCGGCATGAAGGCGTCGAGCACGATCGGCGCGCCATCGTCGTACGCGGGCACGGCATCGTGTTCTTTGTGTGCTGCCGGAACGTTGGTGTCCTGGGCTGCAACGTCATGTGCCGCGGAGGCGAATGCGTTCGACGCGACCGCCGATGCCGCCGATACCGGCGCGGCCACGCTGCCTGCTGCCACGGCGGCGGCCGCGGTTGCCGCGTGCGTTGCATCGGCCGTCTGTGCGCCGCCCAGCGACGCCCATTGCGCGGTGCTGGCCTCGATCGAACGCAGCGTGTCGTGAACGCTCGGCGCCGGCGTAATCGGCGCGGCCGGCTTCTCGTTCCACGCATAGAGCGGTGCGCGCGCCGGGGCGGGCGGCGCCGGGCGGCGACGTGCCGCGTCCGGCGACTGGCCGGTGGCCGCCGTGCCCGCGACCGGGCGCACCG
The DNA here is from genome assembly GCF_015712215.1 of Burkholderia sp. 9779_493. Lineage (NCBI taxonomy): Bacteria > Pseudomonadati > Pseudomonadota > Betaproteobacteria > Burkholderiales > Burkholderiaceae > Burkholderia > Burkholderia sp. 9779_493. The sequence continues at coordinate 253,916 of NZ_JACCQA010000007.1, forward strand.
GCGGACGTTGCGCTTGCGTGCCGGCCGGTCGCGGCGTGACGGTCGCGCGCGGCGCGGTCTGCGTCAGCGCAGCGGTGGCCGGCCGCGCGGCGGTCGGACGCGGCCGGACGGGTTCGAATCCGACCGGAAGCGGGGCGGGCGCGGGGCGCGGCACTTGCGCGTTCGCGGCGGCGCGCGTCAGGTT